>NZ_CP067169.1:0-300000 GCF_028553885.1 Paracoccus aestuarii
ATGATGGACAGGATCTGGGGACAGGCATGCGCGGAGCTGGAGCAGAGCGTGGGGCCGAACAACTACAACCACTGGATCAAGCCGCTTCGCCTGACCGCCATCGATGACGGGGCCGCGCGTTTCGCCAGCCCCACGCGGTTCATCTCGGACTGGGTGAACCGGCATTTCGCCAAGGAGATCATGGCCGTCCTGACGCGCAACGGCGCGCCGGTCGAACGGCTGCGATTCGATGTGGGCGCCGTGGCCGCGGCCCGTCCCGCAGCGCAGGCCGCGGCCCCCGCGGGCCACGCGCCCGAGGCCCCCACCGCCCGCGCGCCCCGCGCCGATTTGGGCGCGCCGCTGGACCCGCGCTACACCTTCTCGAATTTCGTCGTGGGCAAGCCGAACGAGCTGGCCCATGCCGCCGCCCGCCGCGTGGCCGAGGGCGGGCCCGTGGGCTTCAACCCGCTGTTCCTCTATGGCGGCGTGGGCTTGGGCAAGACGCACCTGATGCACGCCATCGCGCATGATTATCAGACGCGCCACCCCGCGGCGCAGGTTCTGTACCTGTCGGCGGAACAGTTCATGTACCGCTTCGTGCAGGCCCTGCGCGAAAGTTCCATCATGGATTTCAAGAGCATGTTCCGCAACGTGAACATGCTGATGGTCGATGACGTGCAGTTCATCGCCGGCAAGGACAGCACCCAGGAGGAGTTCTTCCACACCTTCAACGCGCTGGTCGATCAGGGCAAGCAGATCGTGATCTCCGCCGACCGCGCCCCGGCCGAGATCAAAGGCCTGGAGGAACGCATCAAGTCGCGCCTGTCCTGCGGGCTGATCGTGGACCTGCACCCCACGACCTACGAGCTGCGCCTTGGCATCCTGCAATCCAAGACCGAGGTCTTCCGCGCCCAGCAGCCCGACCTGGAGATCGGCGCGGGCGTCCTGGAATTCCTGGCCCATCGCATCAGCACCAACGTCCGGGTGCTGGAGGGCGCGCTGCAGCGTCTCTTCGCCCATGCCAGCCTGCTGCGCCGCGAGATCACGCTGGAGGTCGCGCAGGAATGCCTGGCCGACATCCTGCGCACGAACGACCGCAAGATCAGCATCGACGACATCCAGCGCAAGGTCGCGGAACATTACAACATCCGCCTGGCCGACATGATGGGCCCGAAGCGCGCCCGCAACGTCGCCCGGCCCCGCCAGATCGCCATGTATCTGTCCAAGCAGCTGACCAGCCGGTCCCTGCCCGAGATCGGCCGCCGCTTCGGCGGGCGCGACCACACCACGATCATGCATGGCGTGCGCAAGATCGAGGAATTGCTGGCCGAGGATTCCTCGCTGGTCGAGGATGTGGCCGTGCTCAAGCGCATGCTGGAAGGCTGATCACGAAAATCTTGTGACCCGCCGCGCGGGCGGCTATGCATCAGGTCCGGCAAGGGCCGCACAGCCATGGGACAGGGGAAACAGATGAAATTCTCGATCGAGCGCGCCGTTCTGGTCAAGGCCGTGTCTCAGGCGCAATCGGTGGTCGAACGCCGCAACACCATCCCGATCCTGGCCAATGTCCTGATCGAGGCGGCCGAGGACGGCGTGAGCTTCCGCGCCACCGATCTGGATACCGAGGTCGTGGACCGCGCCCCCGCCCAGGTGGAACGCCCCGGCGCCACCACCGTCAGCGCCGTGATGCTGAACGAGATCGCGCGCAAGCTGCCCGACGGCGCGCTGGTCCAGATCGCCAGCGACGAGGAATCCGGGCGGCTGTCGGTCCAGGCGGGCCGGTCCTCCTTCAGCCTGGCGACCCTGCCGCGCGCCGATTTCCCGGTCATGGCCAGCAGCGAATACAGCGCCAATTTCAAGGCGCCCGCGGGCGTGCTGCGCCGGCTGTTCGACAAGTCGAAATTCGCGATCTCGACCGAGGAGACGCGCTATTACCTGAACGGCGTCTATCTGCATGTGGCGCAATCGGGCGACGGGCCGGTGCTGCGCTGCGTGGCGACCGACGGGCACCGTCTGGCGCGGATCGACGCGCCCCTGCCCATGGGCGCCGACGACATGCCCGGCGTGATCGTGCCGCGCAAGACCGTGGGCGAGCTGCGCAAGCTTCTGGACGATGACGAGGCCGAGATCGCCGTTTCGGTCAGCGAGACCAAGATCCGCTTCGCCACGCCGACCATCACCCTGACCTCGAAGGTGATCGACGGGACCTTCCCCGATTACAGCCGCGTCATCCCCACCGGCAATGCCCGCAAGCTGGAGGTGGACGCCACCGATTTCGCCCGCGCCGTGGACCGCGTGGCCACCGTCAGCAGCGAACGGTCCCGCGCCGTCAAGCTGTCGCTGGACCAGGACCGGCTGGTCCTGTCGGTGAACGCCCCCGATGCCGGCGCCGCCGAGGAGGAGCTGATCGTGGCCTTCGCCGACGACCCGCTGGAGATCGGCTTCAACGCCAAATACCTGCAGGAGATCGCGGGCCAGGTCGATCGCGACAATGCCGTCTTCCTGTTCAACGGATCGGGCGACGCCGCCCTGATCCGCGAGGGCAATGACGAAAGCGCGGTCTATGTCGTCATGCCGATGCGCGTGTGACGCTGCATCACCTGCGGCTGTCCCAGTTCCGGTCCTGGCCCCGCCTGGACCTGGCGCTGGACGACCGGCCGCTGGCGATCTTCGGCCCAAACGGGTCGGGCAAGACGAACATCCTGGAATCGCTGTCGATGCTGGCCCCCGGACGGGGCTTGCGTGGTGCCGCGCCCGCCGATCAGGCCCGTCAGGACGCAGGCGCGGGATGGCGTATCCGTGCCGCCTTGGGCGATCACGGCGTGGACATCACCGCCCTGCCCGGCCAGTCGCGCCAGGTCGCGCTGGATGACAAGACGGTCCCGCAGACCCGGCTGGCGCGGCTGGTCCGCGTGGTCTGGCTGGTCCCGGCGATGGACCGGCTGTGGACCGACACGCCCGAGACGCGCCGTCGCTTCCTGGACCGGGTGACCCTGTCGCTGCATCCCGATCACGCCGATCTGTCACTGGCCTATGACAAGGCGATGCGCGAACGCAACCGCCTGCTGCGCGACCAGCTGGGTGATCCCGGCTGGTACCGCGCGCTGGAGGCGCAGATGGCCGATGCCGGCGCCGCCCTGACCCGCAACCGCCGGGCCGCGCTGGACGCGATCATGGCCGCCCAGGATGGCGGCGCGGATTTCCCCGCGGCGCGGCTGGTCCTGCTGGCCCAGGACGGCCATGCCGATGACGCCGACGCCGCCAGCATCGCGGACCGGCTGTCGGCGATGCGGCCCCGCGACCTGGCCGCCGGGCGCAGCCTGACCGGCCCGCATCGCGCCGATCTGGGGGCCAGCTGGGGGCCGCAGGACATGCCCGCCGCGCTGTCCTCGACGGGCGAGCAGAAGGCCCTGCTGCTGTCGCTGATCCTGGCCAATGCGCGGGCGCTGTCGGACCAGCCGGTGCTGCTGCTGCTGGACGAGGTGGCGGCCCATCTGGACGCGGACCGGCGCGCCGCGCTCTGTGACCGGATCACCGACCTGCCCGCGCGCAGCCTGCTGACCGGCACGGATCGCGACCTGTTCGCGGCCTTCGGGCCGCGCGCGCGCCACCTGGCCGTGCGGCGCGACGCGCAGGGTTCCGCCATCGCCGCCGAGGACTGATCCGGGCACGCGAAAAACCCTGCGAAAGCCGTGACTTTGCCCGCCGGAAGGCCTATATCGGGGCATGACGTACAGGAAATTCCACACATGACCGACACCGCTGCCCAACCCGCCGAATACGGCGCCGATTCGATCAAGGTTCTCAAGGGGTTGGAGGCCGTGCGCAAGCGGCCCGGCATGTATATCGGCGATACCGATGACGGGTCCGGCCTGCATCACATGGTCTATGAGGTCGTCGATAACGGCATCGACGAGGCCTTGGCCGGCCATGCCGACTATGTCCAGGTCAAGATCCATGCCGATAGCAGCGTCAGCGTGCGCGACAACGGCCGCGGCATTCCGGTGGACATGCATGCCAGCGAAGGCGTCAGCGCGGCCGAGGTCATCATGACCCAGCTGCATGCGGGCGGAAAGTTCGACCAGAACAGCTACAAGGTCTCGGGCGGGTTGCACGGGGTCGGCGTGTCGGTGGTGAATGCGCTGAGCGACTGGCTGGAGCTGCGGATCTGGCGCAACGACAAGGAACATTACGTCCGCTTCGAACGCGGCGACACGGTGGAATCGCTGCGCGTGGTGGGCGACGCCCCCGGCCAGACCGGGACCGAGGTGCGGTTTCTGGCCTCGAACAAGCAGACCGACCCGGAGGGGACCTTCTCGAACCTCGACTACAGCTTCAAGACGCTGGAGAACCGCCTGCGGGAACTGGCCTTCCTGAACAGCGGCGTGCGCATCATCCTGGAGGATGAGCGCCATGCCGAGATCCAGCGCTCCGAGCTGTTCTACGAGGGCGGCGTGCGGGAATTCGTCAAATACCTCGACCGGTCCAAGACCGCCGTCATGCCCGAGCCGATCTTCATCACCGGCGAAAAGGGCGGCATCGGGGTCGAGGTCGCGATGTGGTGGAATGACAGCTATCACGAGACGGTGCTGCCCTTCACCAACAACATCCCGCAGCGCGATGGCGGCACGCATATGGCGGGCTTCCGCGGCGCGCTGACCCGGGTGATCGGCAAATACGCCCAGGACAGCGGCATTGCCAGAAAGGAAAAGGTCGATTTCACCGGCGACGACGCGCGCGAGGGTCTGACCTGCGTGCTGTCCGTCAAGGTGCCCGACCCGAAATTCTCCAGCCAGACCAAGGACAAGCTGGTCTCCTCCGAGGTGCGCCCCGCGGTCGAGGGGCTGGTCGGTGAAAAGCTGGCCGATTGGTTCGAGGAGAACCCGACCGAGGCCCGCCAGATCGTCGGCAAGATCATCGAGGCGGCCTTGGCCCGCGAGGCGGCGCGCCGCGCGCGCGAGCTGACGCGCCGCAAGACCGCGATGGATGTGGCATCCCTGCCCGGCAAGCTGGCCGATTGCCAGGAAAAGGACCCCGCGCTCAGCGAGCTGTTCATCGTCGAGGGCGATTCGGCCGGCGGATCGGCGAAACAGGGCCGGTCGCGCCAGAACCAGGCCGTGCTGCCCCTGCGCGGCAAGATCCTGAACGTGGAACGCGCGCGCTTCGACCGGATGCTGTCCTCGGACCAGATCGGCACGCTGATCACCGCGCTCGGCACCGGGATCGGGCGGGATGAATTCAGCCTGAAGAAGCTGCGCTACCACAAGATCGTCATCATGACGGACGCCGACGTGGACGGCGCGCATATCCGCACCCTGCTGCTGACCTTCTTCTTCCGCCAGATGCCCGACCTGATCGAGGCGGGGCATCTCTATATCGCGCAGCCGCCGCTCTACAAGGTCGGGCGCGGGCGGTCTGAGGTCTATCTGAAGAACGAGGCCGCGCTGGAGGATTACCTGATCCAGCAGGGCGTGGACGGCGCCACCCTGCGCCTGGCCACGGGCGAGGATATCAGCGGCAACGACCTAGCCCGCGTGGTCGAGGAGGCCCGCGCCGCCCGCCGCATCCTGCGCGCCTATCCCACCCATTACCCGCCGCACATCACCGAACAGGCCGCGATCGCCGGGGCCTTGGTGCCCGGCCGGATCGACGAGGATGCCCAGGCCGTGGCCGATGACATCGCCGCCCGGCTGGACCTGATCGCCGAGGAATACGAGCGCGGCTGGCTGGGCCGCCCGACCCAGGATGCCGGCATCCGCCTGTCCCGCACCCTGCGCGGTGTCGAGGAGAATCGCGTCCTCGACGGCCAGATGCTGCGCAGCGGCGAAAGCCGCCGCTTGGGCGAGATGACCCGGGCGCTTCAGGACATCTATGCCCGCCCGGCACGGCTGATGCGCAAGGATCGCGACCAGATGATCCACGGCCCCTTGGCCCTGCTGCAGGCGATCTTCCTGGAGGGCGAGAAGGGCCTGTCGCTGCAGCGCTACAAGGGCCTGGGCGAGATGAACCCCGACCAGCTGTGGGAGACGACCTTGGACCCCGATGCCCGCACCATGCTGCAGGTGCGCATCGAGGATGTGGCCGAGGCCGAGGACCTGTTCACCAAGCTGATGGGCGACGTGGTCGAACCGCGCCGCGACTTCATCCAGCAGAACGCCCTGAACGTCGAGAACCTGGACACATGATCAACTGGCTCTGGCAGAACGGGCCGATTGTCGACTGCCCTGAATTGCCACTTCGTGTCGACGGTAATAACGACATGTTAGGCCGCATCGAGAAAAGGGGTCCACAGGGCGGTCTGGCTGGAATTCAAGCTGGGATGTGCGATGGAGGCCAGATTGACACAAGATATGATATCGGACGAAAATATTTGTTTAACAAGCATTTTATCTTGGCGCTCCGGTCCCCGAACAGCCGCTACCCCACTGATCATCGGCTCGTTTTTGAATAGCTTTCCCTAATTTCTTGCGCCGGTTCTCCATGGCATGACCTTCCGGAGAATTTTAGCCAATGGTTATCGATCTATCGCCAGTTCCGTCGCTGGACGCTGGTCCGACTATGCGATAGGATTTGTTTGTTCAAGAGCGTC
Source organism: Paracoccus aestuarii (assembly GCF_028553885.1). Taxonomy (NCBI): domain Bacteria; kingdom Pseudomonadati; phylum Pseudomonadota; class Alphaproteobacteria; order Rhodobacterales; family Paracoccaceae; genus Paracoccus; species Paracoccus aestuarii. Next base: position 6,569 of record NZ_CP067169.1, read on the forward strand.
CATGATCTTTTCCCAAATCCCCGCCAGTGACCAACGACGGAATTGGCGATAGACGCTTGACCACTTTCCAAACTCTTACGGCAGATCCCGCCATGGAGCGTCAGTTTGCATTCAGCATGGCCTTGAACCAGTGGCGGCTCACGCCTCATTTCCTAAAACCGCATCAAGGAAAAGTCGGTGGTTGGTGGGCTTGCTTCCGTTTCCGGCGCGGATGGTGAGGGGAAACGCATGATGGAGCCCGCTCGTCGTTCGACATCAGGTTTCGTGCGAAGCTGGTATCTATCATAGATGCCAGGTTTAGTTAAGATCAACACGGCCGGTGAATTACTGCTGTCAACAGGGCCTAAGAATGAAACCTCGCGCCCGAATGATCTCCGCTTGAGGTATTCCCTATCGAAAGCTGAGACAAATTGCAGCGTCAAGCCCTAAAATTATTGTTGTTGAATGCGTATTTAGGGCCATGCTACCCGCCCGATACTAGAAACTAAGTGAGTTGCAAAAGCACTGTGAAGATGGCCCAGACCCGCCTGACCCTTGCCGCCGCCGTCGTCACCCATGATCGGCTGGACAAGCTGAAGGTCACGCTGAACCGCCTGCTGGCCGAGCCGGTCGATCACGTGATCGTCATCGACAATGCCTCGGGCGACGGCACATGGGACTGGCTGACGGGTCTGGACGACCCGCGCCTGATCCTGCGGCGCAGCGCGACCAATCTGGGCGGGGCGGGCGGGTTCTCGCGCGCGATGCAGATCGCCCGGGACGACACGCGCGCCGATTGGGTCGCGGTGATGGATGATGACGGCCGCCCCGCGCCGGGCGCTTTCGCGCGGTTCCGCGGCATGGACCTGCGGGGCTGGGACGCGGTCGGGGCCGCGGTGCGCCATCCGGACGGCACCATCTGCGAGATGAACCGCCCCTATCGCAACCCGTTCTGGAACCCCGGCGCCTTTCTGCGGACCTTGGCGCGCATGCCCCTGGGCCGCGGGCGGCAGGGGTTTCACCTGAGCGACGCCGATTACGTCCCCGGCGCGCCGATGCGGGCGGTGGACATGACCAGCTTCGTCGGGCTGTTTCTGTCGCGGGACGCGCTGATGCGGGCGGGCCTGCCCGATCCGCGCCTGTTCATCTATGGCGACGATCAGCTGCATACCCTGCGGATGCGGCGCATGGGGCTGCGGATCGGCTTTGCCCCGGACCTGCATTTCGACCATGACACCCAGGCCCTGCAGGGCAGCACCGGCCTGGTCCTGCGGCCGATCTGGAAGGTCTATTACATGTATCGCAACGCGCTGATCGCCTATCGCGTGGCGGCGGGGCCGTGGTTCTGGCCACTGGTCCCGGTCCTGCTGCGCAAATGGCGCCGCAAGGCGGGCGATTACGGGCCCGATGCGGCGCTGTTCCGCACCATCCTGGACCAGGCAGTGCGCGACGGGCTGGCCGGGCGGCTGGACCGGCCCCATGACCGGGTCCTGGCCTTGGCCGGTCATGGCTGATCCGGTCCTGATCGTCGGCGCGGGCCTGTCGGGCGCGGTCTTGGCCCGCCGCCTGGCCGAGGCCGGCCGGCCCAGCATCGTCATCGACGCGCGGCCCCACATCGCCGGCAACTGCCATACCGAGCGCGACGCCGAGACGGGCGTCATGCTGCATGTCTATGGCCCGCACATCTTCCACACCGATGACGAGGGGGTCTGGGATTACGTCAACCGCTTCGCGCGGTTCCTGCCCTATCAGAACCGCGTCAAGACGACGGCCCAGGGCCGTGTCCATTCGCTGCCCATCAACCTGCTGACGATCAACCAGTTCTTCGGCACGACCCTGCGCCCCGACGAGGCGCGCGCCTTCATCGAGAGCAAGGCCGATACCAGCATCACCGATCCGCAGACCTTCGAGGAGCAGGCACTGCGCTTCGTCGGTCCCGAACTCTACGAGGCCTTCTTCAAGGGCTATACCGAAAAGCAGTGGGGCTGTTCGCCGACCGAGCTGCCCGCATCGATTCTGAAGCGCCTGCCGGTGCGGTTCAATTACGATGACAACTACTTCTTCCACCGCTTCCAGGGGATGCCGCAGGACGGCTACAGCGCCATGGTCGCGGCGATCCTGGACCATTCGTGCATCACGGTCGAGCTGAACACCGAATACCGCCCCGAGATGGCGGCCGAGGCCGATCACGTCTTCTGGTCGGGACCGCTGGACGGGTATTTCGACTATCGGCTTGGCCGGCTCGGCTATCGCACGCTGGATTTCGAGCGGTTCAGCGATAAGGGCGACTATCAGGGCTGTGCAGTGATGAACTACGGCGACCGCGACGTGCCCTATACCCGCATCACCGAGCACAAGCATTTCAGCCCCTGGGAAAGCCACGAAGGCACGGTCTGCTATCGCGAATATTCCCGCGCGGCCGAGCCGGGCGACACGCCCTACTACCCGATCCGCCTGGTCGAGGAGAAGGCGCTGCTGGAGCAGTACATCGACCTCGCCCACGCCACGCCGGGGGTGACCTTCGTCGGACGGCTTGGCACCTATCGCTACTTGGACATGGACGTTACCATCCGCGAGGCACTGGACATGGCCGATCTGTTCCTGCGGTCCGGGGGCGCGATGCCCACCTTTCTGCGCCCGCCCCTAGTTGTTTGATCCCACGGTTTGATGGTGCGATCCTTTCGCAGGAATGGAAGGAAGCATTATGGGCCAGGTTCGTCACGGGAGCGCCATGAGCACGCACGCCGTCAGAGCTGCAATAATGAGGGCCGGCTCGCTATCGGTCCGAGGGCTTGGCCCGAACGATCGCAAGCTTCGCTTGCGACGTTGAGCCGGGATCTGGGGATCAACCCGAAGACGGTTGCGAAATGGCGCAAGCGCCAGACGGTCGAGGACCTCAAGACCGGGCCGAGAGAACCGCGCTCGACGATCCTGACCGAGGCTGAGGAGGCGACCATCGTCGCTTTCCGACGGCACACGCTGCTGCCGCGGGAGTTCAAGCGTGAAGCAAACGATCCGGGGGATCGTTTGTAGCGCAGAACGCCTCTATGCCCTGCAGCCATCCATCCCGCACGTGACACGCTCAGCGCTCCATCGGTGTCTGCAGCGATGAGCCATTGCGGCGCCACCGGTTCAAGCCCGATGGCGAGGAGCATTCAGTTCGCCGAGCAGCCCCCGGAACCGCAACACCGTTTATTCTCGGCCCATGCGCTTCGACATGATCTGCAAGGGCGAGACCTTGTCCGCCATTGGTCCGAGGACAATGGTCGAGCGGTATCGAACATCGTCTCACCAAGCCAAACCACCCGTGGACCAACGACCGGGTCGAGCGAATGAACCGAACGATCAAGGACGCGACCGTTAAACGCTTCCATTACGACGATCACGACCAGCTCCGCACTCACCTCGCCGACTTCATGGCCGCTTACAATTTCGCCCGCCGGCTCAAGACCCTTGGAGGGCTCACACCCTACGAATACATCCGCAAGATCTGGACATCTGAGCCAGACAGATTCATCCCAAATCCGATCCAACAGATGCCGGGACTGAACACTGGGCCAGCCCGTCGGGCGCGGGCTGCACGATCCAGGTGAAATCCAGTCCCCATTGCGCGCCGTCGCCCAGCAGTCGCTGGAACTGGGCCTGGTCCTCCGGCGTGGTGATGATGGCAATCTAGCGGGCGCCGGCCAGCATCAGCACCGTGAGCGGATAATAGATCATCGGCTTGTCGTAGAGCGGCAGCAGCTGCTTCGACACGCCCATGGTGATGGGATAGAGCCGCGCCCCCGAGCCTCCGGCCAGGATGATGCCCTTGCGCTGCGTCATATCGAATCATCGGCTAGGGCGCCGTCCAGGCGGCCAGGTTCAGAACCGCGTGGGGTCGTTCCGCCAGGATCGCCCCGCCGCATGCGCCCGGATCCATCAGGTCGGCATCGCACCGCGCCAGAAACCGCGCCCCCGGCGCCAAGGGCGCCAAGGCCCGCGCCACCTGCCCCGTCGCCCCGAAGACCAGCAGCCCCCGCATCAGCCCGTCCCCAAGCGCCGGCCCACGCCGTCGCGCGCCAGCAGCGGCTGCCACCAGTCGCGGTTGTCCAGATACCAGGCCACCGTGCGGCCCAGCCCCTCGTCGACCGAGACGGAGGGGCGCCAGCCCAGCTCGGACCGGATGCGCGCAGGGTCGATGGCATAGCGCCGGTCATGGCCGGGCCGGTCGGGCACGAAGGCGATCAGCCGGTCATGGGGGGCGCCCTCGGGGTGCAGCCGGTCCATATGCGCGCAGATCATCCGCACCAGGTCGATATTGGCGACCTCGTTCTCGCCGCCGATGGCATAGCTGCGGCCGGGGCGGCCTTGGGTCAGCACGGTCAGCAGCGCCTCGGCGTGATCCTCGACATAGAGCCAGTCGCGCACATGCAGCCCGTCGCCATAGACGGGGATCGGCTGGCCGGCCAAGGCGCGCAGGATCACCACCGGCACCAGCTTTTCGGGAAAATGGAACGGCCCGTAATTGTTCGAGCAGTTGGTCAGCAGGACCGGCAGGCCATAGGTTTCGGACCAGGCGCGGACCAGGTGGTCCGAGCCCGCCTTGCTGGCCGAATAGGGGCTGCGCGGATCATAGGGGGTCGTCTCGCTGAACCGGCCCTCGGGGCCCAGGGATCCGAAGACCTCGTCGGTCGAGACATGGTGGAAGCGGAACCCCTCCGGCCGCCCGGCGGCGGTCCAATAGGCGCGCGCGGCCTCCAGCAGGGTGAAGGTGCCGATCACATTGGTCTGGATGAAGCTGTCCGGCCCGTCGATGGACCGGTCCACATGGCTTTCGGCGGCCAGGTGCAGGATGGCATCGGGGCGGTGCCGGGCCAGGATGCGGTCCAAGGCCGCGCGGTCGCGGATGTCGGCATGTTCGAAGGCGTAGCGGTCCGAACCCGCCACCGAGGCCACGTTCTCCAGGTTCGCGGCATAGGTCAGCGTGTCCAGGTTCACCACGTCATGGCCGCGCGCCACGGCCAGCCGCACCACCGCCGATCCGATGAAGCCGGCGCCGCCGGTGATCAGGATCCTCATGCGTCACTCGCAAAGGGGCTGGTCCCGTCCGCGAAGGCGGGCGCGGCGCGATCCTTTTCCGACAGGACCGGATCGCGGACGCCCCAATCGATGCCCAGGCTGTCCCATGCCACCGCCCCGTCGGCGGCGCGGTCGTAATGGGCGGTGCATTTGTAGATCACCTCGGTCTCCGGGGCGCGGGTGACGAAGCCGTGCAGGAAGCCCGCGGGGATCCACAGCTGGCGGCCATCGGCGAAACTAAGCTCGGTCCCGAACCATTGCCCGTAGGTGGGGCTGCCCCGCCGGGCATCCACCGCCACGTCGAACGGGCTGCCGCGGCCGCAGCGCACCAGCTTGCCTTGGGCATGGGGCGGGGCCGGGTAATGCAGCCCCCGCAGCGTGCCCGCGCGCATCGACATCGAATGGTTGTCCTGGACGATATCCGGCAGGTCCAGCCCCGCCTCGCGCAGCGTGCGGCGATTCCAGCTTTCCGAGAAGAAGCCGCGGTCGTCGCCGTGGCGGGCGGGCGTCAGGACAACGACGCCGGGCAAGGGGGTGGGGTCGATCTGTATGGGCACTCGATACGGCGATAGGGATGTCGCAGTCTTAGCACCGGCATGCGGACCTGTCTGCCCATGGCTCGCTGAAAATGCGATCTAGTCCAGATGCCCCGCGATCACCCGGCCCAAGGCAAAAACGCGCTGTTCCAGGATCACCGGCGTCTCGCAGACATAGGTCAGAGATTGCTGGCGTTCGGTGAAGATGCGGGTGTCCCAGTCCAGCGCGGCCTCCTCGGCGTCGAGCGCGTCGAAATCGGGGTCCTCGGCGGCCTCCAGTTCGGCCATGCGGCCGCGGCGGGCGTCGATGCGTTCCGACAGCGCCAGCTGCGCCCGGCCATAGCGCGAGATGCCCGCGATCAGCGCCGCGCGGTCGCGGTCGATCCGGTCGAAGACCGCCTGCATCAGCGCCACCATCCGATCCGCATCGGCCCCGTCTGCAAAGGCGGCGATGTCGGCCTCGGCCTCCTCCAGGGGCAGGCGGCGCTGTTCCAGCCGGTCGGCCAGGCGGGCGATGGCGGGTTCGCGCGCCAGATCGGCCATGCCCTCGTCCGGGGCGGGGCCGGACCAGACCTGGCCCAGGGACAGATGCGGCTGCAGCCGCTGGATGCAGGGCCAGTCCGGGTCGGTGCCCGGCGCGGCCAGGGCGGGCGCGGCCATCAGCGCCAGGGCCAGGGTGAAGCGGATCATGCGGGTCCTCCCTTTCGGCGGGCCCAGAGGCCCTTTTGCGGATCATACATGAAGACCGCCGCCCCGAAGAACCCCGCCAAACATCCTAGGACCACCGCCAAGGCCCCCCAGTTCACCTGCATGTAGAGCGCGAAGCGGATCAGCTCGACCGCATGGGTGAAGGGGTTGAAGCGGCAGATGTCATAGAGCAGGGGCGAGCTTTCGCGCATCCGCCACAGCGGATAAAGCGCGGAGGAGGCGAAGAACATCGGGAAGATCACGAAGTTCATGACGCCCGCGAAATTCTCCAGCTGGCGGATGGCGCTGGACAGAAACAGCCCCATCGCCCCCAGCATCAGCCCCGCCAGGATCAGCGCCGGGATCACCGTGACATAGCCCCAGGCGGGCGGGCGGATGCCCCAGAACCAGGCGATCGCCAGAAAGGCCGCAACCTGGATGATCGACACGATCACCCCCGCGACCAGCTTGGACCCCAGCAGGAACCAGCGCGGAAAGGGGCTGACCAGCAGGGTGCGCATGGCCCCCGTCTCGCGGTCATAGACCATCGACAGCGAGGATTGCATGCCGTTGAACAGCTGGATCATCGCGACGAGGCCCGGCGTGACATAGACCTCGTAGAGGACATAGGTCTGATAGGGCGGCGTGATCGACAGGCCCAGCACCGCCCGGAACCCGGCGGCGAAGATGAACAGCCAGACCAGCGGCCGCACCAGCGCCGCCAGGAACCGGCCCCGCTGGTTGACGAAGCGCAGCGTCTCGCGCCGGGCGATGCCCAGAAAGGCCGTGACCCAGGCGCCGGGCCGGGCGGTGGGGCGGGCGGTGGGGGCGGTCACGGCGCCACCCCGGTCAGGTCCAGGAATGCGCGCGTCAGCCCGGCCTGCCCGGCGATGGCACCGGCCCTGCCATGGCGCAGCACCCGGCCGCGATGCAGGATGACCAGGTCGTCATCCGGTTCGATCTCGTCCATGATATGCGTGGCCCAGAGCGCCGAGACCCCGTCATCGGCGATCAGGCGGCGGGTCAGGGCCAGGACCTCGGCGCGGGACTTGACGTCCAGCCCCACCGTCGCCTCGTCCAGCAGCAGCAGGTCGGGGCTGTGGATCAGGGCGCGGGCGATCTCGGCCCGGCGGGACTGGCCGCCGGACAAGGCGGTGATGCGCGCATCGGCGCGGTCGGCCAGATCGACCTGTTCCAGCACCGCCATGATGCGGGGACGCGCCAGGCGGCCGGGAATGCCGTGCAGGCTGGCGTGATAGGTCAGGTTCTGGCGGATGGTCAGGTCAGCATCCATGGCGCGGGACTGAAACACCACGCCCAGCCGCGCCAGGGCCTGCGACGGCCGGCGCCGCAGGTCATGGCCGCCGACCCGGATCGTGCCGGACCGGTTGTCGTAAAGCCGCGTGATCAGCGAAAAGAGCGTCGTCTTGCCCGCCCCGTTCACCCCCAGCAGGGCGGTGAACCCGCCCCGGGGGACGGTCAGCGACACATCCTCCAGCGCCTGGACGGCGCCGAAGCTGTGGCTGACCCGGTCGATCTGCAGGGCGGGCGTCACTGGATGTTGAAGACGGCCTGCATCGTGTCGCCGCTGGATCCGGGGACGGACAGGGTGTAGCGCCCCGGCAGGACCGCGATGAAGCTGAGCCGTGCCGTGCCCGCGCTGTCGAATTCGATGCTGTGCACGCCCATGGGGCGGATCTCGATATCCTCGATGACGATCTCGTTGATCCAGATGGCGCGGAAGAAGTCGCCGCCCGACAGGGACAGTTCCTGGCTGCCATCGGCGGTGATCTCGATCCGGTAGTAGCCGCCGGACTTGATCGTGTATTCGGCCGATGCCACCGGCTGGCCCGATGCCAGCGTCAGCGGCGCCAGATCCGTACGATTGTCGCGCGCCAGAAGCCCGGAAAAGCCGTAATCGAACTTGCCCTGCGCCTCGTGGACGCCGCCGTCATCGCCGGCGGGGGCCGCCGCGCCATCGTCGTCGTCGTCGTCATCATCGTCGTCGTCCTGATCGTCCGAGGTCACGGCCTCGCCCGATTGGGTGCCCGGCTCGGCGGGTTCGCCCACCACGGCATCGCCGCCGGGGACCTGGTCGGCGGGCGCGTCCTGGGCGGTGGCGGGGACCGCCAGGATCAGCGCCAGGGCGGCGCCGGACATCAGCTTGCTCAGCATGGTCATGTCGGAATTTCCTTCATCTGTCGGGGATCAGTTGGGGGCGACGACGACGCCCCAGGGTTGCTGGCCCACCTGGACCGATCGCACCACCTCGTCGCGCGCCACGTCGATGATCGACACGTCGTTCGAATTGCCGTTGGTGGTATAGAGAAACCGTTCATCGGGATCGAAGGCCAGCTGCCAGACGCGCTGGCCGACCAGCAGGTAATCCATCACCTCGTCCGTGCGGGCGTCGATGACCGCCACCCGGTTCGCGGGCCCCAGCGCTACATAGAGCTTGGCCCCGTCCGAGGTCACCCGCGCGCCCACCGGCTGGATCGCCTCGGGCAGGACGCCGGGGATCTCGAAGGTGATCTTTTTGGTGATGGTCTGGGTCTCGGGGTCGATCACGCTGACCGTGCCGCCGATCTCGGAGGTGACATAGAGCTTGGTGCCGTCGGCGGTGAACTGGGCAAAGCGCGGGCGGCTGTCGACCAGGACATTGGCGGTGATCTCGAAGGTCTCGGTGTCGATGAAATGCGCCATGTTCGTCGTTTCCGACGTGTTGATCACCACCCGGCCGTCGGGGCTGACGCCCATGCCTTCGGGTTCGACGCCGACCGGGATCTCGGCCAGGACCTGGCGGGTCTTGACGTCGACCACTGTGACCAGGTTGTCATCCTCGTTCGCGATATAGAGCGGGTTGCCCGAGGGGTGCAGCACGAACAGCTCCGGGTCGGGGCCCGATGGCAGGGTGTGCATCTCCTCCATCGTGTTGGGGTCGAAGACCCGCACCAGGTCGTCATCCGATGCGCAGACGTAGAGCTCGGTCCCGTCGGGGCTGATGGTGATGCCGCGCGGGCGGTTGCCGGCGGGATAGGTGCCGATCACCTCGAAGCTTTCGCCGTCCAGCACGGTGACGTCGTTGCTGCGTTCATTGGTCACGAAGACGCGGTTGGCCAAGGCGGGATCGGCGGCCAGGATCAGGGCAAGCCCCATGGCCGCGGCGCAGGTCAGGTTTCTCATCGTGCCTCCGGGAACTGACATTCGGTTTCGGGCCGGTCCAGGCCCATCGTGTCCAGCTGGCTGGTCTGGTGCAGATACTGGTCCTGGGGGCTGACCGAGGTGGTCAGCAGCCCCGTCGTCAGCAGGATCGGCTGGCGCATCTGGTGGTCCCAGTCGCGCACGGTCAGGGCCTGGCCCTTGAACCCTGCCACGTCGAAATCATCCGACAGGATATAGTCGCGCAGCACCTGCGGATCGCCCGATTGGGTGCGGGTCGCCGCCTCGCCCACGATGCGCAGCGACAGCCAGGCCTGATAGTCCTCCTCGCGGATGGGGCGTTCGGCCAGGCGCTCGAAGCGGGTCTGGAACTGGGTGCCGCCCCAGGCCTCCATCGCGGGATGCCAGCTGCGCGGCACCAGGCCCGCCGATCCCGCGACCGGGCGCGGATCCCAGGTCAGATAGGGCAGATAGGCGGCAAAGACCCCGGCCTCGTCCGCGGTGATGACGATGTCATGATCGGCCGCGCGCTGCGTGAAGACGGGCATCTGGGCCTGGACCTGGACATGGCCGCTGTCGGTGCGCCGCGCGCCGCCGGTATCCTCGTATTCGCGGGTCTCGACGATGCGGGCGCCGAATTTCGTGGCGGCGCGGCGATAGGCCTCGGCCATGGCCTGGTCCTGGGGGTGGCTGCCATGGATCAGGAACCAGCGGGGCCAGTTCTTCCACATCAGGAACTGGGCCAGCCCGTCGGCCAGCATCGCGCGGCTCGGGGCGACATGGATCATGTTCCACCGGCAATCCGCGCCGCGCAGGTTGTCGCCGCGCGCCAGGGCGTTGAACAGCATCGCCCGGTCGCCCGCCTGATCGGCCAGGGCCAGGGTCGTGTCGTCATCGGCCATGATCACGATGAACTGCACCCCGTCGGCCAGCAGCGTCTCCAGCGCCTCGGCGGCGGTGTCGGGGCTGGCCGCGACCTCCCCGGCCTCGAAATCCTGGCCCATGAAGCGGCCGGTCGTGTCATTGTCCTCGATCGCCAGGCGGGCGCCGGCAAAGCCCAGATCGGCGGGCGGCAGCTCCAGCCGGGAAATGGGCGGCAGGCCCGGATCGTCCACCCGCAGCACGGCGGACCGGATCACGACGGGGTCCTGGGCCGTGGCCGCAAGCGGCAGGGCCAGTGCCGTGGCACCGACCAGAATGGCCGTCAATCGCTTGAACATGTCTCTCTCCCTGGGGCAATGGTGGGCAGAGATTCGCCGATCCGGCAAGCCGGTTATTGTTCCCGCGGCGTTCGGGAAGGTTTCCCATCCCGCCCGCACCCAAGGGCCTAGGGCTTTTGTCTGATAGACGGGCGGGGGCGGTCGGGCGCATGGTCTGTCCCATGATGCGCCACGGCCTGATCCTTGCCTTCGTCCTGGGCCTGACCGCCCTGCCCGCGGCCGCCCAGGCGCCCGAACCGGGCCGCGCGACCTGGTTCGGCCTGCATTTCATCGACACATCGACCGAGGGCCAGATCAACGGCATCCGCGCCGACGAGACCGCCCGCATCGCCGCCACCGAGGCCTTCATCGCCGAGGACCTGGCCGCGCGGGGCTTCGTGCTGACCGCCCCGCCGCCCGAGGCCGTAGCCCGCATCCGCAACCCCGTCCATTCCAACGGCGCCGATGCCCGCATCGCGCGCAAGATGGGCAGCGACTATGTCATCGCGGGCGAGGTCCAGAAGGTGTCGAATCTGATCCAGTCGATCAACCTGCATCTGCGCGATGCCGAGACCGGCCGCACCCTGCGCGCCGGATCGGTCGAAATCCGCGGCAACACCGACGAGGCGTTCCGCCGCGGCTACGGCTATCTGCTGAGAAACGTGATCTTTCGGGAGGAACGGAAGGAATGAGGACAGGAAGGCTGCTGGCCGGGGCCGTCGCGGCGGCGATGGCCATGACCGGGGCCGCATGGGCGCATGGCCCGTCGCGGCTGAAGACCGAGATGACGGTGCTGCTGGATGCCACCCCCGCCGAGGTCTGGGAGGCGATCGGCCGCTTCGACGACATGGGCTGGCACCCCGCCATCGCCGAGACGCGGATGGTCCCCGAAGGCGCGCCCGCCGACCAGCCCGAGGAATCGACCCGGCTGCTGGTCCTGGGATCGGGCGGCGAGATCACCGAGACGCTGACCCGCATCGACCCCGAGGGGATGCAGTATCGCTACATGATCACCCAGGTCGATCCGGCGGTGCTGCCGGTGACGAACTATTCCTCGACGCTGCAGGTCAGCAACCGGGACGGCCGGGCCGAGGTGCTGTGGCGCGCGGGCTATTACCGGGGTTTCCCGAACAACGATCCCCCCGCCGACCAGAATGACGACGCCGCCACCGCCGCGGTCGAGGGCGTCTATCAGGCGGGCATGGACGCCCTGGCCGAGCGTTTCGGCCGGGTCGACTGATCCCGATCAGGGGTTCTGCTTTCAGGGGGTCAGGGGCACCAGATCGCCCCCGGCCTCCTGCCAGGCCTCGGTGCCGCCGGGGAACCACAGGACCGGGGCAAAGCCCCATTCCACGGCGCGGCGCGCGGCATTCCAGCTCATCCAGCAATCGGCGCGGCAGAAGATCACCAGCGGGCGGTCGGGATCGTCTGCCTGCGCGCGGGTCAGGCCGTCGCGCAGGCGCGCCTCCTCGGGCGGGGACAAGGCCTGGTATCCGGTATCCCACAGCCAGACCGCGCCGGGAATCGACAGATGCGCGGGCTCGTTCCAGATCGTGTCGGGGGGCAGGCCCTCGGGGCGGGCCTTGCGGGGCAGCACGTCCAGAAAGGCCGCGCCATCCGCATGCAGGGCCAGCGCGCCCGCGGTATCGATGACCTGCGCCCCGGCCAGGGTGTCGGGGACCGGGGCGCGATAGGGTTCGCCCCGGTATCCGTCGGGTTCGGGGACGGGCTGGCCCGCGGCAAGGCCGGGGGCCAGTGCCAGGATCAGTCCAGCAAGGCCCGCCCGTAATCGTCGACCAAGGGCACCCCGGCCTCGCGCAGGATCTGGTTGATCTCGTCCTGATTGCGCCGGATCAGGCTGTTCAGCTGACGCTTCCATTCCTGTTCCTCCATCCGCACGCCCATGGTGATGCGATAGAACAGCCGCGGGCCGGATTCCTCGTGCAGCAGGGCGGTGAACTGCAGGTCGGGATCGTCCTTGATTCGCGGCCCCGCCAAGGGCCCCCACATCACCGCGGCGCCCAGAGTGCCGTCGCGCACCCCCTCCAGCAGGTCGCCCATCGGATCCTCGACCCGGCGGTCGACGAACAGGTCCGCCCCCCGCATCCGCGCGGCCAAGCCCGCCCGGGCCAGATGGCTGGCGGGCGGCGTGCCCGCGACCACGCCGATGTCGTGATCGCGCAGCGCGGCGTCGGTCAGCCGGTCGACATCGGCCAGCGGCCCGTCACGCCGCGTCACCAGCCCATAGACCGAGGTGTAGTAATGGTTGGTGTTCTGCACCAGCTCGTCGCCTTGGGCATAGCCCATCACGACATCGCAGGTCCCCGCCCGCAGCGTGCGGGTGATGAAGCCCATGCCCGACGGAAACCAGGTATAGCTCACCGGCAGATCCAGCAATTCGCCGAAGTAATCGGCCAGGCGGTTCTCGAACCCCGTATCCTCGCGGGTGGTCATGGGGGCGTTGGCGGGATCGGCGCAGACGCGGAACTGGGTCGTCGACCGCAGATCCGCCACCTGGGCCGCCCCGGCGGATGGCAGGGCCAGCGCACCGGCCAGAAGGCCGGCGGCAAGGCGGGCAATGCGGGCCATCAGCTGCTCATGCAGGCATCTTCCTGCGCGGTGTATTCATCGGGTTTGTCGGCGCGTTGAGCCGGGCGACCGCGGCCGATCGTATCCGTGCCATGGGCCAGCAGATAGACATAGATGTCGTCGATGTAACACCACACATTCTTGTTCGTGCCGAAGGCGGGCATGACCGAATTGGTCCCCTGCTTGCCCGAGGCCACGACCTGCATGAAGTCGTAGTAATCCATCCGCAGCACGGAATTCTTCAGCGCGGGGGCATAGGTCGACCCTTCGCCGTCCGGGCCGTGGCAGACATGGCATTCCGCGTGATAGCGGCGAAAGCCGTTGAAGGTCGCGAAATCGACAACGCCGTCCTCGACGTTGAAGGTCGGGATGCCCTCGTCATTGCGCCAGCGGCCGTCCTCCATCTCGACCGGGGTGATGTCATGGCCGCTCGGCATGACGGTGTTGCCTTGGGCCAGTTCGACCGGCTCCTCCTCGGGCATGGCATCGGCGGGGGCCGCATCGGTCCCCGAGACGGCGGCGGCGGCACCCGCGCCTGCCTCGGCGGGCGGTGCCTCGGCCTGGGCCAGCGCCATGCCGGCCAGGGATGCACCAAGGACCAGCGCGGTCAGGCCGGTGATCGCTTTCATGTTGGATATCCTCCCAATTGACTGCCTGCTCTCCTCAGACAGAACCGCCCCAGTCTATCCCTGGGGCGGCCCTTTCACAGATCAAGTTCGCGCGTGCGGAACCTAAGTATGAGGTCTCAGCCCGGCAGTTCGAAGACCGTCAGCTGGCCGCCCAGTTCGGTATAGTCGCTGAGGGCTGCATAGCCGCCCACGGCACCCAGACCGTCATTGGGGTTGGTCAGACCGGCCGCCAGGCCGATGCCCGCCCATCCGCCGACACCCGACAGGACCGCGATGTACTGCTTGCCGTCATGTTCGTAGGTCATCGTGTTGCCGATGATGCCCGAGGGGGTCTTGAAGCTGTAGAGCTCCTCGCCCGTCTCGGCGTCGACGGCCTTCAGGAAGCCTTCCAGCGTGCCGTAGAAGACCACGTCGCCCGCGGTGGCCAAGGCGCCCGACCAGACCGAAAACTGTTCGGGCAGGGACCACTTGATCTCGCCCTCGACGGCGTCCCAGGCGATGAAGTTGCCCATGCCGCCATGGCTGTCGGGGGCCGGATACATCGACAGGGTCGCGCCGACATAGGGCTGGCCCGCGGTATAGGCGACGCGGAAGGGTTCGTAATCCATGCAGACATGGTTGGTCGGCACATAGAACAGGCCGGTCTTGGGCGAATAGGCCGCCGGCTGCTGGTCCTTGGTGCCCAGCGCCGCCGGGCAGACGCCGGTGGTGTTCACGTCCTCGCCGTTCTGGGCGGTCGAGTATTCCGCCACGACCATCGGGCGGCCATAGGTGTCGGAATCGGGGTCCATGTCGACCTCGGTCGCCCAGTTCACCGCCGGGTCGAACTTTTCGGCGACCAGCAGCTCGCCCGTTTCGCGATCCAGCGTGTAGGCAAAGCCGTTGCGGTCGAAGTTGACCAGCAGCTTGCGTTCCTCGCCGTCGATCTCCTTGTCGACCAGAATGTTCTCGTTGACGCCGTCATAGTCCCATTCGTCATGGGGCGTCTTCTGATAGAACCATTTCGCCTCGCCGGTGTCGGCGTCGCGGGCCATGATGGTCATCGACCAGCGGTTGTCGCCCGGACGCTGGCTGGGGTTCCAGGTCGAGGGGTTGCCGGTGCCGTAATAGACCAGGTTCAGGTCCGGGTCATAGCTGAACCAGCCCCAGGTCGTGCCGCCGCCGATCTTCCACTGATCGCCTTCCCAGCTGTTGAGCGAGCTGTCCGCGCCCACCGGCTGGCCCAGATGCATGGTGGTTTCGGGGTTCACCAGCATCTCGTCGTCGGGGCCGGTGGAATAGGCCTTCCAGGCCTCGGATCCGTCAGACAGGTTATAGGCGGTGATGCGGCCGCGCACGCCGTATTCGCCGCCCGACACGCCGACCAGGACCTTGTCGCCCACGGGCATCACGGTCGCGGTGTTCGTCTCGCCGATGGCGGGATCGCCGGTCTGGACGGACCATTTCTCCTCGCCGGTCATGGCGTCCAGGGCGACCAGGGTCGTGTCGGCCTGGTGGCTGATGATCATGCCGTCGGCATAGGCCACGCCGCGATAGACGGTGTCGCAGCACATGACCGCGATCACCTCGGGGTCCTGCTGGGGGGTGTGGCGCCAGACGATCTTGCCGTTATCCGACAGATCCAGCGCGAAGATGTTGTTGGGGAAGGGCGTGTGGACATACATCATGTCGCCCACCACCAGCGGGCCGCCCTCGTGCCCGCGCAAGACGCCGGTCGAGAAGGTCCAGGCCACGCGCAGGTCGCCCACGTTCTCGCGGGTGATCTGGTCCAGCTCGGAATAGCGGGTATTGGCATAGTCGCCGGTCTGGATCGCCCATTGTTCGGGCTTGCCGGTTTCGGTCAGGACGCTTTCATTCGCCAGCGCCGCCCCGCCGGTCAGAAGCAGCGCGATCGCCGCGCTGTTCAGAAGATATTTCATTGAAGTGCTCCTCCGCTGCCTGGATCATGGGCCGCGGGTTCCTCCTCCGGCGGCCGTCCATGGGGCAGTCTTGGGGGCGCATGGGGTTGCGTCAATCGACGCCCCTGCCATTTGCCCCTAAAGTCTGATGGTCAAATGGCAGCGGCGCCGGGAATGTTCGGCAAGCCCGTCAGACCAGCCGTTCGGCATGCCAGAAGACGTGGTCGGCCATCAGGCTCTGCACGAAGAAATAGCTGTGGTCATGGCCCGCATGCATGCGGAACTGGCCCGGCTGGCGGCGGGCGGTCATGGCATGGGCCAGTGCCTCGGGGCGCAGCAGGTCCAGGAACTGGTCGGCGGCGCCCTGGTCGATCAGCACCTCGCCCGGAAAGCCCCGTTCGGTCATCAGCAGGGTGGCGTCATGGGCGCGCCAGGCCTGGGCGTCGTCGCCCAGATAGGCGGTGAACTGCTTGCGGCCCCAATCCGATTCCGTCGGATTGGCGATGGGCGCAAAGGCCGACACGGTGCGGTAGCGGTCGGGATGGGTCATCGCGATGGTCAGCGCGCCATGCCCGCCCATGGAATGGCCGGTGATTCCCATCGCATCGCCATCGACCGCGAAATTGTCGCAGACCAGCGCGGGCAGCTCCTCGACAACATAATCCCACATGCGGAAATGCGGCTTCCACGGGTCCTGCGTCGCGTTGACATAGAAACCCGCGCCCTGGCCCAGGTCATAGGCCTCGTCATTGGCCACGCCCTCGCCGCGGGGCGAGGTGTCGGGAAAGACCATGGCGATGCCGGCCTCGTCGCACCATTGCTGGGCGGCGGCCTTGGTCATCGCGTTCTCATGCGTGCAGGTCAGGCCCGACAGGTACCACAGCACCGGCACCGGGCCGTGCAGCGCCATCTCGGGCAGGTAGACCGCGAAGGTCATGTCGGTGCCGGTCGCCTGCGACTTGTGGCGATAGACGCCTTGGGTGCCGCCGAAGCTGCGGGTCTCGGACAGGGTCTCAAGGCTCATTCGTCTCTCCCTTCAGGGTGTGGAACATGACCAGCGCGTCGACCGGCCCAAGCTGGGGATGACGAAACGCGCCCGGCAGCCGCCCGACAACAGAAAATCCTGCCTTCTGCCACAAATGGACGGCATCGGCATTGGTCGAGACGACGAAGTTGAACTGCATCGCCGCGAAACCGTGGCCCAGGGCCCAGGTCTTGGCATGATCGACCAAGGCCCGTGCCACCCCGCGCCCGCGCATCTGCGGATCGGTCGCGAAGGAGGCGTTGGCCACATGCGATCCGCCGGCGGGGCGGTTCTCGCCCACATGGCTGGTGCCCACGACGCGGCAGTCAACCTCGGCCACGAAGACGGTGAAGGGCCGGGCGAACCAGTCCTCCAGCGCCTCGTCGCGGGTGATGTCGCGCGGGATGCAGTAGGTCTGCCCCGCGCGATAGACGGGGTGCAGGATCGACCAGATCGCGTCGCCATCCCCCGCCGTGGCCGGGCGGATCGTCACACCGCCCGCTGCGGTCATTTCAGGTCGTCCACGCTGCGGATCACCTGACCCAGCAGCCCGTAATCCAGCGCCTCCTGGGTGTTCAGCCAGAAGTCGCGATGGGTGTCCTTCTCGATCCGCTCGACCGACTGGCCGGTCGCATCGGCAAAGATCTGGTTCAGGCGGTCGCGCATCAGGCGGACCTGTTCGGCCTGGATCATCATGTCCGACGACGTGCCGCCGATCCCGCCCGAGGGCTGGTGGATCAGGAAGCGCGTGTTGGGCAGGCAGTAGCGGTTTTCCTTTTTCGCCGCGACGAAGATCAGCGCGCCGGCCGAGGCCACCCAGCCCGAGCCGATGGTGCGCACGGTCGGACGGATGAACTTGATCACGTCATGGATCATGTCGCCCGATTCCACATGCCCGCCGGGGGACGAGATCAGCATATTGATGGGCCGGTCGCTGTCCTCGGCCAAGGCCAGCAGATGGGCCACGGTGCGCTGCGCCAGCTTGTCGTTGATGGCGCCCGCCACGATGACGGTGCGCGACTTGAAGTACAGCTTGCCGATCTTGTCGCCTTCGGGAAGGCCCAGGCCGCCATCCTTGTCGCCCTTGGGCTGGCGGTCGTCGTCTTCCTCGTGATCGTCGTCGTCGTCCAGCCACTGGTGGCGCATGGGCCTGCTCCTTCGTTCATTCTTATGGCGACGGCGGGGCACGCGGGCCCCGCCGTTCTTTTACCTAAGCAGCCGTGAAGGATCAGTAAAGGACGACCGAGCGGATGGATTCGCCGTGATGCATCAGGTCGAAGCCCTTGTTGATGTCCTCCAGCGGCATGGTGTGGGTGATCATGGGGTCGATCTCGATCTTGCCGTCCATGTACCAGTCCACGATCTTGGGCACATCGGTCCGGCCCCGCGCGCCGCCGAAGGCTGTGCCCTTCCAGACGCGGCCGGTGACCAGCTGGAACGGGCGGGTGCTGATCTCGGCCCCTGCGGCCGCCACGCCGATGATGACCGACACGCCCCAGCCCCGATGCGTGCATTCCAGCGCGTCGCGCATGACCTTGGTGCTGCCGGTGGCGTCGAAGCTGTAATCCGCGCCACCGATCTGGTCGAAGGGGGTCTTGGTCATCTCGACGATGTGGTTGACGATGCTGCCGTCGATCTCCTTGGGGTTGACGAAATGGGTCATGCCGAAGCGTTCGGCCATCTCCTTCTTGTCGTTGTTCAGATCGACGCCGATGATCATGTCGGCCCCTGCCAAGCGCAGGCCCTGGATCACGTTCAGCCCGATTCCCCCCAGGCCGAAGACGACGGCCTTGGCGCCGATCTCGACCTTGGCGGTGTTGATGACCGCGCCGATGCCGGTGGTGACGCCGCAGCCGATATAGCAGATCTTGTCGAAAGGCGCGTCCTCGCGGACCTTGGCAACCGCGATTTCCGGCAGGACCGTGTGGTTGGCGAAGGTCGAACAGCCCATGTAGTGATAGATCGGCGTGCCATCCAGCATGCTGAAGCGGGTCGTGCCGTCGGGCATCAGGCCCTTGCCTTGGGTCGCGCGGATCTTGGTGCAGAGGTTCGTCTTGCCCGACAGGCAGGACGCGCATTCGCGGCATTCGGGGGTATAGAGCGGGATGACATGGTCGCCCGGCTTGACCGAGGTCACGCCCTCGCCCACCTCCAGCACGATGCCCGCGCCCTCATGGCCCAGGATGGCGGGAAAGATGCCTTCCGGGTCGTCGCCCGATCGGGTGAATTCGTCGGTATGGCAGATGCCGGTGGCCTTGATCTCGATCAGGACCTCGCCGGCCTTGGGGCCCTCCAGGTTGACCTCCATCACTTCCAGCGGTTTGCCGGCCTCGAGGGCCACTGCGGCACGGGTTCTCATATGGTCTTCTCCTTCTGCCTTCCGGCATGCTGGTCAGGGCGAAGGGGCCGGAATGCGGCCCCTTTGGGGGTTTGTTCCAGCCGGGCGGGCCCGGCGTCAAGCGGGCAGCGCACCCGAGCGTCGGACCAGATGGGTCGCGATGGCGTCCATCAGGGCCGGTGACAGGGCATCATAGGGTTCCAGCCCCAGCTCGCGCAGGCGCGACCGGATGCCGTCCATCCGCGACGGATCCACGCCGCCTTCGATGGCCGAGCTGACGAAGGCCGCGAATTCGGGCGGCGACCAGCCCTGGTCCGTCGACAGTTCGGTATGGACGAAATCCAGCCCGTAGAAGGGATGGTCCTTGTCGTCGATGCGGCCATACATATGGACCCCGCAGCGGCGGCAGCGATGGCGGCGGATGGCGGCACCGGGATCCACGACCTCCAGCAGGTCCTGGCCGTCGATGACCCGGATCGCGTCGCGCGGCACCACCGCGACCAGCGAAAAGGCCGCGCCGGGCGGTTTCCAGCATCGGGTACAGCCGCAGACATGGTTATGCGCGGTCTGGGCGCCCACATGGACGCGCACCGGGTCGGCGGGGCAGTGACAGCTGAGCACGCCGCCCGAAAAGCCCGGCCGGGCCTTGGGGACGCCGTGATCGACGGCGGGGTGGATAGGCACGCCTTGGGTGCTGGTCATCATCCTCTCCCTCGGCTGACCGGGCGATCACCAAGGTCGCCGCTGCGGGGATGATGGGCAAGTCAGCGGAAGGTTGTAGCAGCCCGGCCGCGGCCGGGCTGGATCGGGGTCGCGCCCGCGGGCGTTCAGGATGCCGGGGTCGAGGAGACGCCCACCTTGGCCGGGCGCAGCAGCCGGTCATGCAGGCGGAAGCCGTTATCCATCACCTGGATGACATTGCCGGCCACGGTGCCGGGCACGGGGGCCTCGAACATGGCCTCGTGGATGGCGGGGTCGAACTTCTCGCCCGGTTCGGGGCGGATGATGGTGATGCCGTGCTTGGTGAAGACGTTGGACAGCTCGCGCAGGGTCAGCTCGACCCCCTCGATCAGGGCCGAGGCGCCGGCGCGCTGTTCGTCGGTGGCCGCGTCCAGCGCGCGGGTCAGCGCGTCATGGACCGGCAGCAGGTCGCGGGCCAAGCGCGATCCGCCATATTGCTCGGCGTCGCGGCGGTCCTTGTCGGCGCGCTTGCGCGAGTTCTCGGCATCCGCCAGGGCGCGCATCCACTTGTCGCGCAATTCGTCCCGTTCGGCCGAAACCCGGGCCAGTTCGTCATCGTCCTGCGCCAGCGGGTCTTCCATGAACTGGTCCTGTTGCGGTTCGTTCTGATCGGTCATCCTGTTTCATCCTTTCCGGCCGGACAGCACCCGGCCGACCAGCTGGGCGGTGTAATCGACGATCGGCACGATCCGGCCGTAATTCAGCCGGGTCGGACCGATGACACCCACCGCCCCCACTATCTTACGGTCGGCATTCATATAGGGGGAAACCACCAGAGCGGAACCCGAAAGTGAAAAAAGCTTGTTTTCGGAGCCGATGAAGATGCGCACCCCCTCGCCGCGTTCGGTCAGTTCCAGGAATTCCACGATGTCGCGCTTGCGTTCCAGATCGTCGAAGAGGATGCGGATGCGGTCCAGATCCGCGACCTCGCTGTCCAGCAGATGCGACCGGCCCCGCACGATCAGGCGCGGATCGGTCGCCTCGGCCCCCCATTGCGCCAGGCCCGATTCGACCAGCGCGGCCGCCAGCACGTCCAGCTCGCGCCGCCGGGCGCTGATCTGATGGGCCAGATGGCTGCGCAGTTCGGCCAGGGTGCGGCCCTCGGCCATGGCATTGAGGAAATTGCCCGCCTCGCGCATCGAGGAGGGCGTCTGGCCCGGCGGAGGGGTGAAGATGCGGTTCTCGACATGGCCGTCGGCGAAGACCAGCACGACCAGGGCGCGGTCCGCGCCCAGGCTGACGAATTCGATATGGCGGATGGGCGCCTCGTGCTTGGGCATCAGCACCAGCGAGGCGCCCCGGGTGATCGACGACAGCGCCGTGCTGACCCGGTCCAGCAGCACGCCCGTCTCGGGGTCGTCATTGCCCAATGTCTGGTCGATGGCGGCGCGGTCGCCGGCGGTCAGGGAATCGACCTCCATCATGCCGTCGACGAAGAGCCGCAGCCCCAGCTGCGAGGGCAGCCGCCCCGCGCTGACATGGGGGCTGTCCAGCAGGCCCATGAATTCCAGGTCCTGCATCACGTTGCGGATGGTCGCGGCGCTGACCTTTTCCGACAGCGCCCGCGTCAGGGTGCGCGAGCCCACCGGCTCGCCCGTTTCCAGATAGGATTCGACGACCCGGCGAAACACCTCGCGGGACCGGTCGTTCAGCTCGTTCAGCAGCGATTCCTGGGTCATGGCCCCTGTCTTGTGACCCCGCTTGGGGTTGCGTGAGGCTGCCCTCGGGCGGTATGGGGCAGCTGTCTTCTCGAAAAAGGAATAGTCATGCGCCCTTCTGGCCGGAATCTAGCCCAAATGCGCCCGATTTCAATCGAAACCGGGGTGATGCGGCATGCCGAGGGGTCCTGTCTGATCCGCTGCGGCGACACGCATGTCCTGTGCACCGCCACGATCGAGGACAATCCGCCGCGCTTTCTGAAGGGCACCGGACTGGGCTGGGTCACCGCGGAATACGGCATGCTGCCCCGTGCGACCCACAGCCGCAACCGCCGCGAGGCGGCCCAGGGCAAGCAATCGGGCCGCACCCAGGAGATCCAGCGCCTGATCGGGCGCAGCCTGCGCGCGGGCATCGACCGCAGCGCCTTGGGCGAGCGCCAGATCAGCATCGATTGCGACGTGATCCAGGCCGATGGCGGGACGCGCTGCGCCTCGATCACCGGGGGCTGGGTCGCGCTGCGCCTGGCGGTGAACAAGCTGCTGAAGGCGGGCGCGATCGCCAGCGACCCGATCATCGACCATGTGGCCGCGGTCAGCTGCGGCATCTATGCCGGCCAGCCGCTGCTGGACCTGGACTATGCCGAGGACAGCGAGGCGGGCGTGGACGGGAACTTCATCCTGACCGGCGCGGGCCGGCTGATCGAGGTGCAGATGTCGGCCGAGGGGGCCACATTCTCGCGCGAGGAGATGGACCGGCTGCTGGACCTAGCGCAGGCGGGCATGGCCGACCTGGTCGCCGCGCAGAAGGCGGCCCTGGCATGAGGCGCTTTGCCGAGACGCGGATGCTGGTGGCCACGCACAATGCCGGCAAGCTGGAGGAGATGCGCGCCCTGCTGGAGCCCTATGGGGTCGAGGTGGTCGGCGCGGCGCAGATGGACCTGCCCGAGCCCGAGGAGACCGAGACCACCTTTGCCGGCAATGCCCGCATCAAGGCGCGCGCGGCGATGGAGGCGACGGGGCTGGCCGTGCTGGCCGATGACAGCGGCATCTGCATCGACGCGCTGGACGGCGCGCCGGGCGTGCAGACCGCCGATTGGGCCGAGACCGGGCAAGGCCGCGATTTCGCCATGGCCATGCAGCGCAGCCATGATGCCATCGCCGCGACCGGCGCCCCTGCCCCGCATCACGCCCAGTTCCGCTGCACGCTGGTGCTGATGTGGCCGGACGGGCATGACGAGATCTTCGAGGGCGTGCTGCCCGGCCAGGTCGTCTGGCCGCCGCGCGGCGCGCAGGGCCATGGCTATGACCCGATCTTCATGCCCGACGGCCATGACCGCACCATGGGCGAGATGAGCACCGAGACCAAGAACAGCCTCAGCCATCGCGCCCTGGCGGTGCGGCGGATGATCGAGGCCTGCTTCGATCCCGCGCGCTGATGGAGGATTGGCGCGCAGGGGGCTTTGGGCTCTATGTCCATTGGCCGTTCTGCGCGGCCAAATGCCCCTATTGCGACTTCAACAGCCATGTGACCGCCCATGTGGACCAGGCGCGATGGGCCCGGGCGCTGAGCGCCGAGATCGCGCGGCTGGCCGCCCAGACCCCGGGGCGGCATCTGGGCAGCATCTTCTTCGGGGGCGGAACGCCGTCGCTGATGCTGCCCGAGACGGTCGATGCGGTCATCACCGCGGCGCGGGCCGGGTGGGGCTTTGCCAATGACATCGAGATCTCGCTGGAGGCCAATCCGACCAGCGTGGAGAAGACCCGATTTGAGGGCTATGCGCAGGCGGGGGTGACGCGCCTGTCAATGGGCATCCAGGCGCTGAACGACGCGGATCTGCGGCGGCTTGGGCGGATGCATTCGGCGGCCGAGGCGCGGGCTGCCTTCGACGTGGCGCGCGGCTGTTTCGGGCGGGTCAGCTTCGATCTGATCTATGCCCGGCAGGGGCAGGACCGCGCGTCCTGGCGGCGCGAGCTGTCCGAGGCGCTGTCTATGGCGGTCGATCACCTGTCGCTTTATCAGCTGACGATCGAGCCGGGGACGGCCTTTGGCGCCCGGGCCGAGGCGGGCAAGCTGCGCGACCTGCCCGATGACGATCTGTCGGCGGACATGTATCACGACACGCAGGAGATCTGCGAGGCGGCGGGGATGCCGGGATACGAGGTGTCGAACCACGCCCCCGCGGGATCCGAGAGCCGTCACAACCTGGTCTATTGGCGGCAGGGCGATTGGGCCGCGGTGGGGCCCGGTGCGCATGGGCGGCTGACGTTGGACGGGGGCCGGGTGGCCACCGAGGCGCTGCGCCAGCCCGGGGCCTGGCTGGATGCGGTCGAGCGGACGGGAACGGGCGAGCTGCCGCGCGAGTTGATCCCGGCGGGCGAACAGGCCACCGAATACCTGCTGATGTCGCTGCGCCTGGCCGAGGGGTTGGACATCGACCGCTATGACCGGCTGGCCCCCCGGCCCCTGAACCGGGACCGCCTGCGGGCCTTGGAGGCAATGGGGATGGTCGAGGTCACCGGGGGCCGCGTCGCCACCACACGCGAGGGGCGGCCGGTTCTGAACGCGGTGCTGAGGGAATTGGCTGACTGATATGATGCGACACTTCTGGCTGGGGATCGGATGGCTCTTTGTGGGTCTGGGGGTCATCGGCATCGCCCTGCCCGTCATGCCGACCGTGCCCTTTCTGCTGGTGGCGGCATGGGCCTTTGCCCGGTCGTCGCCCGCGCTGCGGCAGCGGATCCTGGATCACCCGACCTATGGCCCGTCCGTCCGCGCATGGCAGGAACGCGGCGCCGTGGGACGGCTGGCCAAGCTGTGGGCCATATCGGCGATGACCGTGGGCGTCGCGATTTCCTGGTTCGCAGGGATGCCGCATTGGGTCGTGGCGACGCAGGGGGGGATCTGCGCCGTGGTGGCCTTGTATTTGGCGACGCGGCCTGAACGATAGGTATGAGCTACCCCGTGAAATTCGATCACTGACAGAAGCTACACTCCAGACCCATTGATTTCAGGCTGTCGGCGTGGTTCCGGCTCTTCAAAATGGCCCCGATCGATCAGCAACCTTTTCTGGCGGACCGAGGCGCAAATGGAGCGCCTGAAGCCCATCCTGCCCGAGAGCCGTGGTAAGCCGCGTATTGATGATCATCGCGTTCTCATCGACATGATCGTTATCACTTGCACTGGGTTGCGCAGGTGCGACGCGCCAAAGGAATACGGTCCCGCTAGGCTCCAGACTCATTAAGTTTCACAGCCAGAACAAGACGGTTGCGGCGAGCATGATCGCTGAGAAGAACGTTTCCGGGCAGCGGTCATAACGGGTTGCGACGCGCCTCCAGTCCTTCAGACGTCCGAACATGATTTCGATGCGGTTACGCCTTTTGTAACGCCGCTTGTCGTATTTGACGGCCTTCTTGCGGGACCTCCGTCCGGGGATGCAAACCTTTATCCCCTTGTCTTTCAAAGCGTCTCTGAACCAGTCAGCGTCGTAGCCCCTGTCGGCCAGAGGCCACTCAGCCTTCGGCAGGCTGCCCAGCAGCGCCGCCGCGCCGGTGTAATCGCTAACCTGGCCGGCCGACATGAAGAACCCGATCGGCCGCCCCTTCGCATCGGCGACAGCGTGCAACTTGGTGTTCATACCGCCTTTGGTGCGCCCGATCTGGCGCCCGCGCCCCCCTTTTTCACCCCAAGGCTCGAGGCCGTGCGGTGTGCCGTGAGATAGGTCGCGTCATTCATGATCGTCTTGTGCTCGGCGCTCTCGGCGGCAAGGCCGACCATGATCCGGGCAAAAACCCCGTTATCGCTCCAGCGCTTCCAGCGGTTGTAGAGGGTTTTGGCCGGGCCGTATTCCTTCGGCGCGTCACACCACCGCAACCCATTACGATTGATGAAAATTATGCCGCTGAGGACGCGACGATCATCGACCCGGGGCTTGCCATGGCTCTTGGGAAAGAACGGTTTCAGACGCTCCATTTGGGCGTCGCTCAGCCAGTAAAGATTACTCATCGATCAGGTCTCCTTGAGGAGCCTGAATCATGCAAAGACCGTAAGATCAATGGGTCTGGAGCCTAAGGCGCTTGGCACAAGGGCCCCGATCATGGTCGAAGCCCGTGCAAACGCCCGCTGGTCGCTGGAATTCGTGCATGATCAGTTCGCCTGCGGACGGCGGTTCCGGGTGCTGAATGTGGTGGATGACGTCACGCGCGAGTGCCTCGCCGCGATCCCCGACACTTCGATCTCGGGGCGCCGCGTAGCCCGGGAACTGACGGCGTTGATCGAACGGCGTGGGAAACCCGGGATGATCGTCTCCGATAACGGGACGGAACTGACCTCGAATGCGGTCTTGAAGTGGTGCGCTGAGACCAAGATCGAGTGGCACTCCACCGCGCCGGGAAAGCCGATGCAGAATGGGTTCGTCGAGAGTTTCGACGGCCGGATGCCGGACGAATTTCTGAACGAGACGCTGTTACGCAACCTCGCCCATGCCCGTGATCTGCTGGCGGCCTGGCTCACCGATTACAACACCGCGCGGCCGCATTCCGCGCTTGGCTACCAGACCCCCGCAGGCTTTGCCCTCCATCTGACCACCGCAATCGCCCGACCCGCTGCACGCGATGAAAGTTCCGCGCGCCGGGCGATTGTTCAACTCGCGCCAACAGGCCTAAATGACCTCCAGGCTCGGGTCTTGGCTCGATGAAAGACCAGTGGCAGGTCAGCACGTCAAGCTCGGTGAGCTGGCAGTGGCCAACTCTTTTTTGGAAAGAAAGCTCAGGCCTGGGGCTGGAGGTGAGGCGCGGTATGTTCGAACACGACCATCCTGACCTATCGATCAGTCAGCAGTGTGCGCTGCTACAGGTCCCGCGGACGTCGTTCGATTATGCCCCACAGGGACAGACAAGGCAGAACCTTGCGCTGATGCGGTTGATCGATGTGCACTTCCTGGTCACACCGTTCTTAGACGTTCAAAAGATGACGTGGCACCTGCGCAACGATGGACATGCAGTGAACGAGAAGCTTATCCGACGGCTCATGGGCCTGCTGGGCGTTCGTCGGGAGAACGGTCCCCCGGACCGTTTTCTGACCCTCCTCACTGCCGATCCATCAGAAGCCCAACACCAGTAGGCCGGCGAAAGGTCACAAAACCTACCCCTATTTGTTGCGAGGACTGCGTTTTGACCGACCAAACTAGGTCTGGCGCGTTGACACCACCTATCTGCCAATGCGACGGGGCCTTTTGTACCTTGCCGCGATCATGGGCTGGCACATCCGGATGTATCGAGCGTGGCGGATTTCCAACACGCTGGATGCCGACTTCTGCGTCGAGGCGCTGAGTAAGGCCATCTATCGGTTCTGGCCACCTGACATCATGAGCAGCGATCAGGGATCGCAGTTCAACTCATTTGCATGGACAGACCGCTTGCATCGCTCGGGCGGGCGCATATCGATGGACGGGAAGGGTCGCTACTTGGAAAACATCTACATCGAGCGGCTTATGCGCACCCTTGAATACGAATGCGTCTATCTACACGCTTGAGAGACCGGATCTCAAGCCCGCGCGGGTCCTCGGACGTGGATAGAGTTCCATAATCATTGCCGCCTACACAGGGCCGTTGCCGGCAAACCACCCGCGGTGGTCTGCTCCCTGCGCATCGAAGAGACGCAACCCGATCAGTAGAAACAGATCAAAGCTTAAAAAGCGCCAGATCCGGTCTAAATGAAGGGAAGCATCTCCGTAGTATAAGAGGCACCTTGTACCACTACATCTTGATCAGCTACCGCAAAGGATCTGACAAAGACGATCCAGCTGGTTCAGGTCGCGATAGGTAATGACCATTTGACCACCATCCTGTCGTGCGTGGTTAATCTGGACACGCATTTTGAGCTGGGCGGACAGATCGCCCTCCAAGGCGCGGGTGTCGGCATCCTTTTCCGGGGCGCCGCGCATGGGTTTGGCAGCGGATTCGGTCTGGCCCAGTTTGCGGACCATCTCCTCGGTCTCGCGTACGGAAAGGCCCTTTTCGGCAACCTTGCGGGCCAATTGGGCGGCATTCGGGGCGGTGATAAGGGCGCGGGCATGGCCGGCGCTGATCTTGCCGTCCTTGACCATGTCCTGCACGCCGTCGGGCAGGTTCAGCAGGCGCAGCAGGTTGGCGATATGGCTGCGGCTCTTGTTCAGGGCCTCGGCCAGGCGTTCTTGGGTGTGGCCGAACTTGTCCATCAGCTGGCGGTAGGAGGCGGCCTCCTCGATGGCGTTCAGGTCGGCGCGCTGGATGTTCTCGATGATCGCGACTTCGAGGACCTCGGTATCCGACATCTGGCGGATGATGACCGGGACCTCGTGCAGCTGGGCCATCTGGGCGGCCCGCCAGCGGCGTTCACCGGCGACGATCTGGTAGAGGCCTTCGTCCCGCGGATGCGGACGGACGATCAGCGGCTGGAGGATGCCGCGCTGCGAGAGCGAGGCGGCCAGTTCCTGCAACGCATCGGGGTCGAAGCTGCGGCGCGGCTGGTCGGGATTTGCGGTGATCTGTTCGATGGGCAGGACCTGGCGGTCTTTGGCATTAGGCGATCCGGTGGTTTCGGTCACATCCATATCGGCCATCAGCGCGGAGAGACCGCGACCCAGACCCCGCTTGGCGGCCTTTGCTTCAGACATCACACGGTCTCCGGGCTGAGCTTTAGTTTTTCCGCGAATTCACGGGCGAAGTTCCGATAGGCGGCGCTGCCCTTGGATGCCGGATCGTAAGCGAGGACGGGCTGGGCATGCGAAGGGGCCTCGGACACGCGGACATTGCGGGGGATAACCGTGGTATAGACGAGGTCCTTGAGGGTCGCGCGGACATCGGCCTCGACCTGTTGGGCAAGGTTGTTGCGGTAATCCGACATGGTGACAAGCACGCCGCTGATGCGAAGGTCGGGATTGGCGCCTTGCCGGACCTGCCGGATTGTCGAGAGCAGTTGGGACAGACCCTCCAAGGCGTAGAATTCCGCCTGCAGGGGAACGAGAACGCTGGTCGCGGCGACCATTGCGTTGACGGTCAACAGGCCGAGTGCCGGGGGGCAGTCGATCAGGATGATCGTGCCAGGTTCGGCGCGTTCCGTCTGTTTGCGTAGAAGACTCGTGCGGTCGGCGACATCCGAAAGGTCGACATCCGCCGAGGCCAGGTCCGAGGTCGAGGGGACGATCCGAAGTCCGGGGATATCGGTTATGGCCGCCGCCGAGATCAGGTCTGTATCGCCGGTAAGGAGGTCATAAACGGTCTGGTCGCGTTGATCAGGCGCAATTCCAAGCCCGGTCGAGGCGTTTCCCTGTGGGTCGAGGTCGATGATGATCACGCTGTGGCCCATCTCGGCCAAGGCTGCACCCAGATTGACGGCGGTAGTGGTCTTGCCGACCCCACCCTTCTGATTGGCGACCGCGATGATGTGGTTAGGCATGCCGTAATCCATGGATCTTGAGGATCCCGGCTTCGGGATCGGTAATGCTGGGTATCACATCCAGATTGAAGAACCAACTGCGTTGCGCCTCGTCGACCTCGGTTTGCCAGCTTCGGCCCTTCATCAACCAGGCGGTGCCATCGGGGTGGAGGTGGCGGTGAACGAAGCCGAGGAGCTTGGGAAGGGGCGCCAGTGCGCGGGCAGAGATGTGGTGCGCCGCCGACGGTTGTGCGTCTTCGATCCTGGCGGTCTGGACGGTGGTCTGTGATAGGTTGAGTTCGCGAATGACGGTTCGGAGGAAGACGGCTTTTCGTTGGTCGCTTTCCATCATGATTGTCGGGGAGCCTGCTGATTGCCGATTGATGGCGATGATGATCCCGGGAAGCCCACCGCCAGAGCCGAGATCAAGCCAGGCTCCGGTTTGCGTTGCTGCGAGGGAAGCGAGCTGCGTGCAATCGTGTATGTGACGCGACCTGAGGAAATTCAAGGCATCGCGAGAGACCAAGTTGATCTTTGGATTCCACTTTTCAATCAGGGCGACGTAAGCATCCAAGCGTTCGATTGTTTCACGTGAAACACCATCATCGGCCGTCATGAGGCAGCTTTCGTGTGATAGAGGAGGCGCGTCAACGCCGCCGGTGTCATGCCGTCGATCGCCGCGGCATGTGCCAGCGTCGTCGGCCTGGTTTCGGCGAGCTTGCGCGAGAGTTCGTTCGAAAGCCCGCCGATTGATGCGTAATCGAGATCTACAGGAAGTGCGGCGGATTCGTTCTGCTTCAGCGCCGCCGCATCGGCCTCCTGACGGCGGGTATACTGGCTATAAAGCGCGTCAATAGAAACGCGTTCAACGGCAACGGGGTCCAGGTCCTGAACGCCGGGCATATCATACAGCAACTTCGAGTCTATCGTGCCTTGAGCGCCCAAAAGATCATAGAGCGACCGTTGGCGTCCATCCTGCCTGACAGAGACGCCGAGTCGCTGAAGCTCTGTCGGCGTGAACACAGTCTCTCGCAGCACATGTTCTGCCGCGGCGTATCGGGCCCGTGATGCATCGAAAGTAGCCTCGCGCGAAGGGGAAACGCACCCGGCGGCAATGCCGACAGGCGTCAGGCGCGTGTCGGCGTTGTCGGCGCGAAGGGTGAGCCGGAACTCGGCTCGAGATGTGAACATTCGATAGGGCTCTGAAACGCCGCGGGAAATGAGGTCATCGACCATGACGCCGATGTAGCTGTCTGCCCGGCTGAAATGAATTGGCTGCCCGCCAGATGCCCGTCTTGCGGCATTGATGCCAGCGACCAGACCCTGGGCGGCAGCTTCTTCGTATCCCGTTGTTCCGTTGATCTGCCCTGCAAGGTATAGTCCCTCGGTCGATTTCACCGACAAGCCCGCATCTAACGCGCGGGGATCAATGTAGTCATATTCGACCGCATAGCCTGGTTGAACAATCCGGGCGTTCTCCATCCCTGCCATCGTCTGGACATAGGCCAATTGCACGTCCTCGGGCAAAGACGTGGATATGCCGTTGGGATAAACGAGGTCCGAGTTCAATCCCTCCGGCTCAAGAAAAACCTGATGCGACGCTTTGTCGGCAAACCGGACGACCTTGTCTTCGATCGACGGGCAGTATCGTGGGCCGCGGCCAGTGATCGTCCCTCCGTACATGGCCGATCTTTCCAGATTGTCGGTGATGATCTGATGGGTCCGTTCGTTGGTATGCGTGATCGCGCAGGAGATCTGCGGCAGCATCGGCGCCGAGTTCAGATACGAGAAAACGGTCGGCACCTCATCACCCGGCTGTTTCTCCAAATCGTCCCAGGCAATCGAATCCATCGCGATGCGCGGAGGCGTCCCCGTCTTCAGCCGTCCCAATGGCAACCCCAGAGACAATAGCGACGCAGCGAGACCGGTAGCGGACCGTCCTCCCCAACGGCCGGCGGGCCGGCTGACATCCCCGATATGGATCACCCCGTTCAGGAAGGTGCCTGTCGTGATGATGGTCGCTGCAGCTCGGATCTCGGTTCCGTCCTCCAAGACGACGCCGGACACCGCCCTTTCAGTTCTGATCAACCGTTCCACTGCTGAGTAGATGACCTCAATACCATAGTCATTGATTACAACATCCTGCGCATTCCGCCGATACTCCGCGCGATCCATCTGCGCTCTCGGCCCCTGAACGGCCGGTCCTTTTTTGCGGTTCAGAAGCCGGAACTGAATTCCCGACGCATCTGCAATCCGGCCCATTACGCCATCCAAGGCATCGATTTCGCGAACCAGATGCCCCTTCCCCAACCCGCCAATTGCCGGATTACAGGACAAACTGCCGATATCATTCTCATCCAACGTAACCAACACGACCGAAGCACCCATACGCGATGCCGCGCAAGCAGCCTCGACACCGGCATGTCCTCCGCCGACAACGACCACGTCGCATTGTTTCACGTGAAACATGTCCTATTTCCCAATGCAGAAAGATGAGAAGATGACGTCAAGATAATCCTCCGAACCGACTTTTCCAATAAGCCGATCCAAACTGAATCCCGCTGCTCTGATCCGCTCCGCCACGATCTCGACCGGCAAGGCCTCGAGACCAACCAACGCATCGGCCGCCGTCGCCAACTCGTAACGCTGCCGTTCGTGACTGATCACACCGGCCTCCATCGTCCGCGACGACACGATGTCTGCAACGCGCCGCAGCAACTCCTCGATCCCCTCCCCTAAGACCGTCGACACGGCCAATTCCGATCCCAGGCCCGGCGCACGATCCGCTTGGCTCCGAACGACAATATCCCCGTCGACATAGAGCCCTGCAACCGCCTCCCCTGCCGTCGACAGGTGGATCCTAAGGTCTGCCTCCTCGGCCCGCGTCAGCGCCCGCGAAATCCCGATCGCCTCCACTTCGTCGCCGGCTTCATGGATCCCGGCCGTATCCAGAAACACCACAGGCAAACCGTTCAGATCATAGCGCAGCTCGATCACATCCCGCGTCGTCCCGGCAATCGATGAGACGATGGCCAGATCCCGCCGCGCCAAAGCATTCAAAAGGCTGCTTTTTCCCGCATTCGGCGGCCCGATGATCGCGACCTCGAAGCCGAGCCGGACCCGTTCCGCCGCGCGAAACCCCGCAAGCTCGCGCTCCAGTTCGGCCTTCAAAGCCGCCGTCAGATCGAACACCTTGGACGGAATCTCCTCCGGCACATCCTCATCCGCGAAATCGACGCTGACCTCGACCAAGGCCCCCGCCTCGACCAGCATCGCACGCCAGGCGCCGGCCTTCTGGCCCAACTCACCTCGCGCCGTCCGCAGCGCCAGCTTGCGCTGCGCCTCGGTCTCGGCCGCCAGCAAATCGCCCAGACCCTCGATCTCCGCGAGGCCCATCCGCCCGTTCAGGAATGACCGCCGCGTGAACTCCCCCGCCACGGCAGGACGCGCGCCCAGCCCCGACAGGATCTCGGAGACCCGCCGCACGATGATCGGCGCACCATGCAGATGCAGCTCGGCGACCTCTTCGCCGGTAAAGCTCGCCCCGGCCTCGAACCAGATCGCCAGGACCTGATCGATCACCTCGCCCTCATGCGCCAGATCGCGGAAATAGGCATGCCGCGCCCGGGCCATCGGCCCGACCAGCCGTTCGGCCACGACCCGCGCATCCGTCCCGCTCAGGCGAATGACCGAAACGCCCCCCCGCCCTGGCGGGGTGGCTTCGGCAAAGATCAGTTCCATGCGACCTCCGTCAGGCGTTCATCGAATCGAAGAACTCGGAATTGCTCTTGGTCTGCTTCAGTTTCGAGATCAGGAACTCGACCGCATCGGTCGTGCCCATCGGGTTCAGGATCCGCCGCAGCAGATAGGTCTTCTGCAGGTCCTTGCTGTCGACCAGCAGCTCTTCCTTCCGCGTGCCGGATTTCAGGATGTCCATGGCCGGGAAGACGCGCTTGTCGGCGACCTTGCGGTCCAGCACGATCTCGCTGTTGCCGGTGCCCTTGAACTCCTCGAAGATTACCTCGTCCATGCGCGACCCGGTATCGATCAGCGCGGTGGCGATGATGGTCAGGCTGCCGCCTTCCTCGATATTGCGCGCCGCGCCGAAGAACCGCTTGGGCCGCTGCAACGCGTTCGCATCCACGCCACCCGTCAGAACCTTGCCCGAGCTCGGCACGACGGTGTTGAAGGCCCTACCAAGTCTTGTGATCGAATCAAGCAGGATCACAACATCTCGCTTATGCTCGACCAAGCGCTTGGCCTTCTCGATCACCATCTCGGACACGGCGACGTGCCGGCTGGCGGGCTCGTCGAAGGTCGATGACACGACCTCGCCGCGCACGCTGCGCTGCATGTCGGTCACCTCCTCCGGGCGCTCGTCGATCAGCAGGACGATCAGATAGCATTCCGGATGGTTCTTCTCGATCGAATGGGCGATGTTCTGCAGCAGAACCGTCTTGCCGGTCCGCGGCGGCGCCACGATCAGCGACCGCTGGCCCTTGCCGATCGGCGCGACCAGGTCGATGATCCGGGCGCTGCGGTCGCGGATGGTCGGATCCTCGATCTCCATCTTCAGCCGCTCGTCGGGATAAAGCGGCGTCAGGTTGTCGAAGGCCACCTTGTGGCGCGCCTTCTCGGGATCCTCGAAATTGATCTTCTCGACCTTGGTCAGCGCGAAATAGCGCTCGTTCTCGCCCGGCGCGCGGATGACCCCGTCGACCGTGTCGCCGGTGCGCAGCGAATGCTGGCGGATCATGTCCGGGCTGACATAGATGTCGTCGGGACCGGGCAGATAGTTCGCCTCGGTCGACCGCAGGAAGCCGAATCCGTCCTGCACGACCTCCAGCACGCCGCCGCCGCCGATCTCCCAGCCCTCCTCGGCATGCTCCTTCAGGATCGAGAACATCATCTCGCCCTTGCGCATGGTCGAGGCGTTCTCGATCTCCCATTCCTCCGCCATGGACAGCAGGTCGGCGGGGCTCTTGGCCTTCAGGTCGGACAGGTTCAGGCGGTCTTCGGTCATATCAGGGCATACTTTCGGCCGCACGGGGATCGGGGCACGGAAAAACGGGTGTCGATGGGAATCCCGCGCCGGACGGCCGGGGTTGGGGCCGCAGATACGCCCCGACCCGCCGGGAGTCAATCTTTTCGATCAGAACTTGACGATCACGGCGCTGACGATGGCCACCATCAGCAGGGTCGGCACCTCATTGGCCATGCGATAGCTGCGCCCCGCCCGACCGCCCCCTGCGGCCAGCTGGCGCCGCTCGCGCGCGCACCACATGTGAAAGGCGCTCATGCCGATCACCCCGCCCGCCTTGACCCAGGGCCAGACCATCGCCCAGGACACGATCCCCGGCGTCATGACCAGCAGCAGCCCGCTGATCCAGGTGGCGATCATCGCCGGGTTCATGATCAGCCGCAGCAGCTTCTGTTCCATGATGACGAAGCTGGCCACCGGCTCGGCCGATCCGGCGCGCCGTTCCGAGTGATAGACGAACAGCCTGGGCAGGTAGAACAGACCCGCCATCCACGAGATCACGGCCATCACGTGAAACGCCTTCACGTAGGGATAGATCAGGGGCAGCCAGTCGGTCATCGCGCAAACCTTTCGTCCTCTCCCTCTTAATAAGAAAGAATGAAGAAAGGAATGTAGTTGAAGTAGGGCCTGTGGATACCGGAATCTGGAACCGGCCCCCCGATTCCCCCACTGGAATCGAGCTTGTGGACAATGATGTGCGAAAACCGCAACGCATCGAAAAAAACCTGTCCTGTCAATGAAATGATATGTGGATAACTTTGCGGATAATGATCGGGGTCATGGATTATCCACATCTGGACAGATTTTCCGCCCCCGCTTGTCCACCTGTGGATGACCGCATGTCGTTTCCGCTTCGTTCCAGGCATGGATTCACAGCCTTCAGGGCTTGACGCGCCTTGTCACCAAGGCCCGCACCGATTCCCCCCGCCACTTGTCCACAGGGGTCGCGGGGGGTGGATGGGTCATGGGGGCTTTCGTCCGGGCCGTTCCCTGCCTAATCTGTGATGAACGCCCCCAGCCAAGATCGCCCGATGTCCGACGACCTGCCGCCTGCCCAGATCCATCATGCCCCGCTGGCGGGGGTGATCGGCATGCCCATTACCCATTCCCGGTCGCCGCGCCTGCATGGCTACTGGCTGGACCGTTACGGGCTGGCGGGCCATTACGTCCCGATCCCCGTCATGCCAGAACACCTGGCCGAGGTTCTGCGCAACATGCCCCGGATGGGCTTCGTCGGCGCCAATGTCACCATCCCCCATAAGGAGGCCGTGCTGACCCTGGCCGACACGGTCACCGACCGCGCGGCGCTGATCGGGGCGGCCAACACGCTGATCTTCCGCCCCGACGGCAAGATCCATGCCGACAATACCGACGGCTACGGCTTCATCGCCAATCTGCGCCAGAACGCCCCCGACTGGCAGCCCGATCGCGGCCCGGCGGCGGTGATCGGCGCGGGGGGCGCCGCGCGGGCGGTGGTCGCATCGCTGCTGGACAGCGGCGTGCGCGAGCTGCGCATCACCAACCGCACCCGGCTGCGCGCCGAACAGATCAAGGCCGAATTCGGCGCGCGGCTGGTCGTCTATGACTGGGCGCAGGTCGGCAACATGCTGGACGGGGCCGCGACCGTGGTGAACGCGACATCGCTCGGGATGCAGGGGAAACAGCCGCTGCGCGTCCCGATGGATGCGCTGTCCCCTGATGCCTTGGTCACCGACCTGGTCTATACCCCCCTGATGACCCCCTTCCTGACCGAGGCCCAGGCCCGCGGCTGCCGCATCGTCGACGGGTTGGGCATGCTGCTGCACCAGGCCGCGCCGGGCTTCGAACGCTGGTTCGGCCACCGGCCCGAGGTCGATGACGACACCCGCAGGATCGCGCTGGAATGACCTTCCGCCTTGGACTGACCGGCAGCATCGGCATGGGGAAATCCACGACCGCGCGGCTCTTTGCGGATCATGGCCATCCGGTCTGGGACGCGGATTCGGCGGTGCATCGCCTCTATGCGCCGGGCGGGGCGGCGGTCGGGCCGGTCGCGGCGCTGTTTCCGGCGGCGCTGGTCGGCGGGGGAATCGACCGCGCCGCGCTCAAGACCGCCATCGCCGCCGATCCCCATGCCCTGTCGCGGCTGGAATCCGTCGTCCATCCCTTGGTCGCGGCCGATCGCGCTGATTTCCTGGCGCGTCATGATGACGCGGCGCTGGTCGTGCTGGACATCCCCCTGCTGTTCGAGGGCGGCCGCCCCGAGGGGCTGGACGGGGTCGCCGTCGTCTCCACCGACGCGGCCACGCAGCGCGCCCGCGTGATGGCCCGTCCCGGCATGACCGACGCGACCTTGGCCATGATCCTGGCCCGCCAGATGCCCGATGCCGAAAAGCGCGCCCGTGCCGACTGGATCATCCCGACCGACACGCCCGAAACCGCCGCCGCCGCCGTGGCCCGCATCATCGATGAGGTGACATCCCATGCGTGAGATCGTCCTGGACACCGAAACCACCGGCTTCGAGGCCGAGGGCGGCGACCGCATCGTCGAGATCGGCGCGCTGGAGCTGGTGAACCACCTGCCCACCGGGCGCACCTTCCACGTCTATATCAACCCCGAACGCAGCATGCCCCAAGGCGCCTTCGAGGTGCATGGCCTAGGCGACGACTTCCTGCGCGACAAGCCGAAATTCGCGGCCATCGCCCAAGGATTCCTGGATTTCATCGGCCCGGACGCCAAGCTGGTCATCCACAATGCCAGCTTCGACATGAAATTCCTGAACGCCGAGCTGGCCCGCGCGGGCCACCCGACCCTGCCGTGGTCGCGGGCGCTGGACACGCTGGCCCTCGCGCGCGAGAAATTTCCCGGCTCGCCCTCGTCGGTGGACGCGCTCTGCCGCCGCTTCGGCGTGGACAATTCCGGGCGCGAACTGCACGGCGCGCTGCTGGACAGCGAATTGCTGGCCGAGGTCTATCTGGAACTGATCGGCGGGCGCCAGCCGGACCTGGTCCTGGCCGGCCCCGCGCGGGGCGCGCAGGCGACCGATGCCGCGGGCCAGCCCGCCCGCCGCGCGCCCCGGCCCCGCCCCTGGCCCGCCGCATCACCGAGGACGAGGCCCGCGCCCATGCCGAATTCACCGCCGCCTTGGGCGAGGCCTCGGTCTGGTCGCGTTACGTCACCCCCTGACGCCAGCCTTGCGGATCGGTCGCACGCCCATCATTGTGACAAAAAGCAATGCGGGGTGGGATGCTGAACTGGCTGCGCGATATCGGGTCCTTCTGGGGTGCCATCTTCGAACGGATGGACAAGACCCACATGACGCTGATCGCGGCCGGGGTCGCCTTCTATGCCATGTTCGCGGTCTTTCCCGGGCTGGCCGCGATCATCGCGCTCTGGAGCCTGTGGTTCGACCCGCTGGTCGTGCTGACCTATCTGGACGTGGCGCATGAATTCCTGCCCGCGGGCGCGTCCGACATCGTCGACGACCAGGTCACCACCCTGACCGAGAACGGCCGCACATCGGTGGGCTGGGCGTCCTTCATCTCGTTCCTGATCGCCACGGTGGCGGCGCGGGCGGGGGTGGACGCGCTGATCCGGGGGCTGAACGCGGCCTATGGGGTGCGGGCCCATTCGACGGTCTTCGGCTTTCTGCTGGCCTATCTGCTGACGCTGGTCATCGTGGGGATATCGCTGGCGGGGCTGGCCACGATCGTCGTGGTGCCCGTCGTGCTGAACTTCGTCGTCTTCGCGCCGCTGCGGGCGGGGCTGCTGACGGTGCTGCCTTGGGCGGGGATGTTCGTGCTGGTCATCGTGACCATCGGTGTGCTCTATCGCTATGGGCCCAACGTCAAGACGCCGCGCACGCCGATCTTCACCTGGGGCGCGCTGTTCGCGGCGCTGCTGTGGTCGGCCGGATCCATCGCCTTTTCCGCCTATCTGGGCAGCTTCAACAGCTACAACCGCATCTACGGGTCGATCGGCACGGTGGTCGCACTGCTGATGTGGTTCTATCTTGCGGGCTTCTCGGTCCTGCTGGGCGCGCTGATCAATGTCGAACTTGCCCGCCGCCGCCGCATGCGGGCCGCGCGCGAGGCACGGCGCGGCTTCAACGCCATCCTGGCCGAGAAATCCCGCTGACCCCTTCGCCCCAGGGGGAACGATACCCGCCCCCCGGACTTGACCCTTGAACGTCACAGAACGCGACAAGGGGGACAGACATGCAGAATCTGGCCGACAGGTTGGGCCTCAGGGTCGATCCGACCATCTTTTTCGTATCCGCGGGCATCAGCCTGATCTTCGTCGTGGCGCTGGTCGCGGCGCCCGAACAGATCGGCGGCGTCTTTGCCAGCAGCCGCGCCTGGATCGTCACCAATCTGGGCTGGTTCTTCATCCTGGGGGTGAATGTCTGGCTGGGCTTCCTGCTCTATGCGGCCATGTCGCGGCACGGCCATATCCGGCTCGGGCCGCGCAATTCCCGGCCCGAATACACCAACCTGTCCTGGTTCACGATGCTGTTCGCGGGCGGCATCGGCACCGTCCTGATGTTCTGGGGCGTGGCCGAGCCGATCAGCCATTACCAGGCCCCGCCCTTGCCGGGGGTCGAGCCCTATTCGTTGCAGGCCGCCCAGGACGCGATCTCGATCTCGCTCTATCACTTGGCGCTGCATACCTGGACGATCTTCGCGCTGCCGGGGCTGGCCTTCGCCTATTTCATCAACCGCTACGACCTGCCGGTGCGGGTCAGCTCGGTCTTCTATCCGCTGCTGCGCGAGCGCATCCACGGGCCGATCGGCAAGGCCATCGACATCGCCTCGATTCTGGGGACGCTGTTCGGGGTGGCCGTGTCCTTGGGCCTGGGGTCGTCGCAGGTGGCGGCGGGGCTGTCGGCGCTGTTCGGCTGGACCGATGACACGACGCTGCGGCTGGCCATCCTGGGCACGCTGACGGTTGTGGCGACGCTGTCCATCGTGGCGGGCCTGGACAAGGGCGTGAAGCTCTTGTCGAACATCAATATCGGCATGGCGGTGGGGCTGATGATCTTCGTGCTGGTCACGGGGGCCACGCTGTTCCTGCTGCGCGGCATCGTCGAGACGGTGGGCCTTTACCTGTCGAACCTGCCGCGGCTGGCCTTCTGGAACGACATGCTGCATGGGCAAGGCATGGGCACCGGGACCTGGGGCTGGCAGGCGGACTGGACGGTCTTCTACTGGGCCTGGACGGTGACATGGTCGCCCTTCATCGGGCTGTTCGTGGCGCGGATCTCGCGCGGGCGGACGGTGCGGGAATTCGTCTTCGGGGTGCTGCTGGCGCCGTCGCTCTTCACGGTGATCTGGTTCGCGGTCTTCGGCTGGCAGGCGATGGCGCTGGACGGGCTGGGCCCGGATGCGCGCGCGGCTATGGGGGCGGGCGCGGGCGCGATCAGCGCGGCCGTGTCGGAATCGGTGCCGCTGGCGATGTTCGCCTTCTTTGCCGAGCTGCCTTGGGCGCCGCTGATGCAGGGGCTGGCGGTGCTGGTCGTGGCGATCTTCTTCGCGACCTCGTCGGATTCCGCGTCGCTGGTGGTGGACATGCTCTGTTCGGGCCATGCCAAGGCCGGCCCGGTGCGCCAGCGCGTCTTCTGGGGCCTGGCCGAGGGCGCCATCGCCGCCACCCTGATCCTGCTGGCGGGCGAGGCGGGCCTGACCGCGCTGCAGCAGGTCATCACCGTGGTGGGGCTGCCGATCTTCATCCTGGTCTGCATGATGATCCCGGCGCTGATCCGCGGCTTCGCGGCCGAGGATATCGACCACATCACCATCGGCAAGCGGCCGGCCCTGTCGGAATTCCATTCCGATCCGGACCCGGACCAGCCGCCGTCGGCGCCCTAGCCGACGCCCATGGTTTGTCTTGCGCGGGCGACCAGCCCGCGCAATTCTTCCAGGGTCAGGCCGCCGAAGGCGCCCTCGTCGCCCGCGATGAAGCTGGGCGTGCCGACCAGGCCCACATGGTCGGACAGCAGAAAGCTCATGGTGATGTGGCGCTCGACGGGATCGGACAGGATGTCGCGTTCCAGCCGATCCATGTCCAATCCGGCCTCGCGCGCGGCGCGGCGCGCGGTCTCGCCCGTGGCGCGGCCGCGCATGCGGAACAGGCCGGTATGGACCTGCCAGTAGCGGCCCTGCTGCAGCGATGCCAGCGAGACCCGCGCCGCGGCCTCGCTGTCGGGGCCGAAGGTTGGCCATTCTCGGAACACCACGCGCAGCTGCGGATCCTCCAGGATCAGGCGGTGCATCGGCTCGACCATCTGCGCGCAGAAGGGGCAGTTGTAATCAAAGAACTCGGTCAGGGTGATGTTGCCGTCGGGATTGCCTAGGACCGGCGCGGTCGGGTCGCGTTCCAAGGCCTGGCGCAGCTCCTCTGGCATGGCGTTGTCGCGGGCGGGCTGGGCGCCGGCGATCATCGGCAGGGTCAGCATGGCGGACCCGGCGGTCAGGAAAAGGCGGCGTTGCATGGCGTCTCCGATCATTGTTTGCGCCCGCTTTGCCCGGCCCGGCTTAAGCGGGGCTTAAGGGCAGGGTGATGCGCACCACCTGCCCGCCGTCCGGCGGGTCCAGATGCAGGCTGCCGCCCAGATGGTCGACCGCCGCCGCGACGATGGCCAGGCCCAGCCCGCTGCCCTGCCCGCCCGCGCCGCCGCGCCAGAAGCGGTCGGTGGCGCGGCCCAGATCGGCGATGCCCGGGCCCTGATCGCTGACCGTCAGGGTCAGGCCTTGGGCGTCGTGACGCGCGGCGATGGTCACCGTGCCGCCTTGGGGCGAATGCTGGATGGCGTTTTCGACCAGATTGCGCAGCGTGCTGTGGATCAGGACACGCGGCGCGCGCAGGGGCGGCAGGTCGCGGGCCTGCACCGCCAGCTCCACCCCGGCGGCGCGGGCCTGGGGGGCAATGTCCTGGGCGATCTCGGCGATCAGGGCGGCGGGGTCCAGCGCCTCGGGGCTGGCCCCGTCGCTGTCGATGGCGGCCAGGTCCAGCAGCTGCCGCACCATCCGGTCGCTGCGATCGACCGACAGGGCGATGGCGTCCAGCGCCCGGTCGCGCGTGGCCGCGTCGCCCGCCCGCCGCGCTACCTGCGCCTGGATGCGCAGCCCGGCCAGCGGGGTCTTCAGCTCATGCGCGGCGAAGGCGGTGAAGTCGCGTTCGGTCCGCCGCACATGGTCCAGCTGCTGGAACAGGCTGTCCAGCGCCCGGCGCACGGGGCGGATCTCGCGCGGGGCGGGGGCGTCGGGCAAGGGCCGCAGATCGCCGGGCCGGCGGGCGCGCAGATGGGCGGCCAGCTGTTCCAGCGGCGCAAGGCCGCGCCCCACGCACAGCCAGATCAGCCCCGCCAACAGCGGAAACAGCACCGCCGCCGGCCACAGAAGGCCCCGGACCACGCCCGCGACCAGCCCGCCCCGCACATCCGCCCGGTCGCCGACCATCACCCGCACGCCCAGATCGTCGTTATGGACCGCAAAGACCCGCCACGGCACCCCGTCGATCATCGTGTCGGAAAACCCCTCGGCCAGCGCCATGCGTTCGTCCGGCGCCCCCGAGGAGGCACCGATCAGATCGCCCCGCAGCGACCAGATCTGGCAGGACAGCTGCCGCGACAGGTCGGTCGTGGCAGGCATCGGCACCGTCACCGGCCCCTCGGTCCCCACCGCGATCCGCTGGTCCGAGATCAGCGAGCTGACCATGTTCGCCGATTCCGCCAGCCGCGCATCCAGCACGCGCTGGACCTGCGCCCGCGTCGATCCCGCGATCCACAGCACCGCCGACAGCCACAGGATGCAGGCGGCCAAGGTCAGCACGACGATCAGGCGCAGGCGGATCGACATCACCCGCCCTCCGCCACGCGGTAACCGACGCCGCGCACCGTCTGGATCGCGTCCCGGCCCAGCTTGGCGCGCAGGTGGTGGATATGGACCTCGACCGCGTTGCTTTCGACATCCTCCTGCCAGCCATAGAGGCGTTCCTCCAGCTGGGCGCGCGACAGGATGCGGCCGGGGCGGTCCAAGAGCGCTTGCAGGATGGCGAATTCGCGCCGCGACAGGCGCAGGACATCGGCGCCGCGCGTGGCGGTCATCGCCGCGGGGTCCATCACGATGTCGCGCCAAGCGACGGTCGCCGTGGCCCGCCCCGCGCCCCGGCGCAGCATGGCGCGCAGCCGGGCGGCCAGCTCGTCCAGATCGCAGGGCTTGCCCAGATAATCGTCGGCCCCCGCATCCAGCCCCTCGACCCGGTCGCGCACCCGGTCCCGCGCCGTCAGCAGCAGGACCGGCAGCCGGTTCCCCGCCGCCCGCATCTGGGCCAGCAGATCCGTCCCCGCCCCGTCGGGCAGCATGATGTCCAGCACCATGGCGGAAAATTCGTGATCGCGCAGTGCCGCGCGGGCATCGGCCAGCGTGCCCACCGCATCGCAGGTGAATCCCGACAGGCCCAGCCCCACGGCAAGGCCATCGGACAGGACCGGGTCATCCTCGACGATCAGCAGGCGCATGGCGGTTCCTTATCCCTGACCGGGGCAAAGTGACAGGCCAAGCTTAAGCCCCGCTTAAGCTGACCGTCCTAGCAGGCCCTTCATGATGATACGGATTCTTGCCGCGGCCGCGACCGCGATGACCCTGTTTTCCGCCCCTGTGGCGGCGGCGCCCCTGCACCCGGATCAGGCCTTTGCGCTGACCGTTACGCCCGATCCCTCGGGCGATCTGGCCGTTCTGTGGGATGTCCAGCCGGGCTATTACCTCTATGGCAGCAAGATCGCGGCCGAGGGGGAAGGCGCCCCCATCCCCCTGACTCTGCCCGAGGGCGAGGTCTATGACGACCCCTGGATGGGCGAGGACGTGATCTATCGCCAGCCCGTCGGCACCGCGATCCCCGCGCCCGCAGGCCCGGTGACGCTGCATTGGCAGGGCTGCCAGCAGGACGGCATCTGCTACGCGCCGCAAGAGGTCCGGCTGGATACCGATGGCATGCCCCTGCCCGAGCCCGCGCGCGACACCGCCCTGCCCGACTGGTCCAGCGCGGGCTCCGGCCTGGCCCTGGCCCAGGATGAGGGAATGGTCGCGGGCCTCGCCGGGCGCGGAGGGGCGGCGCTGGTGGTGCTGGGCTTTTTCGGCTTCGGGCTGCTTTTGTCGCTGACGCCCTGCGTGCTGCCGATGGTGCCCATCGTCGCGGGCATGCTGACACGGCAGGGGGCGGGGCTGACCGCGCGGCGGGGGCTGGTGCTGACCGGGGCCTATGTGGCGGCGATGGCCTCGGCCTTCGGGATGCTGGGGGTGGTCGCGGCCTGGTCGGGGGCGAACCTGCAGGTGGCGCTGCAATCGCCGCTGGCGATCGGGCTGATCGCGGGGGTCTTCGTGCTGCTGGCCCTGTCGATGTTCGGCCTGTTCCAGATCCAGATGCCAGCCGCCTGGCAGGTGCGCCTCGGCGCGGCGCAGGCCGGGCGCGGCACGGTGGGGGGTGCGGCGGCGCTCGGCTTCGGATCGGCGCTGATCGTGGGGCCTTGCGTAACCGCGCCGCTGGCCGGGGCGCTGATCTACATCGCCCAGACCGGCGACGTGGTGCTGGGGGCAGCGGCGCTGTTCGCGCTCGGGCTGGGACAGGGGGTGCCGCTGCTGGCGGTGGGCGCCTTCGGGCCGCGCATCCTGCCCAAGCGCGGCGCCTGGATGGAGCGTGTGCGCATCGCCTTCGGCATCCTGTTTCTGGGGCTGGCGATCTGGCTGGCGGGGCGGATCCTGCCGGGGCCTGTGGTGCTGGCGCTCTGGGCGGTGCTGCTGATCGGGACGGGCGCCATCATCGGCGCAGGGCGCAGGCCCGCCGCCGCGGCGGGGCTGGTCCTGATCACCGGCGGGGTGATCCAGGGGGTCGGCGCGGCACTGGGCGGCGACGATCCGCTGCGCCCGCTGGCGCCCCTGGCGGGCGCGCCGGTTGAGGCGGCCGATTTCCACACCGTCTCGACCCAGGCCGGGCTGACGCAGGCGCTGCAGCAGGACGGCCCGGCGCTGATCTATGTCACCGCCGATTGGTGCACCATCTGCCGCGCCATCGAGCGTGGCCCCATGGCCACCCCGGAGGTCACCGCCGCGCTGGACGACCTGATCCGCATCAAGGTCGATGTCACCGAGTTCGGCGCCGAATCCCAGGCCCTGCTGGCCGATCTGGGGGCCGCGGGTCCGCCCACCATGGTCTTTGTCGATGCCGCAAGGGCCGAGGCCCCCGGCAGCCGCCTGATCGGCGAGGCCAGCGCCGAGGCCATGGTCGCATCCGCCCGGCAGGTGGCGCAATGACTGCGGTGGCGATCGGACCATTCGTTTTCGAAGCCGGACGGCTGGCGGCGGTCGTCGCGCTCCTGGTGTTTTCGGTCGTGGCCGGGGTGATGGCCCGCAAGCGCGCGGGAATCGAGGCCTGGGCCAGCTGGGCGGTCCTCGGCTGGCTGATCGGCGCGCGGATCGGATTTATCGCGCTGAACTGGGCCGATTTCGCGGGCCAGCCGCTGGACGCGCTGCGGGTCTGGCAGGGCGGCTTTCATGCCCGGACGGGATGGTTTGCCGGCGGCGCGGTGCTGCTGATCGCCGCGCTGCGCGGTCATCACCACGTCCTTCGCCCCCTGCTCGTTGCCGCGGCGATCACCGGCGTCGCCCATCAGGCCGCGGTCTCGGCCCTGCCGCGTCCCGCCATGGCACTGCCGACGGTGCAGCTTATGGCGATGGATGGCTCTGCGGTCCAGCTTGCCGGACGCGAGAAGGTCGTCGTGCTGAACCTGTGGGCCACATGGTGCCCGCCCTGCCGGCGCGAGATGCCGATGATGACCGAACTGGCCGCCGAACTGCCCGAGGTCGATTTCATCTTC
Source organism: Paracoccus aestuarii (assembly GCF_028553885.1). Classification (NCBI taxonomy): domain Bacteria; kingdom Pseudomonadati; phylum Pseudomonadota; class Alphaproteobacteria; order Rhodobacterales; family Paracoccaceae; genus Paracoccus; species Paracoccus aestuarii. The sequence goes on from NZ_CP067169.1 coordinate 51,372, forward strand.
GCCAACCAAGGCGAAGGGGCCGAGCGGATATTCGCCTTTCTGACCGCCGAGGGCCTGCCCTTCGCGGGGATGCTGCGCGATCCATCCAGCCATCTGATGGGCCGCCTGCGGGCCGTCGGCATGCCGACCACCATGGTTTTCGACCCCGAGGGCAACCTCAGCGGCAGCCATACGGGCGAGATTTCCCGCGCCGCATTGCGCGCCATGATCGACACAGCCGAGGAATGACATGAACCCCCTGATCCCCCTGCTGGCCGCGCTGGCCTTGGCCGCCTGCCAGCCCAGCCCCCGCAGACCGAGACCCCCACCGCACCCGCCCCGCCCCCGGTCAGCGCCGAGACCGCCGCGATCTATGCCGCGCAGCCCGACGGCGATCTGACCGTGCCGGGCATCCCGCTGAACATGCTGTCCGAGGACAAGGCCCGCCAGATCGTGCCCTACTGGACCGATCACCCGGTGGGCACGATCATCGTCGATCCCTATGACCGGCGGCTCTATCATGTGCGCGCGGGCGACACCGCGATGCGCTATACGGTCGGCGTGGGCGCTGCGGGCTACGGTTTCGCGGGCGAGGCCCATACCCCTTATCAGCGCGACTGGCCCCGCTGGACCCCCACCGACACCATGCTGGCCGAGAACCCCGACATGTACGGCCCCTCGGCCGGGGGCGTGGATGGCGGGCTGATGAACCCAATGGGGGCGCGCGCGCTCTATATCCACAATTCCGGGGGCGACACCTTCTATCGCATCCATGGCACGCCGGACCCGGAATCCATCGGCACCGCGTCATCGGCGGGCTGCATCCGGCTGTTCAACCAGGACATCATCCACCTGGCCGAGAACACCCGCAGCATGGCCAAGGTCGTCGTCCTGACGCAGGCGCAGCGCGGCATGGGCACCACCCCGCCCGGCACCGCGCGCCCGGCGGATGCCCCCGCATCCACCGCCTACGAGACCGCGAGCATCACCGGAGGCCCCGCATGACCAATCGACGCGCGATCCTGGCCGGAGGCGCGGGCCTCGGCATCCTGGCCTTCGGCGGCATCGGCCTGACCCTGATGGCCACCCGCCCCGCCGGGGACGGACCGGACCCTGCCGAGGTGCTGTTCGACCCCGACCAGCCGGTCCTCGGCAACCCGGAGGGCGACGTGACCGTGGCCGAGTTCTTCGATTACCAATGCCCCTTCTGCAAGCGCGGCCATGACGCCCTGCTGGAGGAGGTCGCGGCCGATGGCGGCGTGCGGCTGATCATGAAGGACTGGCCCATCTTCGGCGGCGCCTCGGCGCTTGCGGCCCAGATGGTGCTGGGCGGGCATGCGCGCGGCGAATACGCGGCGGCGCAAAAGGCGCTGATGGCCACCCCCGCCCGCCTGACCGAGGATCAGGTCCGCGCCGCCCTGACGGGCGCGGGGCTGGACCCGGATGCGCTGATCCTGTCCTATCGCGCGGACCGGGCCAGATGGGACGGGCTGATGGCCAGGAACGGCGCGCAGGCCGCCGCATTGGGCCTGCAGGGAACGCCCGCCTTCATCATCGGCCGTTCCATCCATGCCGGCGCCTTGGACCGGTCACGTCTGCGTGGGGCGATTGCCCAGGCCCGCGCCGCCGCTTAAGGCTGGCTTAAGCCGCACGGCCCAGCATCGGCCCAAGGAAAAACCGGAACAGGAGCAGGGACATGACCCGTTTGACACGTCGCAGCACGCTTGGCCTGATCGCCGCCGCAGGGCTGGTGACGCCGACCATCCTGCGCGCGCAGGACCGCAATGCCAGCAGCTTCACCATGCAGCATTGGCAGGATCATTTCGACAGCTTGGGGAAGGGCGTGATCGTCTGCGACGTGACCTCGCGCGCGCTGCATTTCTGGTCGGGCGACGGGCAGACCTACAAGGTCTATCCCACCTCGGTCCCCATCTCGGAGGAGCTGACCAAGCGCGGCCGCACCGAGATCGTCCGCAAGGTCGAGGGCCCCAGCTGGACCCCCACCCAGTCCATGATGGAACGCTTTCCCCATTACCGCCCCATGGGCCCCGGCCCGGACAACCCCCTGGGCACCCATGCCATGTATCTGACTTGGCCCGCCTATCTGATCCACGGCACGCATGACACGCGCAAGATCGGGCGGCTGTCGTCGGATGGCTGCATCGGCCTCTATAACGAGGGCATCGAGGAGCTGTTCGGCAAATGCCCCATCGGCACCCAGGTCCGGATCATCTGATCCCTGCCGCAGAGGTGATTTGCGCAACCGCCCCCGCAGGCCCCAGACTGGGCGCATGACCCGGACCCTGCCCGCCCTGATGATCGCGACCGCGCTGGCCCTGCCGGGGATGGCGCGGGCGCATCCGCATGTCTTCGCCGATGCCGCGCTGACCGTTGTCTTCGACGACCAGGGCCGGCTGGCCGCCATCGACGAGGCGCTGGTCCATGACGAGCTCTATTCCCTGCTGGTCCTGACCGAGACGGGCGATCCCGGCCCGGGCGGCCTGCAGGGCGGCGCGCTGATCGCGCTGGCGGGGGCGGATCCGAACTGGGACCCGGTCGCGGGGGCGGCCCTGTCGCTGGACCGCGCGGGCCGGCCCGTGGCCCTGCGGTCCCAGCATCTCTCGACCGGGTTCGAGGGTCACAGGCTGGTCTCGCGCCGCCGCCATGTCCCGGCAGCGCCGGTCGCGGCCGATGCGCCCATCGGCATCCGGCTCTATGATCCGACCTGGTATGTGGACGTGACCATGCCGGCCCAGGTTACCCTGCGCGGTCGCCGGGACTGTCGCGTGACCCGCCAGCCCGGCGACGGCACAGCCCAGCAGAGCGCCTATGACAGCGCCCTGCGCGACGCACTTGCGCGCGAGATGGGCACCACCCCCGCCGTCAGCATCGGCGCGGTGGGCGCGGACCGCATCACCCTGACCTGCGGGCCCTGACCCGCCCCCGCGGTTGCGAACGTCACCGAATTGTCGCCTTTTCGTTGTTCCGCTGTCTTTTGCGCGCTCTATTGGGGCGGCAACCGATCAAGACAGAAGGATTGAGACATGCGCATCGTGAAACCGGCCGTCCTGGCCCTGCTGGCCAGTTCCGCCCTGACCGCCCCGGCCATGGCCCAGGAGGCGCGCAACGTCATCCTGATGATCACCGACGGCGCGGGAATCGAGACCTTCCGCGCCGCCAGCTATTTCCGCCACGGTGCGACGGGTCACGAGGTCTATGACGATTTCGAGGTCCAGACCTTCATCGCGACCCATCCGCTGAACACCTCCAGCACGCCGACCCTGTCGGATGACGGACGGGTGGAATTTGATGTGGCCGACCTGTTCGACGATGCCGAATCCGGCGAGGATGGCGGCCATCAGGGCAACCTGACCAGCTATCCGGGGTTCTTCGCGGGCTATGACTATGCGCGCCGCGACTATACCGACAGCGCGGCGGCCGGCACGGCCCTGGCCTCGGGGCAGAAGACCTACAACAACGCGGTGAACTGGTCGAATGACGACCAGCCGATCCGGCATATCGGCGATTACGTGGTCGACAGCGGCCGCGCGCTCGGGGTGGTGACCTCGGTGCAGGTCTCGCATGCGACGCCCGCGACCTTCCTGGCGCAGAACGCCTCGCGCAACGATTACGCGGGCATCGGCGCGCAGATCGTCGACAGCGAGCTGGCCACCGTCGTCATGGGCGCGGGCCATCCGCATTACGACGTGAACGGCCAGCGCATCGAGGAGGTGGCCGAGGACGCCTATCGCTTCATCGGCAGCCAGGACCATTACGACCGCATGGCCGCGGGCCAGACCGGCTGGCAGCTGATCGAGACGGCGGATGATTTCCGCGCCCTGGCCGATGGCGATCTGGACGTGACCGGCGACCGCATCATGGGCCTCGTGCAGAACGCCGCAACGCTGCAATACAACCGCGAGGGCGTGACGGCGCGGAACTGGCTGGAAACCTCGCCCTCGCTGCCGGTGATGACGCGCGGCGCGCTGAACGTGCTGGGCCGGAACGAGGAGGGGTTCTTCCTGATAGTCGAGGGCGGCGCGGTCGATTGGGCCGCGCATGGCAACAACCTGCCCCGCATCATCGAGGAGCAGATCGACTTCAACGAGGCCGTCGAGGCCGCCGTGGAATGGGTCGAGGCCAATTCCTCCTGGGACGAGACGATGATCGTCGTCACCTCGGATCATGGCAACGGGCTGCTGCAGGGGCCGGGTTCGGACAGCGAGGCCTATCAGCCGATCCTGAACCAGGGGGCGGGCGCCCTGCCCGTCGTGCGCTGGCACAGCGACACCCACACGCGCGAGCTGATCCCGCTCTATGCCCGCGGTGCGGGGGCGGAGTATTTCGCCGAAGTGTCGCAGCCCGCGTCCGAGCTGGCCGTGCTGGGCGTGTCCGAGGAGGCGCAGCGCTGGACCGACAATACCGAGGTCTTCCGCGCCGCCATGGCCGCGATGGGCCTGGAGGCCGAGGCCGATCAGGGCGTCGACCAGGCCGCCGCCCAGTAGGGACGCGCCTTTTTCGCCACAGCGCCCGCCGGGAACGGCGGGCGCCCCCTTTTTCCGACCATTCTGATCGGATAAGGGGACCGGGACCAGCCAGCCCCGGCCCCGCCGCGCCAGCCGCCCCCCGCAGTCCTGCCCGGAGCCGCTGATGACCCGCTTTTCCCATCTGACGATCGGCCTGTCGCTGATCGCCCTGATCCCCACCGCAGCCTTGGCCCAGCAGGGGCCGGTCCTGCTGGACGGCATCACCCTGGACGCCGCCGCCGATACCGCCACGATCGGCTCCCCCGCCAGCCCCCGCCCCGGCGGCCAGACCGCCGGCCGCGCCCGGATCGGCGCCCTCGGCGATCAGGACCTGGCCACCGCGCCCTTCCGCGCCGAGGCCTATACCGAGGATCTGATCCGCGACCAGCAGGCCCGGTCCCTGGCCGACGTGACCCGCAACGACCCCTCGGTCCGTCAGGACGCGCCGACCTTCAGCGAACGCGATTCCTTCTTCATCCGCGGCTTCTCGGTGCCGAACCTGGACACGCTGTTCGACGGGCTGCCCTATATCGCCAATCCGCGCCGCAGCGCGCTGGAGGGGATCGCGCGCGTCGACCTGCTGATGGGGCCGACGGCGCTGGCCAATGGCGGTGTGGGGCGCGTGGGCGGCACGATCACCCTGATCCCCAAGCGGGCCGAGGATGCGGACCTGACCCGCATCACCACCGGTATCGCATCCGACAGCCAGGTCTGGACCCATGCCGATCTGGGCCGCCGCTTCGGCCCGCGCCGCGAATTCGGGGCCCGCGCCAACCTGTCCTGGCGCGGCGGCGACACCGCGCTGGACCGCAACAGCGCCGAGGTCGGCGTGGCGACCCTGGGCCTGGACTATCGCGGCGACCGGCTGCGCGCGACGCTGGACCTGAACGCGTCCAAACAGGACCTGGACGCGCCGACATCGCTCTTCAACGCCGCGGCCCCCGGTCTGGCCATCCCCGACGCGCCGGACGGGCGCATCAACACCGCCAACCCGTTCGAATTCCATGACAGCGACCACCGCATGCTGGCCAGCCGCGTCGAATACGACCTGGGCGCCGCGACCACCGTCTATGGCGCCTTTGGCGCCAGCCGCTACCGCGAGGATTTCCTGACCTCGAACTACACCATCACCGGCGAGGACGGCGAGGCCGTCAACGAGCTGGGCTTCAACCCGCAGGAGATCGAGGGCCGCGCCGCCGAGATCGGCCTGCGCAGCCGGCTGCGCACGGGCGCCGTCGATCACCGCATCAGCCTGTCGGCGGCCTGGTCGCTGAACCGCAACAACCGGGGCGAATTCAACCCACGCCTGCTGGGCTTTCCGGTCGCGGGCACGAATATCTACGATCCGCGCTTCCTGGACGCGGCGCCCGACCTGTCGGGCCTGCCCCGCGCGGATGGGCTGATCCCCTTCGCCGATCTGCGCAGCCGGTCGGTGGCGCTTGCGGACACGATGTCCCTGGACGAGGATCGGGTCCAGCTGACCTTCGGCGGCCGCTGGCAGCAGATCCGCACCCGCGGCTTCAACACCCGCCCCGGCAATCCCGACTTTCCGGTGGGCGAACAGAACTATCTGGCCGAGGACAGTGCCTTCACCCCCGCCCTGGCGGCATCCTGGCAGGTCGCGCCGGGGGTGACCGTCTATGGCAATTATGTCGAGGCGCTGACCGAGGGGCCGACCGCCCCCGCCGTGGCGCTGAACGCGGGCGAGATCTTTCCCGCCGTCGTCAACCGCCAGCGCGAGCTGGGCGCGCGCTATGATCTGGGGACGGTGACGCTTGGCGCCAGCCTGTTCGAGATCCGCCAGCCGAACGGCATCACCGATCCCGGCACGGGGCTGTTCAGCCTGTCCGGCCAGCAGCGCAATCGCGGGTTGGAGCTGTCGGCCGCGGGTCAGCCCGCCGAGGGGTTCCGCATCCTGGGCGGCGTGACGCTGATGGATGCCGAGCTGCGCCGCACCCAGGCCGGGGCCTTCGACGGCAATGACGTGCCGGGCGTGGCGCGGGCGGCGGCCAGCCTCTATGCCGAATACGACCTGCCGGCGGTTCAGGGGCTGACGCTGAACGGGCGGCTGATGCATGGCGGTTCGACCTGGTACGACCAGGCCAACACGCAGAAGGTCGCGGGCTGGACCCGGCTGGACTTGGGCACGCGCTATTCCCTGCAGGCCCAGGGCCGCGAAGTCGAGCTGCGCGCCAATGTCGAGAATGTCCTGAACGAGAGTTACTGGGCCAGCTCGGCGCGCGGCTTCCTGTCGGCGGGCGCGCCCCGGACCTATGCCCTGTCGGCATCCATGAGGTTCTGACGCCGGCGGCGCCGGCCGCCGGGCGGGACCGTGGATCAGCGCAGGCTGTCCACCGCAAAGACCGCGGTGGTGCCGCTGACCTCGTTGCCCACCAGCAGCAGCGGGCGGCCGTCGGGCGCATCCTCGGCGGGCACGAAATAGAGCCCCTCGGCGCCCAGGTCGGTCTCGGTCGCGCCTTCGGCGGTCTGGGCCACGGACAGGTCGCGCGTGTTGAGATAGGTGACGAAGGCGGTCCCCTCGGGGTCGGTCACGTCATAGACCATGACGCCGCCCATCCGCTCCAGCCCGACGAAGGCGTAATCGCGACCGTCGATCCGGCCCATGGCGATGCCTTCGGGTTCGGGGCCCTTGTTGACCGACCGCCGCTTCAGCTGGATGTCGCGATGGCGGTGGTCGGCGTTGAAATGGTCGGGGAACAGCGCCAGGATCGTCTCCTCCATCTGGCTGCCGGAATCCCAGACCAGGTCCAGCCCGTCATCGGTCACGCGAAACAGCGAGGCCGACCGCCCGCCAAAGGTATAAAGCGCATCATAGACGCATTCCGCCGCCACATAGGCGCGGATGTCGTCATGGCCCATCGCCTGCACCTCGGCCGTGGGCCGCGACGGATCGCAGCCCGTGAAGCCCAAGGTGGATGTCACCAGCAGATCGCCCATCGCCTCCGGGGCCTGCAGCGCCCCGGCATCGGGAAAGGCCTCGGGGTCCAGGCGCAGGTCCTTGACGGCGAATTCCTCGGACCAGCAGCCGTCCTGGTCGTATTCGCGGGCATCGCCCTCGTTCGCGGTCAGGATGAAGGTCTGGCCGCCGGTCTCCAGCAGGCGGATCGTGTCGGGCATGAACACGCCCATGACCGGCCAGTGGCGGATGTCGACATCGCCTGCGCGCGAGGCGTCGAAGCCCGCGCCCGACCATGCGCCATCCGCCGACCAGTCCTTGAAGCCCAGGGGCCAGATGTCGGTGACGGTGGCGGATTCGATGTCGATGCGGGCGATGGCGTTGTTTTCCTGCAGCGACACATAGGCGGTGCGGTTGTCGGACGCGACCTCGACCCATTCGGGCTCCATGTCCTGGGCGGCCGTGGCGCCGGGGCCGAAGATGCGGATGCCGCGGTCGCGCAGCGCGTCCTCCTGGCCGTTGAAGGCGGTGAAATCGGCATGGCGCACATCGGCATCGGTCAGCGCCTCGGCGCCGTTCGACAGGTCGATGATGGTGACCGATCCTTCGGGATCAATGGCGAAATCATCGGCGGGCTCGCCCTCGTTGGCGACCAGCACCCACCGCCCGTCGGGCGAGAAGGTCAGCGCATCGGGCAGCGCGCCCGCTGTCACCACCGACAGGCGGTTGCCGTCCGTGTCGTAGAAGGCCACCGCGCCCGGATCGGTGCGGACCGCGCCCTCGACCGCGATGGCGACGATGCCGCCGCGCGTGGCCACGCTGTTGGCAGCCGCGCCCAGGTCCGAGACGTCGATGGTGAAGGCCAGCACGGGCGCCGCCGGATCGCTGAGGTCCAGCGCGTCGACCTGGCCCGAGGCCGCGTTCACGACAAAGGCGCGGCGCGTCGCGGGGTCATAGGTGACGATCTCGGCCGCGCTTTCCTGATAGATGCCCGTCTGGTAGCGGCCGATCGGGTTCAGCGCGATGGCTGCACCTTCGGCCGACAGGACATGGGGGCCCGCCAGGTCGGGGTCGTTCTGGGCGGCGGCCGGGCCCGCCAGGGCGGTTCCGGCCAGAAGCAGCGTCAGGATGCGCGATGTCATGCGGGGGGTGATGCGGAGCGTCATGGGGGATGTCCTTGCGTGTCGGTCGGGCGCTTGTGGCCCGCCCCCATGACAGTGCCGCGTCGGTTCCGCGACGATCGCGTGACTCAGCGCTCCAGGAAGTCGCGGATCGCGTCGCCCGCCTCGGCGATATTGGCGATGCCGTCCAGATGGCCGCGCGCGCCCGACAGCGCGACCAGCTCGACCGGGGTGCCGTCCTCGCCGATGATCCGGGCGGTGCGCTGCACGGCATCGGCGGTGAAGACCAGGTCCGTCGGGCTGTGGATCATCAGGACCGGCACGTCGATGTCGCGCAGCCCCTGTTCGACCCCCTCGTCGGGATGGCCAGCGACGAATTGCTGATTGGCGCGCACCAGATAGAGGAAATGGTTCGCATCCGCCATCGCCGCCCGCTCAGCCCCCCCGTCCGCAAGCGTCCGCGTCACCGCGAAATCGCCGTCCCAGGACGCGCCGGGATCCTGCGCCTCGTCGGCCCATGTGCGGCCGAAGGTCGTGTCGGCCCAATCCTCGCTGTTGGCATGCAGCGTCACGATGGACAGCGACTGCGCCAGACCGTCCAAAGGCGGCGCGCCGTCGTAATAGGCGCCGCCCTGCCAGTTCGGGTCCAGCCGGATCGGCGCGGCCCAGACCTCCAGCCAGGCGGTCAGCCAGGCATCGGCCCAGCCCGCCGCGATCACCGGCGCCACCCGCGTCAGCCGGTCGGGATAGCGCGCCGCCCATTCCTGCGCCTGCAGCCCGCCCATGGACGGGCCCATCACCGCATGCCAGCGCTCGATTCCCAGCTGCTCCATCAGGCCCAGCTGGCTGTCGACGAAGTCGCCGATGGTCAGGATGGGGAAATCCATGCCCCAAGGCCGGCCCGTATCGGGGTTGATCGAGGCCGGGCCGGTGGTGATGACATTGGGGTCGTTGGCGTTCAGGTTCACCGGCGTGTCGGCCGAGACGACGAACCAGCGATCCGTGTCGATGGGCTTGCCCGGCCCGATGATCGCATCCCAATAGCCCGGTGCGGCGTCGTCTTCGGCATAGCGGCCCGCGGCATGGCTGTTGCCGCTGAAATGATGGGTGATCAGCACGGCATTGTCGCGCGCCTCGTTCAGCGTGCCGTAGGTCTCGAAGCCCAGGGTCATTTCGGGAATGACCGCGCCGCCGCGGGTCTGGAAATCCTCCAAGGTGAAGGACTGTTTCTCGACGATGCCGATATCGGCCCAGGCCGGGCTGGCCATCAGGACCGTGGCAAGGATGACGTGACGCATGGAACCTCCCTTACATGCCGGGGCGCGTGCCCCTTGCGCAATGTGCAACCGGAAATGGTTTCCCGCAACGGCGACGGGGCCTGTTGAACCCCGCGCCGCATCGCCCCATGATGCGCCGGCACGACCGGGGGATGACGATGACCGAGGACTGGACCGCCCGATTTCCGGGCCTGTCGCGGCTGGAGGACGGGCTGCGCGCGCGCCTGCGGGCCGAAAGCGCCGTGGTGTCGGTCCCCGCGGGCAGCGTGATCTTCGGCCCCGGCACCACGCCCGACAGCCTGCTGCTGCTGCTGGACGGGCGGGTGCGGGTCCAGCAGCTGTCCGAACAGGGGCGCGAGATCGTGCTTTATCGTGTCGAGGCCGGGGAAAGCTGCGTGATGACCACGGCCTGCCTGCTGGCCTATGACGATTATTCCGCCGAGGGCATCGCCGAGACCGACCTGCGCGCCGCCGCCATCCCGCGCGGGGTCTTCGACGACCTGGTGGCGTCCTCGGTCGCGTTCCGCACCTTCATCTTCACCGCCTATGCGCGGCGGATGATCGACCTGTTCCTGGTGATCGAGGAGATCGCCTTTCAGCGCCTGGACATCCGCCTGGCCCAGAAGCTGGTCGAGCTGTCGCGCGGCGCGGATCAGCTGCGCCTGACCCATCAGCAGCTGGCCGCCGAGCTGGGCACCGCGCGCGAGGTCGTCTCGCGCCAGCTGGCGGAATTCCAGCGCCGCGGCTGGATCGTGCTGACCCGCGGCGTGATCGACCTGACCGACCGCGCGGCCCTGACGGGCCTGGCTGCCCAGGATGCCAATTGGCGCGGCATGGTGACTTAGTCACCGACAGGCCCGCCCGCCTTCTGCCAGATGGACCCGACATCCCGCAGGAGGACAGACCATGCAACCCAATATCGGCTCCACCGACCGCGCCCTGCGCCTGGCCTTGGGCGCCATCCTGATCGCCCTGGCCCTTCTGGCCGGGCTGGAGGGTGGCCTGCGCATCGCCGCCCTGATCGCAGGCGCGGTGATGATCCTCACCGCCGGCATCCGGTTCTGCCCGCTTTATACCCTGTTCGGCCTGCGCACCTGCCGCCGCTGAAGGACATCGCCATGACGCAATACCCGGTCCATATGGACATCCGCCCCGAAGTCACCGGCTTCTTCGATCCGGCGACCAACACGATCAGCTATGTCGTCCAGGACCCGGCCTCGGACGCCTGCGCGGTGGTCGATTCCGTCATGGATATCGACTATGCCGCCGGCCGCATCACCTATGACCATGCCGACGCGATCATCGCCTTCATCCGGGATCGCGGGCTGCGCCTGGACTGGATCATCGAGACCCATGTCCATGCCGACCACCTGTCCGCCGCGCCCTATATCCAGCAGGCGCTGGGCGGCAGGATCGGCATCGGCGACAAGATCATGGTCGTGCAGGACACCTTCGGCAAGATCTTCAACGAAGGCACCGAGTTCCAGCGCGACGGCAGCCAGTTCGACGCCCTGTTCAAGGATGGCGACGTCTATCACGTGGGCGCGATGCCCGTGGTGGCCATCGCCACGCCCGGCCATACGCCCGCCTGCATGGTCCATGTGATGGGCGATGCGGCCTTCGTGGGCGACACGCTTTTCATGCCCGACGGCGGATCGGCCCGCGCCGATTTCCCCGGCGGCGATGCGGGCGAGCTCTATGACAGCATCCAGAAGGTGCTGGCTTTGCCGGATCAGACGCGTCTGTTCATGTGCCACGATTACGGCCCGAACGGCCGCGAGATCCAGTGGGAGACGACGGTCGCCGATGAACGCGCCCATAACATCCATGTGGGCAATGGCGCCACGCGCGAGGATTTCATCCGCTTCCGCACCGAACGCGATGCGACGCTGGCCATGCCCAAGCTGATCATCCCGTCGCTGCAGGTGAACATGCGCGCGGGCGAGATGCCGGTCGATCATGACGGGCGCCCGATGCTGAAAGTGCCGGTCAACGGTCTCTGACCGGCCGAAAGGGAGGATAGGATGGAACCGAAATACCTGACACGGGCCTTGGCCGTCGCACCGCAGATCACCGCCGCCGACCTGCCCGCGCTTCGCGCCCAGGGGTTTCGCGCGATCATCGTGAACCGCCCCGATGGCGAGGGCGCCGACCAGCCCGGCCATGCCGAGATCGAGGCCGCCGCCCGCGCCGAGGGGATGGAGCTGCGCTATGTGCCCGTCACCGGCGGGGTGATCGGGGATGCGGACGTGGCGGCCTTCGACGCGGCGCTGCGCGAATTGCCGGGGCCGGTCCTGGCCTATTGCCGGTCGGGGATGCGGTCCGCCACGATGTGGGCTTTGTCGCAGGCCGAACAGCACCCGCTGCCGCATATCCTTCAGGCGGCCAAGGGCGCGGGCTATGACCTGTCCGGCGTCGCGCGGCGCATCGCCAATGGTGGGCATGTGCCGACCGCGGGCGCGGATGTCAGCCATGACATCGTGATCGTCGGCGCGGGGGCTGCGGGCATCTCGGTCGCGGCCAGCCTCCTGTCGCGCAGGCCCGGCCTCGACATCGCCATCATCGACCCGGCCGAGGCGCATTACTATCAGCCCGGCTGGACCTTGGTCGGCGCAGGCGTCTTCCAACCGCAGGAGACCGCGCGCACCACCGCATCCCTGATCCCCAAGGGGGTCACCTGGATCAAGGCCGCCGTCGCGGGCTTTGATCCCGACGCCAATGCCGTCATCCTGGAGGGGTGCCGCGTCATCGGCTATCGTCGGCTGGTGGTCTGCCCGGGGCTGAAGCTGGACTGGGACCGGATCGAGGGCCTGTCCGAGACCTTGGGCCTGAACGGCGTCACCTCGAATTACCGCTATGACCTGGCGCCCTATACCTGGCAGCTGGTGCAGGCGATGCGCGGCGGGCGGGCGGTCTTCACCCAGCCCCCCATGCCCATCAAATGCGCGGGCGCGCCGCAGAAGGCCATGTATCTGTCCGGCGATGCCTGGCACCGGGCGGGCGTGCTGAAGGACATGGACATCCAGTTCATGAATGCGGGCGGGGTGCTGTTCGGGGTCAAGGACTATGTCCCCGCGCTGATGGAGTATGTGCGCAAATACGATGCGACGCTGAATTTCCACCACAACCTGACCCGCATCGACGGCCCGGCACGCAAGGCCTGGTTCACCGTGACCGAACCCGACCAGCCCGCACGCGAGGTTCAGGTCGATTTCGACATGATCCATGTGACCCCGCCGGAGACCGCGCCGGATTTCATCCGTGTCTCGCCTCTGGCCGACGCGGCGGGCTGGGTCGATGTGGACCCCGCCACCCTGCGCCACAAGACGCATCAGAACATCTGGTCGCTGGGCGATGTGATGAACGCGCCCAATGCCAAGACCGCCGCCGCCGCCCGGGTGCAGGCGCCGGTCGTGGCCGACAATCTGGTCGCCGATATCGACGGGCGCGCGGCCGTGTCGCAATATGACGGCTATGGCTCCTGCCCCTTGACGGTGGAACGCGGCAAGATCGTGCTGGCCGAGTTCGGCTATGGCGGCAAGCTGCTGCCCAGCTTTCCGCGCGCGCTGCTGGACGGCACGAAGCCGTCGCGGCGGGCCTGGCTGCTGAAGGAACGCATCCTGCCGCCGGTCTATTGGCGCGGCATGCTGCGCGGGCGGGAATGGCTGGCCAAGCCCGACCCCATCGCGGCAGAGTGAGACAACCTTGAACGGACCCCTGAATTGAAGACCCTGCGCGACTATTTCCCGATCCTGACCTGGGGCCGTCACTACGGCCGCCAGAGCCTGTCCGACGATCTGCTGGCGGCGGTGATCGTGACGATCATGCTGATCCCGCAATCGCTGGCCTATGCGCTGCTGGCGGGGCTGCCGCCCGAGGCGGGGCTTTATGCCTCCATCGTGCCGATCATCCTCTATGCGGTCTTCGGGACCAGCCGGGCGCTGGCCGTGGGGCCGGTGGCGGTCGTGTCGCTGATGACGGCGGCCGCCATCGGCGCCATCGCGGAACAGGGCAGCATGGGTTACGGCGTCGCGGCCCTGACGCTGGCCTTTCTGTCGGGTGCCATCCTGATCCTGATGGGGGTGCTGAGGCTGGGCTTCATCGCCAATTTCCTGTCGCATCCGGTCATCGCGGGCTTCATCACCGCATCGGGCATCCTGATCGCCACCAGCCAGGCCAGCCATATCCTGGGCGTCAGCGCGGGCGGCCATACCCTGCCCGAGATGCTGACCGCCCTGATCCGCGCCCTGCCGCAGGTCAACTGGATCACGCTGGTCATCGGGCTGTCCGCGACGGGCTTTCTGTTCTGGGTGCGGCGCGGGCTGAAGCCGCTGCTGCGCCGCATGGGGATCGGCGCGCGGGCGGCCGATATCGTGACCAAGGCCGGGCCGGTCCTGGCCGTGGTGGCAACCACGGTCGCGGTCTGGGGGCTGGGCCTCGATGCGCAGGGCGTGCGGATCGTGGGCGCGGTGCCGCAGGGCCTGCCGCCGCTGACGCTGCCCTCGTTCTCGCCGGATCTGATCGGGCTGCTGATCGTGCCGGCGGCGCTGATCTCGATCATCGGCTTCGTCGAATCGGTCTCGGTCGCGCAGACTCTGGCCGCCAAGCGCCGCCAGCGCATCGATCCGGATCAGGAGCTGATCGGGTTGGGCGCCGCCAACATGGGTGCGGCCTTCACCGGCGGGATGCCGGTCACCGGCGGCTTTGCGCGATCCGTCGTGAATTTCGACGCGGGCGCGGCGACGGCGGCGGCGGGGGCTTTTACCGCCGTGGGGCTGGCGGTGGCAGCCATCGCGCTGACGCCGCTGATCTTCTATCTGCCCATCGCCACGCTGGCGGCGACGATCATCGTGGCGGTGCTGTCGCTGGTCGATCTGGGGATCCTGCGCCGGGCATGGGCCTATTCACGGGCCGATTTCCTGGCCGTGGCGGCGACGATCCTGGCCACGCTGGTCATGGGGGTCGAGGTCGGCGTGTCGACGGGCGTGATCCTGTCGGTGGCGCTGCATCTCTACAAGACCTCGCGCCCGCATGTGGCCGAGGTGGGCCTGGTCCCCGGCACCCAGCATTTCCGCAACATCCTGCGCCACGAGGTCCAGACCGATCCGGCCGTCCTGACCCTGCGCATCGACGAGAGCCTCTATTTCGCCAATGCGCGATTCCTGGAGGACTACCTGGCCGACCGGGTGACGCCCGACTGCGACCTGCGCCATGTCATCCTGATGTGTTCGGCGGTGAACGAGATCGACCTGAGCGCGCTGGAGAGCCTGGAGGCCATCGCCCACCGGCTGGACACGATGGGCATCGCGCTGCACCTGTCCGAGGTCAAGGGCCCGGTCATGGACCGGCTGCGCGGCACGGATTTCCTGGCGCATCTGACGGGGCGGGTGTTTCTGTCCCAGCACGACGCCTGGCAGGCGCTGCGCGGGTGATCCGCCCGCCGGCCTTGGTGCCGGCGGGCGGGACGATCAGGCCTGCAGGCCCTCGGTCGAGGCGAAGAACATCGCCTGGCTGACGGCCGACCGCACCTGCTCCTCGCTATAGGGCTTGGAGATCAGGAAGGCGGGCTCGGGCCGGTCGCCGGTCAGCAGCCGTTCGGGGAAGGCGGTGATGAAGATCACCGGGATGTCGCCCATGCTGGACAGCAGCTCGTTCACCGCATCCACGCCGGAGGATCCGTCGGCCAGCTGGATGTCGGCCAGGATCAGGTCGGGGCGGTGCTTGCCCGCCAGGTCAATGGCGGCGGTATGGGTGCGCGCGACGCCCGTGACCTCATGGCCCATCGCCTGGACGATGCCCTTGAGGTCCATGGCGATGATCATCTCGTCCTCGATCACCATGACCTTGCCGCGCAGGGCCTGGCCCATCTCGTTCAGGGCGATCTGCACCAGCTCGTCGGCCTCGGCGGCGTCGATCTGCATGACGCGAGCGATCTGGTCGGACCGCAGCTCCTCGATGGTGCGCAGCAGCAGCGCCTCGCGGGAATTGGGCGTCAGCCCGCGCAGATGATCCTGGGCGCGGCGTTCGCGGGCGCCGATATCGGCATCCTCGACCGGCTGGCCGCTGCTCTGCCAGATGGCATGGAAAGTCTTGAACAGCGCGATGCGCAGGTCATCCTCGCCGTCCAGCACGCTGCGATCGGTCAGGATCGCCTCCAGCGTGGCTGCGGCATAATTGTCGCCGGCGCGCTGGCTGCCGGTCAATGCGCGCGCGTAGCGGCGCAGGAACGGAAGTTCGCGCCCGATGGATTGGGCCAGATCGGCAGCAGTCATCACAAAGTCCTCTTAATTCGCGTCTTGCAAGGAACCATCGGAACCCCCTATCGGTTGCATGTCGTGCGCACAAGTTTGTCGGGACTAACACCAATATGACACCGAAACGAGATGACCGTCGGAGAGCGGCAGTGGAAAAACAGATCGACGAGAACCTCAAGCGTGTCTACGAACAGGACGCCACCGACGATATTCCCGACCGGTTTCTGGACCTGCTGAAGAAGCTGAAGGACCAGGAATGATCCGCATCCCGACCCGGCATTCCCCCGTCTTTCCTGAATCGGCACGAACATGAACAAATCTCAGACGGTCCATCCGCGCGACCAGCTGGTCGATCACCTGCCCGCGCTGCGCGCCTTCGCGCTGTCGCTGACCCGCGAGGGGGCGGCCGCGGACGACCTGGTGCAGGATACCATCGTCAAGGCCTGGACGAACATGGACAAGTTTCAGGCGGGCACGAATCTGCGGGCCTGGCTGTTCACGATCCTGCGCAACACCTTCTATTCGTCGCGCCGCAAGACCAAGCGCGAGGTCAGCGACAGCGACGGCATCCATGCCGCACGCCAGGCCACGCGCCCCGACCATGACGGCCGTCTGGCGCTGCGCGATTTCCGCGCCGCCTTCGAAAAGCTGCCCGACGAACAGCGCGAGGCGCTGATCCTGGTCGGTGCCTCCGGCTTCTCCTACGAGGAGGCGGCGGACATGACCGGCGTGGCCGTCGGCACCGTCAAGTCCCGCGCCAATCGCGGACGGCGCAAGCTGGCCGAACTGTTGCATCTGGAACAGGGCGAGGAGTTGAACATGACCGATCAGGCGACCTTGGCGGTGATGGCGCAGAACAACTCCAGCTCGCGCTGAGCCGGGGTTGTGCTGCGGCCCTTCACCAGCCGGATGGAATTCACGCGGCGCCTGGGCTTTCGGCTGGGGGCGCTGCTTTCCGTCGCCATCCTGCCCATCGGGCTGATCTCGCTGGTCCAGAATCTGCATCTGTCGCGCGAGGCCGAACGCAGCGCCGAGATCGCGCTGCTGGGCCGCACCGCATCCGCAGCCGCCGGCGAACGCGCCCTGCTGCAAAGCGCGCTGGGCTCCGCCGACGCCTTGGGCCCCGCCATCCTGGAAAGCGTCGAACGACCTGAACTGTGTTCCGAACTGCTGCGCAATTTCGTCCAGCGCAGCGGCACCTATCGCCACGCGGCCTTCGTGCCGCTGGACGGGGCCGTCGAGTGCAGCTCCGCCCCGGCCGAGGCGCCGGAATACGACCTGTCGGGCAATCCCGAACTGCTGGCCTTCCTGCAGCAGCCCAGCACCACCGTGACCGCGCTGCAGAACGGCCCGATCAGCGGCGAACCCGTCGTCGTGGTCCTGCAGCCCCTTTATCGCGGCAGCGACCTTCTGGGCATGACCGCCCTGTCCCTGACGCAGGAGCTGATGCGGTCCACCCATGCGATGGACCTGGGGACCGAGGGTGCGCGCATCCTGACCTTCAACAATCGCGGCCATGTGCTGATCGCGGAAAGCGTGCAGGGCGACGACCCCGCGCTGCTGCTGCCCCGCGACGTGCCCCTGGCCAGCCTGCCCGGCCAGGGCGAGGCGACGTTCCGGTCGCGCGCCAACAACGGCCAGATGCGGGTCTTCACCGTGGTGCCGGTGGTGCCGGGCCTCGTCTATGCCTTGGGCAGCTGGAGCCCCAGCATCGCGGGCGTGGGCCTGTTCCAGCTGTCGCGTTTCGGCGCGGTGCTGCTGCCGGTGGCGCTGTGGATCGTGTCGCTGGCGGTGGCCTATTTCGCGGTCTTCCGGCTGGTCCTGCGCCACATCACCGTGCTGCGTGGCCAGATGCGCCGTTTCGCCATCGGCAGCCGCGAGGCCGCCCCCCCGGTCCTGGAGGACGCCCCCACCGAGATCGCCGATGTCAGCCAGACCTTCCACAACATGGCCCGCATCCTGATCCGCGACGAGGAGGCGATGGAACAGGCCGTCGCCGAAAAGACCGTCCTGCTGAAGGAGGTCCATCACCGAGTCAAGAACAACCTGCAGCTGATCGCCTCGATCATCAACATGCAGGGGCGGCTGATCGACGACCCCGATGCCAAGCGCGTGCTGCGATCGGTCCAGGACCGGGTGGCGGCGCTGGCCACGATCTACCGCAACCTCTATCAGGCCGAACAGCTGGACCAGGTGAATGCCGACCAGCTGATCCAGGACATCATCGCCCAGCTGTCAACGGCGTCCCAAGGCGCGGGGCGCGACCTGCGGGTGGAATGCGACATCCAGCCCCTGACCATGCTGCCCGACCAGGCGGTGCCGCTGACCCTGCTGACGACCGAGGCCTTCACCAATGCCGTGAAATACGCCCAGACCCCGCCGGGCGAGGACCGTGCCTGGGTCCGCGTGGCCCTGTCCCAGCCCCGCCCCGGCCACGGCCTGCTGGAGGTCGAGAATTCCACCGCCGACGGGTCGGAGGGCGCGGGCGGCACCGGCCTCGGCAGCCAGCTGATCGAGGCCTTCTCGATGCAGCTGGAAGGCACGGTCGAGGCGGAATCGCGCGACGGCCGCTACCGCTTGACGCTGCTCTTCACGCTGGATCAGCCGCATCACCCGACATCGGGGAACAATCCGCGCCAGGTGGTGCTGACCTCGGCCGCCCGCGCCGGATCGCGGCATTAGGGCCGCGAGCCCGCGCAATTCCGCGTGGCCCCGTGCCTGCGCGCTTGCGCGGGCTGCGGGCTGCTCTATCTTCGGGGCATGGAACACGATACCGGCTTTGATCTGGCGACGGGGCGCGGGCTGATCGCCTGCCCGCTTTGCGACGCGCTGCACCTGGAGGAGGCGATGGAGCCGGGCGAGACCGCCCGCTGCATCCGCTGCGCCACGGTGCTGGCCAAGCCCCGCCAAGGCGCCTTCGCCCAGCTGATCGCGCTGTCCTTCACCTCGATGGTGCTGCTGGTGGGGGCGATCTTCTTTCCCTTCCTGGAGGTGTCGACGATGGGCTTCGGCAATGCCAGCTCGCTCTTCGACGTGGCGCTGGCCTTTGCGGACGGGGTGTTGCTGCCCTTGGTGATCGCGGTGCTGGCGATGATCGTGGGCCTGCCCATCGCGCGGTCCTTCCTGCTGCTCTATACGCTGGTGCCGCTGGCCCAAGGGCGCCCGCCCCATCGCCATGCCGCCCGCGCCTTCCGCTGGTCCGAGATCCTGCGCCCCTGGTCCATGGCCGAGATCTTCGTGATCGGCACGGCGGTCGCGCTGGTCAAGGTGGCGGGCCTGGCCTCGGTGCATCTGGGGCCGGCCTTCTGGGCCTTCTGCGCGCTGATCTTCGTGAACCTCGCCAGCCGCGCCTTCATGTGCCAGACCTCGATCTGGGACGCGATCGAGGATGCGGGCATGCCCACGACCTTTTCCCCCCGGACCGATGCCGCATGAGCGCCCCGTCCGATGAACCCGCCGGGCCGATCCTGACCGCCCATCGTGCGGGCCTGCTGGGATGCCAGCGCTGCGGCCGGGTCTGGCCGCAGGACCATGACCAATGCCACCGCTGCGGCGCGCATCTGGTCCCGCCCGACCGGCGCGGGCTGCAGAAGGTCTGGGCCTGGTGGCTGGCCGGGCTGATCGCCTATATCCCCGCCAATGTCTTTCCGATGATGAGCACGCGCACCTTCGCGGGCCTGGCGGGCAATTCCGAGGCCACCATCCTGGGCGGCGTGATGGAGCTGATCCATTACGGCAGCTGGGACATCGCGATCATCGTCTTCGTCGCCTCGATCGTGGTGCCGATGGGCAAGTTCGTGGCCATCGCCTGGCTGGCCATCGTCGCCGGGCGCCCGGCCAATGTGGACCAGGCGCATACGCGGCTGAAGGTCTATGAGGTGGTCGAATTCATCGGCCGCTGGTCGATGATCGACGTCTTCGTCGTGGCCATCCTGTCGGCGCTGGTTCAGCTGGGCTTCGTGGCCTCGATCCATCCCGGCCCGGCGGCGGTGTCCTTCGCCCTGTCGGTTGCCTTCACGATGCTTTCCGCGCAAAGCTTTGACGCGCGACTGATCTGGCGCGGCCTGCCCCTGCGCAGCCGCCGGACCTGACGCATGACCGCCGCGCGCCCCGAGAAAGACCGCCCATGACCGATATTCCCCCGCCCCAGGCTGCACCCCTTGCCCCGGCCAGCCCCGTGCGCAAGACGGCGGCCCGCGCGGCCCAGGCCGGCGTGAATGTCATCTGGATCGTGCCGATCATCGCGCTGATCGTGACGCTGGCCATCGCTTGGAACGCCTATCGCGACCGCGGTTCGGTGATCGAGGTCGAATTCGCCGACGCCACCGGCATCACCCCCGGCGACACCACCCTGCGTTTCCGCGAGATCACCGTGGGCCGCGTCGAGACGGTGCGCTTCACCGACGACCTGGCCCGCGTGATCGTGTCGATCCGCGTCAATGGCGAGGTCGCGCAATATATCGACGACGAGGCGTCCTTCTGGATCGTCCGCCCCCAGGTCAGCGCCCAAGGGGTGACGCGTCTGGACACGGTCCTGTCGGGCGCCTTCATCGAGGGCTATTGGGATGCCGATGTGTCGGAACCCGCCACCCGCTTCGTCGGGCTGGACCGCCCGCCGCTGATCCGGGGCGATCAGCCCGGCACCTGGGTCCAGCTGACCATGGACAGCGCCGACGGCCTGACCGAGGGCGCGCCGGTCCTGTTCCGCGGCGTCGAGGTCGGCCGGCTGGAGAACATCCGCCTGAACGAGGGCGGCGAGGAGGTCGTCGTCGACGCCTTCGTCGAATCGCCCCATGACGCGCGGCTGACATCGGCCACGGTCTTCTGGGACACGTCGGGATTCTCGCTGTCCCTGGGCGCCCAGGGGATCGCGTTCAACGTGAATTCGCTGTCATCCGTGCTGCAGGGGGGCGTGGCCTTCGACACCTTCGTCAGCGGCGGCAGCCCGGTCCAGCCGGGCCAGGAATTCGCCCTGCAGCCCGATGAGGGCAGCGCCCGCGCCGCCCGGTTCGAGGATGACGACGCATCCCTGCTGCGCGTCGGCATGCTGATCGACGACAGCCTGCAGGGGCTGGAACAGGGCGCGGATGTCCAGTTCCAGGGCCTGCGCGTGGGCCGCGTCACCGATCTGGCCGTGAACCTGACCCAGGACGATGCCGGCAACACTGTCCCGCGCCAGCTGGTCACCATGCTGATATCGCCGCGTCGCCTTGGCCTCGGCCAGGGATCGACAGCGGCCGATGCGCTGGCGCTGCTGACCGAGGAGGTCGCCGAGGGCCTGCGCGCCCGCGTCGCCAGCTCGGGTTTTCTGGGCACGACGCTGATCGTCGAGCTGGTCCAGATCCCCGATGCCGAACCCGATGCGATCGACCTTGGCGGGGCCAATCCGCTGCTGCCCTCGGTCGAGGGGGACCTGGACGATTTCACCGGCAGCGCCCAGGGCCTGGTGAACCGCATCGGCAACCTGCCCATCGAGGAGGTGCTGACCTCGGCCCGCGACATGCTGGACAGCATCACCAACCTGGCCAGCGCCCAGGACACCCGCGCCATCCCGGGCGCCCTGCGCCGCGCGATCGAGGATGGCAGCCTGGCCCTGGCCGATATCAGCGCCATCACCGGCGATCTGCGCCAAGCGGAAAGCGGCCAGACCCTGGCGCGGATGCTGGACGAGGCCTCGGCCGCCTTCACCGCCGTCTCCGAGGCCGCGGCCGATGTCCCCGAACTGGTGGAGCGCATCGATTCCGCCGCAGCCTCGATCGAGGAATTCGGCTTTGCCGAGATCAGCGCCCAGGCCGAGGGCATCCTGGCCGATCTGCGATCCATGCTGGGCAGCGAGGATGCCGAACAGCTGCCGCGCAACCTGTCCAACACGCTGGAGGCCGCCACCGGCCTGCTGACCGACCTGCGCGACGGCAATGCCGCGGGCAGCCTGAACAACGCGCTGAATTCGGCCAGCAATGCCGCCGACCAGATCGCCGTGTCGGTCCAGCAGCTGCCGGCGCTGATCCAGCGGCTGCAGGCGACGGCGGGCCGGGCGGACACGCTGTTCGCCAGCTATGGCGACCGGTCGACCTTCAACAGCGAGCTGATCGGCGCGCTGCGCGAGCTGCGCCGCGCCACCCAATCCATCGGATCGGTCGCCCGGCTGATCGAACGCAACCCCCGCGCCTTCATTCTGGGACGATAAGCCATGACCCTGCCCGCCCTTCCCGCCCTGATCTCGCTGGCCCTGCTGGCCGCCTGTTCGAACCCCGAACGCACCGGCCGCTTTCTGCTGGACCCGCCCGTGGCCGGGATCCAGGTGCCCAACCGCATCGGCACGGCCGAGCTGAAGGACGTGTCCCTGCCCGAATACGCCTCGGATCAGGAGGTCGCGTTCCAGACCGCGGATGGCGCGGTGCGATCGAACCCGGACAACCTGTGGGCCGACAGCCCGTCGCGGGCCTTTACCGTGGCACTGGCCCGCGCGATCAGCGACGTGTCCGGCGCGACGGTCATCGGCGAGCCCTGGCCCCTGGCCCAGCCCCCCGCGCGGCGGATCGAGGTGCGGGTCGAACGCGCCCTGGCCCAGGCCGACGGCGCCTATCGCCTGTCGGGGCGGTATTTCGTGGCCGATGACGGGCTGACGGGGGGCGGTGCCAACCATGCGCGCAGCTTCGACATCCGGGTGCCGATGGGCGCGCAGAACCCCGCCACCACGGCGGCGGCGGCCAGCCAGGCGGTGGCGATCCTGGCCCAGCAGATCGCGACCCTGTCCGGGCCGGGCAGTACCATCGCGACGACGCGCCCCGCGACCGACAGCTTCGATCTGCCGCCGCTGTTCTGAACAGCGGCAGGCCGGCGGGGGTCACGGACCCTCCGCCGGCCCCATCCGCCGGGCAGGAACAAGGCGGGGGAGACACTGGTGAAACACCCTGCACTGCGGATGTGGCTTCGCGGCGGCGTCAGGGACGCTGCGGCAGTCCTTCGGCGCGGCCCAGCACGCGGGTGATGACGGGCAGCACGAAATGGTCAAAGCAGATCCGGTCGGGATCGAAGGCACCGGGCTTGCCGATGCCGCCGCAATCTTCGCAATCGGGGATCATGCCCCAGCAGTTGGGGCAGGCGCCCAGGGCGCAGGCCAGCATCTCGGCATGGTCGATCAGCAGGGCGTTTTCACGCTCCAGCCGGCGCAAGGCTGCGGGATCCGGGCGGCGCGGCGGCGGCACCGGGTCGGCCCCCAGCATCCGCAGCGCGGCCAGCATGTCCTGAAATTCGGTGGCGGCCTTGTCCTTCATCATCGCATCCCCCTTGGTGACGGGCGCCTGCGCCCTGTGGCATGACCTGATTCGCATCACCGCGTGAAAGCGGCGTGAAAGCGCCGTCAGCCGCGCTGCGGCGGTGCGGGTAGGACGGGGCAGGGACCCGGCCCGGCCAGCGCCGCCACCGCCTGCCGGTCGGCGGGCCGGGCGCCCCGTGCCAGTTGGCCCGCCAGCCAGCGGCTGGCCCAGGGCGCGGCCATGGAACTGCCCGACATGATCGCGAAGCCCCCGCTGGCGCGCCCGCGCACGATCATGCCGGGATGGCAGGACGACCGGTCCACCGGCACCAGCACGTCGCCCCCCAGATCCGCCCCGATCAGCGAGGCATAGGGCATCGGCCCGCCGCCCCGCCGCGCCACCGCCCCGGCCCGCAGCACGCGGCGGCCCGTGGCATAGGCATTGACCGTGTCGCCCCGCTGGACCCGGGTCGGCCCGCCCGGCGGGTCGCGCAGGATCGGCCAGCCGCGATCGTCCTGGTCGCGATAGCACCCGTCATCCAGCCAGCTCTGCCGGGCCTCGCGCGGATAGCCGCGCAGCACCTCGTCGCGCTGGACCGACAGCGCCCAGCAGGGGCCGGGCGGCCCGTCCAGCGCGATGCGCCAGCGGCCGGGCGGGGCCCAATCGCCGCCCGCCGGGCCGGGCTGGGTGGGGGCGGCGATCAGGGTCACGCAGTCGCCCCCGTCATGGCGCTGCCAGACGGCCTGGGCCAGGCGGCGGCCGTGATCGTCGATCAGCAGGCAGGACTGGCCCGGCCGGTCGAACCGCGTGGGGCAGTCCGGCCCGCCCGGCGGGGTCAGGATCAGGCAGGGGGGCGGGATGCGGGCGGGCCCCAAGCCTCGATGACGGTGGGGGTCGTGTCGCAGGGCGGCATCTGCCAGCCCAGGTGACCGCCCGGGGCCAGGCTTGCGCGCATCCGCGCCGCCCGGTGATTGCCCGTGGGCAGGACGATATGGACCGGCCCCAGATCCGCCGCCTTGCGGTCGCAGATCGCATCCATCAGCCGCTCGATCCGGGTCGATCCGTCGCGCGGCCCCGCCGTCAGCCCCAGGCTGAGATTGATGACCAAGGGCAGGCGCACGCTGCCCGGCGGCAGGCCATGCACCGCCGCGATCCGGCGATTCAGCATCCGCGCGCGGGTGACGACGAATCCCAAGGCGGCGGTGATCGCGGGTTCGGCAGAGGTGCCCGCGCTGTCGGCGATGACGGCGGCGGCCAAGGCCACGCCGATCAGCGGGTGGCGCCGCGCATCCGGGTCGCCCGGGTCCATGCCCGCCGCCAGCAGGGTGACCGCCGCCCCATGCCCCCGGCCAGCCCCGCCCCCTGGCTGTTCGGGCGGTCCATCCGTACCAGCCCCGCCTGACGGTAGATCTGCGATCATCAGGCCAGCGCCCCGGCCTCCAGCCGGGCCAGCCAGGCGCTGGCCGCCACGCCATCCAGCTGCGCACCGCAGGGCAGGTCGGGCGGCGCCGACCAGGCCGCGTCCTGAACCCAGAGCGCCGCCAGCCGCGACAGCCCGTCGGGCAGGCGCAGCCGCTGATGGGCAAAGGGGATCGCGTCGTCGATCACCGCCAGGATGCAGCCGTCCCGCGGGTCGGGCAGGGCGGCATCGGGCATCAGCGCCGCCTGCGGCGGCGCGGCCCAAGGGCAGGGGCGGATCGCATCGCCCGCGACCGCGCAGATGGGCCCGGGCGCGGTCAGCGCGGGCGGGTCGGCGAAGAGGCTGTTTGCCAGGTCCTGCGGATCGGGGGCCGGGGGCGGCAGGGGCAGGCCGTGGCGCAGGCTCCAGGCCCCGATCAGGGGCGGCACCCCGTCCGGCACGGGGGTCGGGGGCGCGAATCCGGTCATCGGAGGGCCGCCTCGCGCTCCTCCCGCGCGCGGCCCAGCAGATCGGACCAGAGCGGGGCCTGGGGCGGGGTGAACGGGTCGCCGCGGCTGGCCGCCAGGTCGCCCCAGCCCATCAGCACCTCTAGCGTGCCGGGGTGGAAATCGCGCGGCCGGGTGCCGTCCATCCATTTTTCGCCGTCGAAGCCGGCCCCCTGCAGGCTGGCCCCCTGCTGGCCCCGCGCCCAGAGCCATTCCGCGATCTGCAGGCCCAGGACCGCGCCCGCCGCGCTGTCCACCGGGTAATGCACGCCAGCCACGGTGCGGTTCACCGCGATCCGCGCGGCCAGCAGGAACAGCGGGTCGCGCGCCCGGAACGGGGCCGCAGGATTGATCAGCCGCGTCAGCAGCGCCGCCAGGCAAAAGGCCTGGGTCGCATGGCCACTGGGATAGGCGGGATGGCCGGGGCTGGCGATCATCGGCTGGATGCCGGGCGACAGCTCGGCCGGGCGGGGGCAGGCCAGGGCCAGCTTCAGGCGCATTATCAGCGGCGTCGCGACCTCCAGCGCGCAGGCCAGGGCCTCCAGGGTGGCGGCGTCTCGGGCGGGCTCCAGCGGGTGGATGGCGGCGAAGAAGGGGATCAGCGGGCCGCGCTGGACCTCGATCTCGGCCAAGCGGTCGGCGCGCAGTTCGGCGTAATGGCCGACCATTTCGACCGCGTCCGACAACGCCTGCGCCTCGGGCGCCGTGATCGTGACCAAGGGCCCGCCTTGGCAGGCCAGTTCGGCCTGGCCGGCGGATGCGGTGACGGTCAGGCCCTCGGTCAGCTCCTGCCGCAGGACGGGCAGGCGCAGCTCGGCGGGCAGGCGGGCGATGCCGGGGGCGGGCTGGGTCGGCGGGGCGGTGGCGGTCAGGACCTCGGTCCCCACGATCGCCTCGCGGCTGCGGATCAGCGCCACCGCCAGCAGCGTGGCGGAGGGATCGTCGTGATCGTCGGATTTCGCATGCTTCGCGTGATAGAGCGACATGGGGCCCACCGGGAAAAAGATGCAACGGGAACAGGAATCCATGTTAACACACGTTAACGTGATGTCGCATGACTTTTCCCCGGATGGGACGGAACACATGGCACCGCTGACCCTGCACCTGATCGGACCGGTTGCAGTCGCAGGCCCCAAGGGCGCCCGGCTGACCCCGCGGGGGATGCGGGCGCGGGGGGCGCTGGCGGTCCTGGGCACCGCACGGGGGATGCGCATGGCGCGGGGGCGGCTGCAGGACCTGCTGTTCAGCGACCGCGACCCGGTTCAGGGCAATGCCAGCCTGCGCCAGCTGCTGCGCGAGATCCGGCTGGCCTTGGGCACCCATCGCGAGGCGCTGATCTCGGGCCCGGGATGGGTGGGGCTGGACCCGGACCTGATCGCCGTCGATCTGGACGGCGCGGTGGGGCCGGACGGCCAGAGGCCCGATTTCGCCGCCGATCTGGACATCCCCGACCCGGAATTCGAGGATTGGCTGCGCGATGCCCGCCTGGCCGCCGAGGCGCGCCAGCCCGAACCCGACGATGCCCTGCCCGACCTGTGGCTGGCCGATCCGGTGCCGGGCGGCGATCAGGCGGCGCTGATGGCGCGGATGATCCTGGCCGAGGCCGCGGGCCGGGCCGCCGACCTGATGCCCGTCACCGTATGGGAGACGACCCAGCCCCCCGCCCGCGCGTCGATCCGCATCGGCGCGATGGCCCGGATCGACGCGCAGACGCTGTCAGTGGTGGTGACGCTGACCCATGCGCGCAGCGCGCGGGTCCTGGCCACGCAGCGCCTGGCATCGCCGCTGGACCAGATGGGCGCTCGGATGGACCAGATGGTCGGGCGCTGCTGCCTGGCGATGGTGCAGGCGCTGGATCAGGGGCGGGGCCTGGCGGGGGGCATGCTGTCCTTGGCCGATGTGTTCAGCTTCACCCCCGACCGGCTGGCGCGGGCCGACCGGATGCTGCGGCGGTTGGACGACCGGATCGCGCCCGCGGTCAGCCTGTCGCTGCGCGCCTGGATCCGCACCACCCATGCCTATGAGCGCCTGACCCCCGACCCGGCCGAGGCCATCGCCGAGGCCGCCGACCTGTCGGCCCGCGCGCGCCGGGCCGCGCCCTTTCACGCCACCGCCTTGGCGGTCCATTCGGTGATCGAGGCCTGGTTGGACCACGACGCCGCGGCGCTCGGCCTGGCGCAGCAGGCGGTGCTGGTCGATCCGGCCAATCCCATGGCGCGGCTGGCATGGTCGCGGGCGCTGGCCGGGGTGGGGCGGATGGCGGAATCCGCGGCCGAGGCGCAGATGGGCCTGGCCCAGCCCTTGTCCGGGCTGAACCCCGCCAATTGGCATCTGGGGATCGGGGTGGCGATGATGCGGGCGGGCGATCTGGATGCCGCGACCCGGCATCTGGACGCGGTCCACCGGCTGGCCCCCGACAACCGGCCCGCGCTGCGGTTCCTGGCCGCGCTGCGCTTTGCGCGCCGGGACGAGGAAGGGGCGTTGCGCGCCCTGATGGCCCTGCGCCGGCTGGAGCCGGACTTCACCTTGGACCTGATGGGCAGCGAGGGCTATCCCGTGGACAGCCTGCGCAGGCTGGGCCTGCTGCAGGTGGCGCGGTCGCGGCTGATCTGATGCGCTCAGACCAGCGCGTCCAGCAGCGCGCCATGCAGCCGCGGCCCCGCGACGATCAGCCCGTCGACCTGCGCGCGGTCGCTGTTGAACCGCATCGCCTGGCCGCGCCGGTCGGTGACCCGCGCGCCCGCGCGTTCCGCGATCAGGCTGCCCGCGGCGATGTCCCATTCCCAAGCGGCGCGCAGGGACAGGGCGGCGTCGAACCGCCCCTCGGCCGCCAGGCACAGCCGCCAAGCCAGCGATGACCGGAATTCGCGCCGAAAGGGGGGCACCGCGCCGCGCCAATGGCCCGGATCCGCCACCGCGCGATAGGTCAGCACCCGCGCCCCCGCGATCCCCGCATCCGACGGCCGGATCGGCTGTCCGTTCAGCGTCGCGGGGCCGTCGGCATGGGCGGCATAGGTCAGGCCGGGCACCGGCAGATGCACCACGGCGGCGATGATGCGGTCGCCTTGGGCCACCGCCAGGGAATGCGAGAACCCCTCCTGCCCGTCGATGAAGGCGCGGGTGCCGTCGATCGGGTCGATGATGAAGCAGCGGCGCGCATCCTGGCGGGCGGGGTCGGCCTCGCTTTCCTCGGACAGCCAGCCATAGCCGGGACGGGCGGCCATCAGCCGTGCCTGCAGGGCGTCGTTGACGGCCAAGTCGGCCTCGGTCACGGGGCCGGCATCGCCGCCCTTGTCCCAGCTGCGCGGGTCGCGGCGCCAGAAGCCCATGGCGATCCGGCCCGCATCCTCGGCCGCTTGGGCCAGCAGGGACAGATCCGCCTCGGGCCCCTCCACGCTCAGGCCCCCGCCACGGTCATGCCGTCGACCAGCAGGCTGGGCACCTCGGTCCCGCGCCATGGCAGGGCGTCATCGGCGGGGATGATGGTCATCAGCATGTCGCGCAGATTGCCCGCGATGGTGCATTCGTTGACCGGCCAGGCGATGCGCCCGTTCTCGACCCAGAAGCCCGCGGCGCCGCGCGAATAATCCCCGGTCGTGCCGTTGATGGATGCCCCCAGCATCGAGGTGACCACCAGCCCGCGCCCCATCCGCGCGATCAGGTCGTCGCGGCTGGCCGTGCCGGGGGTCAGGATGGTGTTGCCATGGCTGGGCGATGGCGCCGCCGCCAGGCCGCGCGCCGCCGATCCGGTGCTGTCCATGCCCAGCTTGCGCGCCGTGGCCAGATCCAGCGTCCAGCCCTGAAGAACGCCGTCCGCGACGATGGCGCGGCGCCGGGTCGGCAGGCCCTCGGCATCGAAGAGGCGCGACGAGGGGTAGCGCGGGCGCAGCGGATCCTCGGTCAGGGACAGGCCCGCTGGCAGGACCGGCTGGCCCAGCTCGCGCCGCAGCCAGCTGGCCCCGCGCGCCACCGCCGATCCGTTCACCGCCGCCAGCAGATGCCCGATCAGCGATGCCGAGACGCGGCGGTCGAACAGGATCGGAAAGGCCCCGGTCGGCGGGCGGCGCGCGCCCGCCCGTTCCAGCGTGCGTTCCGCGGCCAGCAGGCCGATCTGGCGCGGGTCGGGCAGATCGGCAGCAAAGACGCGGCTTTCCCCGGCATAGTCGCGCTCCATCCCCAGGCCCTCGCCGGTGATGGCGATGACGGACAGGGAATGGCCGGTGCGCGCATAGCCGCCCGAAAACCCGTTCGAGGCGGCCAGCCACATGCGACGGCGGCTATAGGCGGCCTGGGCGGCCTCGACCTGGGTGATGCCCGCGACGGACAGGGCGGCGGCCTCGGCCTCCAGCGCCATGGCCTCCAGCGCGGCGGGGTCGGGTTCGGGGCCGGGTTCGGCGATGTCGAGCCCTTGGGCGTCGCGCCGGTCCGACAGCTGGCCGGGATCGGCCAGGCCCAGGGTGTCGTCCACCGGCGCCTCGCGCGCCATGGCGACGGCGCGTTCGGCCATCTGGGCGATCGCCTCCGCGCCGTGATCCGACGATGACACCGCCGCCTGCCGCCCGCCCAGAAGGACGCGCAGGCCGATCTCGATCCCCTCGGCGCGTTCGGCCTGTTCCAAGGCGCCGCCGCGCACATCCAGGCTGACCGAGCGGCCGTCGATGGCCAGCGCGTCGGCCTGGTCGGCCCCGGCCTTGCGGGCGGCGGCGACCAGCGCCTCGGCCAGGCGCGGCAGGCGGTCGGGGTCGTTCTGGGCGTCTGGCATCGCGATGTTCCGTGGGTATGAAGGATCGGGGCCGGGGCGGCGATCGCCCCGGCCCCGCGTCATGTCAGCCGATCACTGGATCTGCTGGCCGTTGGCGAAGATCGAGCCGCCCTCGCGGAACTCGATCTCGGTCTGCAGGCGGTCGGGGTCGCCATCCACGGGACGGGCGAACATCGCCATCATCATGCGCGGCCCCATCAGCTGGTCCTGGGGCAGGACGCCCATCTGGACCAGCCGGTCCAGAAGGCCGTTGATGCCCGCGAAATTGCCCGTCAGGCTGCCCACCGGCTGGCTGGGATCGTCGCCGAAGGTCAGCGCGCCCGACAGATCCGCACTGGCGCCCAGGGCGGCCAGCGACAGGTCGTTGATCGTCAGGCTGCGCGGCAGCAGCGGCACGGGCGGGGCCTCCTGCGGATCGGCATCGGCCTCGGGTTCGGTGTCGAGGAAGTTGCGCGTGACCAGCGCCTCGCCCGACAGATCGACGGTCAGGCTGGCCGGGTCGCGGGGCAGGGCGGTTTCGGGGTCCAGCGCCGCCCAGACCTCGTCATCCAGCATCAGCCCGTCCAGGACATAGCGCAGCGCGAAGGGCTGGGCCTCGTCCCCGGCCAGGACCGGCATGCTCAGCAGAAAGCGGTTCTCGCGCGCGGCATAGGCGATGGGAAAGGGCATGTCGCTGGAGGTGATGCGCGTCCGGATGTCGGTCAGGCCGCCCTCGTAGGACAGGCCCTCGGCACCGATGCCGATGGCCAGGCTGCCCGATGCGGCCTCGAAGCTGCCGGCGCTGTCCCGCTGTTCGCCATCGGCCATCCGGCTGGTCGCGGTGAAGCTGCCGCTGGTCGCGCCCATGCCCACCGTGCCGCCCGCGGCGAAACCCGCCTGCAGCGCCTCGGAGGGGCGGTTGTTGAAATCGGTCTGGCCCGCGGGGCTGTTGCCCTGACCCTCGATCTCCAGATCGGCGATGGTGAATTCGGCGGTGAAGCGGTCCGTGCCCCCAGCCTCGCCGTCAGCCTCGCCGTCCTCGCCCTCGACATCCGAGGGGCCGGCGGCGGCGATGTTCATGGTCAGCTGGTCGGCACGGCCGGTATAGGTCTGGGCGCTGGCCCCGTCATCGCCGGTGGTGACGCTCTGCGATCCGGTGACATTGGTCAGGGTCGCGTTCAGCGGCACCTCGTTCTCGTCGTCCAGGGCGCGGCCCTGCAGGGTCATGCTGGGCATGACATAGTCGTGGCGCATGTCCTGGGGCGTGCCCGAGGACAGGGTCTCGTTGCCGGGCGCGTCCATGGTCAGGGCAAACCCGGCCGGGCCGCCCTCGGCGTCGCGGTTGCGCATCTCCAGCAGCATCTGGCCCTCGATCACCGAACGCACCGTGCCGTCGCCCACCGGCATCAGGTCGATGCGGGGCATGGTGAAGGCCATGTCGGGGGCGTCCTGGCCATCGGCCTGGCTGCGCAGGACCACGTCGGTCAGGCTGAGCGCCTGGTCCGAGGCATCCTCGGCGCCGACATCGACCTGATAGCCCATCTGCTCATAGCTGCTGCGCAGGTTCTGCCAGACTTCGGCGGGGGTGACATCGGCCAGGGCGGGGCCCGCCGCCAGGATCAGGGCCAGTGCGGAACTGGCCAAGGCCGTGGTTGCATGGGGACGGTTCATCACGGATACCTTTCGCAAACCTCGCATTCGCCCAAAGTCCTGACATAGTGGCGGGAAAAGGGAAAGGGAACATATCGTGATCCGCTGCCGCCATGACGACGGGCTGACCCTGCTGACCATCGACCGGCCCGACAAGGCCAATTCCCTGACCGGGGCGATGCTGCGCGATCTGATCGACGCGCTGGCCGATGCGGCGCGCCTGCGCAGCCGGGCGCTGATCCTGACGGGGACAGGGAGGGTCTTTTCCGCCGGGGCCGATCTGGACGAGGCGCGGGCGGGTCTGGCCACGGCCCCCGAATGGGACGCGCTGTCATCGGCGATCGACCGCCTGCCCGCGCTGACGGTCGCGGCGCTGAACGGCACGCTGGCGGGCGGGGCCTTCGGCATGGCGCTGGCCTGCGACCTGCGCCTGGCGGTGCCGGAGGCGCGGTTCTTCTATCCGGTGATGCGTTTGGGGTTCCTGCCGCAGCCCGCCGATCCGGCGCGGCTGGCGGCGCTGGTCGGTCCGGCGCGGGCGCGGATGATCCTGATGGCGGGCGCGCGGATCGAGGCGCCCGAGGCCCTGTCATGGGGCCTGGTGGACCGCATCGTCGCTCAGCCCGACCTGATGGAGACCGCGCAGACGCTGACCGCCGATGCACTGGCGGCATCGGCGGATCATGTGGCGGCGATCAAGGAAATGACGCGCGGCGGTCAGAGGCCTGCTACAGTGAAATAGGTATCCACGCCCTCGTCGTCGGAATAGCCGACGCCGCTGGCGATGATGCAGCTGGTCTCGTTGTCGCGGGGCGCGACCAAGGTCCAGGTGCCCAGTAGGTCCGACCCCCACAGTTCGGTGCCTTGGGCGCCGGCGGTCTCGATCGGCTCCTCGCCGAAATCATGGCTGAGGGTGAAGGCGATCTCGAAATCGTCGGCGCAATAGGGCTGGTCGTCGATGGCCACCTCGGACAGGGGCATGTCGCGGATGTCCTGCAGCAGGGTGGCGGGTTCGACGCCCTCCATCGCACTCCAGGCCTGGACGGGCTGCGCGGCGGCGGGCAGGGTTCCCAGCAGCGCGACGGCGCCGGCCAGGCCAAGGCGAACGATGCGGTCTGCGCGGGTCATGGTCGTGGTCCTTCCTTGCGAATTGCAGGGAAAAACGCGGATTTCGCCCGTGGGGTTCCCTGTTCGTGCCGGGACGCTGCGTTGCGCGGGGCGCCTAGGCCCAGTTCCGGGCCAGGATCAGCCGCGCCTCCAGCCCTGATTCCGCGCGGTGGAATTCCAGCCGTCCGCCATGCTGGGCGGCGATGGTGGACACGATCGCCAGGCCCAGCCCGACCCCCCCGGCGGTCCCTGCATTGGGACCGCGCTGAAAGGCCCCGGTCAGACGCTCCATGTCGTCGCGGGTCAGGACCGATCCGCGATCGGTGACGGCGATCCAGGCCTCGTCGGCGCTGGCCCCGGTGACGACCTGCGCCTCGCGCCCGTATTTCAGGGCATTGTCGATCAGGTTGGTCAGCGCCCGCCTGAGCGCGGTGGGCTGGCCGCGCATCAGCAGCGCCGCCCCGTCCGCCATCGGCCTGCTGGAGGTGCGCGAGAACAGCGTCCCCGCACGGGCGGGTGCGGGCGGGGACGGGCGCTGCGTCACCGGCAGGCCCACATCCTGGTAATCGGCGACCACCGCCTCGACCAGCGATGTCAGGGACAGGCGGCGGAAGGGTTCGGCTCCGATCTCGGCGCGGGTATAGGTCAGCACGCCGTCGATCATGGTCGTCATCTCGTCGATGTCGCGTTCCAGGCGGCCGCGCAGGGCGTCGTCCTCGATCATCGCGCAGCGAAGGCGCAGGCGGGTGGCGGGGGTGCCCAGGTCATGGCTGACCCCCGACAGGACCAGGGCGCGGTTCTCCAGCGCGGCGCGGTCCTGGGCGACATAGGCGTTCACCGCCTCGGCGGTCTGGCGCAGCTCGGCCGCGCCGCCGACGGGCAGGGCGGCGTTGCGCGCCCGGTGATCGCGCAGCGCGGCGGCAAAGGTCGCGAAGGCGCCCGAGACCTCGGCCACCCAGCCCAGCAGCAGGGCCAGCGCCGCCACTGCCAGCCCCGCCGCCCAGAGCCGCCTGTCCGCGGGCGCCGCGTCGCAGCCCCAGACCTGCGATCCGTCAACCGCCAGCCATGGCCCGTCCCCCGACTGGACGTAGAGCCGCGGCTGGCTGCAATATTGCGCCAGCGCGCGGGTGACCGACGCCATTCCCGCCGCCTGGCTGCCGCCGCCGAAGCTCTGGACCCCGGCGACGGGATACTGGATGTCGGGCGACAGGATGCGGATCTGGATGCGCCGGCCCCGGGTCAGGTCCGGCCGCCCGCCCCCGGTCAGGGTCAGCAGCGTCTGGCGCCAGCCCGATGGCAGGTCGGGCGCCGCGGCCTGGGGGATCATGCGGATGCCGGGGGGCAGCATGCTGCCGTTCTCCACGCTGTCATGCAGCGCCAGGCCCGCGATATAGGCCTGGTCCAGATGGGCGCGCCAGGCGGCGTTGCTGGACATCCACAGCCAGACCGCCGCCCCGCCCGCCAGCATCGCCAGGACCACCCACAGGCTGGCCAGCATCCGCAGGCTACGGCGCATCGCGCGCGACCTCGGCCGTCCAGACATAGCCGGTGCCGCGTTCGGTGCGGATCAGCGCGGGGTCGGTCTTTTGCCGCAGGCGCGTCACCAGCATGTCGATTGCGCGCCCGCCCGATGCGGCGCCCGCGGGCGAATCGCCGTCATCCATCACGGCCGCGATCTCGTCCCGGGTCAGGGGGACCAGCGGATTGGCCAGAAAGACCCGCAGCAAGGCGGTTTCCCGCGCCGACAGGCTGACCTGCCAGCCGCCGGGGGCGGTCACCTCGTCATGGCGCGCGTCATAGCGCCAGCCGCCGAAGCGCATCACCCCGTCGCGGCGGCGATGCGACAGGCTGGGGGCGCGACCCGCCCGGCGCAGCACCGCGCGGATGCGGGCCAAGGCCAGGTCGGGGTTGAAGGGCTTGGCGATGTAGTCGTCCGCGCCGACCTCGTATCCGGCCATGCGCTGATGGTCGGCCGACAGCGCGCTGACCATGATGATGGGCACGTCCATGGCGCGGCGGATCTCGGCGCAGATCGCCACGCCGTCATCCGCGCCCAGGGACACGTCCAGCAGGATCAGGTCCACCCGCCCCGATGCCAGCGCCGCCAAGGCGGATGCGCGGCTGTCGGCGCAGGTCACGTGCAGCCCGTGGCGCTGCAGATAGGCGGCCAGCATGGCGGCCATGTCGGCATCGTCTTCGACCAGCAGGATGCGGTGCAGGCTCATCGGCGGCTCCTTCCCCGGGGGTTCTAGCACCGGGGCGGGGGTTGCGTAACAGTTTGTAACGAATGCCCCGGAAAACTGGGTTTTGCATGGCTGGACTGCGTTGCGCGCATGGCGGGGGCTTTGGCATTGTGTCGGACACACGCGGATCATCGAATCCGCGCGGGAATGATCTGGGAGGATCCATGAACATGAAATCCGTTCTGGCGGCTTCGACCGCCGTGATGCTGGCCGCGCCCGCCATGGCGAACCCGACGGCCGAGGTGCTGCACTGGTGGACCTCGGGCGGCGAGGCCCGTTCGGTCGCCGTCCTGCAGGAACAGTTCGCGGCCGAAGGCGGCACCTGGACCGACATGCCCGTGGCCGGCGGCGGCGGCGATGCCGCGATGACCGCCCTGCGCGCCCGCGTCCTGTCCGGCAACGCCCCCACCGCCGTCCAGCTGAAGGGCCCCGCGATCCAGGAATGGTACGAGGAGACGGGCTTGGCCGATATCGGCACCGTCGCCGAGGAGAATGGCTGGGACGATGTGCTGCCCGCACAGATCGCCGAGCACATGAAATGCGAGGGCCAGTGGTGCGCCGCGCCCGTCAACGTGCACCGCGTCAACTGGATCTGGGGCAACAAGCAGATCCTGGACGAGCATGGCATCGAGATGCCCACCACCTGGGAGGAATTCAACGCCGCCGCCGAGACGCTGCAGGCGGCGGGCGTCACGCCCCTGGCCCATGGCGGCCAGTCCTGGCAGGACGCGACCGTCTTCGAGACCGTCGTGCTGGGCCTGGGCGGTCCGGAATTCTTCCAGCAGGCGCTGGTCGATCTGGACCCCGAGGCGCTGACCTCGGACACCATGAAGGCCGTCTTCGACCAGATGCGCGTGATCCGCGGCCATGTGGACCCGAACTTCTCGGGGCGCGACTGGAACCTGGCCACCGCCATGGTCATGAACGGCGAGGCCGCCTTCCAGGTGATGGGTGACTGGGCCAAGGGCGAATTCCTGGCCGCCGGCAAGGAGCCGGGCGTCGATTTCGTCTGCGCGCCGACCCCGGGCGAGGGGTTCCTCTACAATGTCGACAGCTTCGCCTTCTTCGAGCTGAGCGGCCAGGACGCCCAGGACGGCCAGGCCCTGCTGGCCAGCCTGATCATGGGGCCGGAATTCCAGCACACGTTCAACCTGAACAAGGGCTCGATCCCGGCGCGCACCGACGTGGCGCTGGACGATTTCGACGATTGCGCGAAACAGTCCAATGCCGACATGACGGCGGATGCGGAAAGCGGCTCGCTGCTGCCCAGCTATGCCCATGGCATGGCGCTGCGCGGCGCGCAGGCGGGTGCGATCACCGATGTGGTGACCGCGCATTTCAACAGCGACATGTCGTCGGATGACGCCGTGCAGCAGCTGGCCGACGCCGTCGCCAACGCGATGTGATCACGGCCTGACGACCCCGCGCCCCGGATCGCGGGCGCGGGGTCTTTCTTTGGGGGTTACCGGAAATGGAATGGCTTGAACGCAACGTGCCCAAGCTGGTCTTGGCGCCGTCCTTCGTGGCGATCATGGTCTTCGTCTACGGCTTCATCGCCTGGACGGCCTGGATCAGCCTGACGCGATCGCGGCTGATGCCGCGCTACGAGCTGGACGGATTCTCGCAGTATGAGCGGCTGTTCGCCGCCCCGCGTTGGGACGTGGCGATGAACAACCTGTTCATCTTCGGCGGCCTCTTCATCGTGATCTCGATGGCGATCGGGCTGTTCCTGGCGATTTTTCTGGACCAGAAGATCCGCGCCGAGGGCGTGCTGCGCACCATCTATCTCTATCCCATGGCGCTGTCGCTGATCGTGACGGGCACGGCCTGGAAATGGATCCTGAACCCGGGCCTGGGCATCCAGGAGGCGATCCGGGGCTGGGGCTGGGAAAGCTTCACCTTCGACTGGCTGATCCGCCCGGAGATGGCGATCTATACCATCGTGCTGGCGGCGGTCTGGCAGGCCTCGGGCTTTGTCATGGCGCTGTTCCTCGCGGGCCTGCGGTCCGTGGACACCGAGATCATCCGCGCCGCCCAAGTGGACGGCATCCCCACGCATCGCATCTATTCCGCGATCATCATCCCGACCATGGCGCCGATCTTCCTGTCGGCCTTCATCGTGCTGGCGCATCTGGCCATCAAGGCCTTCGATCTGGTCATCGCGCTGACCGGCGGCGGCCCCGGCTATGCGACCGACCTGCCCGCGACCTACATGTATGCGATGGCGTTCTCGCGCGGCGATCTGGGCCAGGCGGCCTCCAGCGCGATGGTCATGATGGGCGTCATCTTCGCCATCGTGGTCCCCTATCTCTACAGCGAATTGAGGCCCCGCAATGACAAGTAACACCGTCCTGCGCATCGGGCTTTACGGGATGCTGATCCTGTTCGCCCTGTTCTATCTGATGCCGCTTTTCGTCATGCTGACCACCTCGCTGAAAAGCCTGGAGGAGATCCGCACCGGCAGCCTGCTGGCCCTGCCGCGCCAGATCACCTTCGCCCCCTGGATCGAGGCCTGGTCCACCGCCTGCGCGGGCACCCAGTGCGAAGGCCTGCGCCCGTTCTTCTGGAATTCGGTGCTGATGGCGGTGCCGGCGGTGATGATCTCGACCGTGGTGGGGGCGCTGAACGGCTATGTCTTCGCGCAATGGCGCTTCAAGGGCGCGAACCTGTTCTTTGCGATGATCCTGTTCGGCTGCTTCATCCCGTTCCAGGTCGTGCTGCTGCCCATGGCGCAGATGCTGGGCCTGATGGGGCTGGCGGGCACCATTCCGGGGCTGATCTTCGTCCATGTGATCTACGGCATCGGCTTCACGACGCTGTTCTTCCGCAACTACTATGTCACCATCCCGCAGGAGCTGGTCCGCGCGGCCAAGGTCGACGGGGCGGGGTTCTTC
The DNA here is from genome assembly GCF_028553885.1 of Paracoccus aestuarii. Taxonomy (NCBI): domain Bacteria; kingdom Pseudomonadati; phylum Pseudomonadota; class Alphaproteobacteria; order Rhodobacterales; family Paracoccaceae; genus Paracoccus; species Paracoccus aestuarii. The sequence goes on from NZ_CP067169.1 coordinate 89,242, forward strand.
CGCATCTTCTGGTCGATCTTCCTGCCGATCTCGCTGCCGATCATCACCGTCTCGGTCATCTGGCAGTTCACGCAGATCTGGAACGACTTCCTGTTCGGCGTGTCGTTCAGCGGGGCGGGCAGCCAGCCCGTGACCGTGGCGCTGAACAACATCGTCAACTCCACCACCGGCGTGAAGGCCTACAACGTGGACATGGCGGCTGCGATCATCGCGGCCCTGCCCACGCTGCTGGTCTATGTCGTCGCCGGGAAATACTTCATCCGCGGCCTGACCGCCGGTTCCGTGAAAGGGTGATCCCATGCCGATCCTCGAAATCGACCATCTGCAGAAAGCCTATGGAGACACCCATATCCTGCATGACATCAACATCGCGATCGAGCCGGGCGACTTCCTGGTCCTGGTCGGGCCCTCGGGCTGCGGGAAATCGACGCTGCTGAACTGCATCGCAGGGCTGGAGCCGATCACCGGCGGCGCCATCCGCATCGCCGATCGCGACGTGACGGGCGTGTCCCCCAAGGACCGCGACATCGCCATGGTGTTCCAGTCCTATGCGCTCTACCCGACCATGTCGGTGGCCAAGAACATCACCTTCGGCATGAAGGTCCGCGGCGTCGACAAGCCCACCCAGGAGAAGAAGCTGGCCGAGGTCGCGCGGCAATTGCAGATCGAGCCGCTTTTGCATCGCAAGCCCGGCCAGCTGTCGGGCGGCCAGCGCCAGCGCGTCGCCATGGGCCGCGCCCTGGTCCGCGACCCGGCACTGTTCCTGTTCGACGAGCCGCTGTCCAACCTTGACGCGAAACTGCGCGTGTCGATGCGGACCGAGATCAAGAAGCTGCATCAGGACCTGAACGCCTCGATCGTCTATGTCACCCATGACCAGATCGAGGCGATGACCCTGGCCACCAAGATCGTGGTGATGAAGGGCGGCGTGATCCAGCAGATCGGCACCCCGGCCGAGATCTACAACAAGCCCGCCAACATGTTCGTGGCCGATTTCATGGGCAGCCCGGCGATGAACCTGATCCCGGCCCGCGTGCGCGCGGATAGCGGCCAGACCCGGATCGAGATCGCGCGTGACGGCGCCGCCCCCTTGGTCATCACCGACCCCGTGGCCCGCGACCTGCCTGCCGAGATCGTGCTGGGCGTGCGCCCCGAGGACATCCACGAGGCGACCGGCAACGCCCATCTGCCCGGCACCGCGCAGGGTGCGGGCGGCGAGGTGATGATCGACATCGTCGAGCCCGCGGGCGCGGACACCTTCGCGGTGACGCAGCTGGGCGGCAAGGCGGTCACCGCGCGTCTGCGTGCCGAAAGCGCGGTCCAGGCGCGCCAGCCCTTCCCGCTGGCATTCGACCTCTCGAAAGTGTCGTATTTCTCGCCTAAGGATGGGCAGCGACTGAACTGAGGGGAATGACGGGATGGCGATGCTTCTGGGCGATGTGGGCGGCACCAATGCGCGTCTGGCGATTGCGCGCAACGGGTCCATCGATGCCGGCACGGTCACGCGGTTCAAGGGTGACGACTTTGCCAGCTTCGACGACGTGGTGCGCCAGTTCATGGCCGAACAGCATCAGCCCAACATCTCGTCCATGTGCATCGCGGTGGCGGGGCCGGTCAGCGGCGGGCGCGCGCGGCTGACCAACCGCGACTGGTCCTTTGACGAGGACGCGCTGGCGCGGCTGACCGATGCCGACCAGGTGCGGCTGATCAACGACCTGTCGGCCCTGGGCTATTCCACGCCCGCGCTGTCGGGCGATCAGCTGACGACGCTGCGCGCGGCGCCCCAAGGCCGGGCCCGCAACGGCCAGGCACTGGTCGTGGGGCTGGGCACGGGCTTCAACGTCTGCGCGGTGCGGGTGCTGCCCGGCGGCGCCATCACCGTGCTGGAGGCCGAGGAGGGTCACACCCACCTGCCCGCCAACATCATGGCCCGCCTGCAGGACCGTGTCGGCGACAAGGCGGTCGGCTTCTTTTCCACCGAGGAGACCTTTGCCGGGCGCGGGCTATCGCGTCTGCACGCGGCCCTGACCGGCACCGACGCGGTCCGCAGCGAGGATATCGCCCGCGCCGCCGAATCCGGCGATGCGCAGGCGGTGGCGACCTATGATCTGTTCGCGGAACTGGTCGGGCTGCTCTGTCGGGAACTGTCGCTGCGCTTCATGCCGCTGGAGGGGCTGTTTCTGGCCGGCAGCGTGGGCCGCAGCATCGCCGACCGGATGGGCATCTTCGAGCCGGCCTTCCTGTGCGAGGATCACATGCGCCACATCCCGGAAAACACGCCGGTTTTCCTGATCCGCGACGACATGGCGGCGCTGCAGGGCTGTCTGGCGGCGCTCGGCTGATCTCTGCCCAAGCGGTCACCGTGCCGCGATGGTGAGCGAAATTCCCCGATGACGGGTGGATTCGCGGGCTCGATCCTGCTCCTATTGCCCGAACAAACAAGAACGGGCGGGGCAGGGTGCAGATGCGGCGATATCTTGGGGCGATGCTGGTGGCGTCGACGGCCTTGGGCGGGGCCATGGCCCATGCACAAAGCTCGTCGCCCTTTTCGGGCCTGTTCGGGCGGTCCCAGGACGAAGGGCCGGTCGCGCTGGATGTCCGTGTCGCGGGCGATCCCGACGGGCTGTCGCGCCAGCTGCGCCAGACCCTGCTGATCACCGGCGCCCTGGCCGAGGACCGCATCACCGGACAGGACATCCTGGCCGCCGCGCGGGGCGATTACGCCCGGGTGCTGGGGCTGCTTTATGACGAGGGCTATTACGACGCCTCGGTCAGCATCACCCTGGACGGGGTCGAGGCTGCCGAGGTCGCCCCCCTGGACGGTCCCGACCAGGTCGCCCGCGTGGTGGTCGCGGTCGATCCCGGCCCGGTCTTCCGGTTCTCGCGCGCCCAGATCGCGCCGGTCGCGCCGGGCAGCGACATTCCCGCGGGCTATGCCGCGGATCAGGTCGCGGGCACGGGCGTCATGCGCCGCGCGGCCATCGCGGGGGTGGATGGCTGGCGCGCCGTGGGCCATGCCAAGGCCGATATCGCCGACCAGCAGATCACGGCCGATCACGACGCCTCCCGCGTGGACAGCCGCATCGCGCTGAGCCCCGGCCCGTCGCTGACCTTCGGGCAGATGTCGGTCAGCGGCAACCAGCGCCTGAACGAACGCCGCCTGCGCAAGATCGCGGGCTTTCCCGAGGGCCGGCGCTTCGACCCCGAGGAGCTGGACCGCGTCCGCGCCCGCCTGCGCCGCAGCGGCGTCTTTTCCGCCATCACCCTGCAGGAGGCCGACGATATCGGCCCCGGCGACACGCTGGACGTGGACCTGACGGTGATCGAACAGGCCCCCCGCCGCGTCGGCTTCGGGTTCGAGATCTCCAGCACGGACGGGTTCCAGGGTTCGGCCTACTGGATGCACCGCAACCTGCTGGGCGGCGGCGAACGGCTGCGCATCGACGGCCGGATCAAGGATATCGGGTCCCAGACCAGTGGCCGCGACGACGAATTGACGATCCGCCTGGACCGGCCCGCGACGCTGACCCCCGACACCACCGCCTATGTGGAAACCGAACTGGCCCGCATGCGCGAGGAGGATTACAGCGAGGACCTGGCCACGATCGGGATCGGCGCGAACCATATCTTCAGCGACCGGCTGACCGCGAACGGGGCGGTGCAATACCGGTTCTCGCGCGTGTTCGATGCCAATGGCCAAACCGATTTCAAGGTCCTGGCCCTGCCGATGGACGTGATCTGGGACCAGCGCGACGAACCCAACAACGCGCGGCGCGGATACTGGCTGTCGGCGGACGTGACCCCCTTCACCGGCCTCTCCGAGACCAGCTCCGGGCTGCGCATGCTGGGCGAGGGGCGGGCCTATGCCTCCTTTGCCGATGACCGGGTGACGCTGGCGGGCCGGGCCCGCGCGGGCAGCGTGCTGGGCACCGCGATCGAGACGACGCCGCGCAACTATCTGTTCTATTCCGGCGGCGGCGGGACGGTGCGCGGCCATCCGTTCCAGTCGCTCGGCGTGACCGAGATCCAGGGCCCGGACGGCCCGATCAAGACCGGCGGCCTGTCGGTCGCCAGCGCCACGGCCGAGCTGCGCTTTCAGCTGCGCGAGCGCATCGGCCTGGTGGCCTTTGCCGATTACGGCCGCGTCTGGACTCAGGGCGGGTTCGACGGCACGGCCGATGATCACGCCGGCGCCGGCATCGGCATCCGCTATGACACGCCGATCGGGCCGCTGCGCTTCGACGTGGCCGGGCCGGTCAGCGGCGATACCGGCAGCGGCGTTCAACTTTACCTTGGATTGGGGCAGGCATTCTGATGCGCAGGTTCTGGATCATCCTCGTCGCCCTGGTCTTTCCGCTGTCGGTCCTGGCGCAGAGCGTCGCCGAGCTGAGCGCCACGGTCGATGACGACCGCGGCTTCCTGACCGGGCTTCTGGAACGCAACCTGTCCGATGCCGGGCGCGAGGTCGTGATCGAGGGGTTCGAGGGCGCCCTCTCCTCGCGCGCCACCTTCCGCGAGATCCGCATCTCGGATGATGACGGCACCTGGCTGACGCTGCGCGACGGGGCGATCCAGTGGAACCGCTCGGCCCTGCTGCGCCGCCGGATCGAGATCGCCGAACTCTCCGCGCGCGAGATCCTGCTGCCGCGCATGGCGCAATCCGACGCCCCCGCCGTCCAGGCCGAGGCGCCGGTCTTTGCCCTGCCCGAACTGCCCGTCGCGCTGATGATCGAACAGATCCGCGCCGACCGGGTGATGCTGGGCGAACCCGTGATCGGGGTCGAGGCCGCGCTGCGCATCGATGGCGGCCTCAGCCTGGAGGGGGGCGAGGGCCAGGCCCAGCTGACCATCGACCGGCTGGACGGGCCGCGCGGCCAGTTCGTGCTGGACACGGCCTTTTCCAACGTCTCGCAGGTCCTGCGGCTGAACCTGGGGCTGGACGAGGCCGCGGACGGCATCCTGGCCAATCTGGTCGGCATCCATGACCGCCCCGCCCTGACCGCCCAGATCAGCGGCGAGGGCGAGCTGCGCGATTTCGTCACCGATATCAGCCTGGCCACCGACGGCCAACCGCGCATCACCGGCCAGGTCAGCGCCATGGGCACGACCGATGCCGACGCCACCCCCGGCACCGGGTTCCGGTTCGAGCTGGGCGGCGACGTGGCCAGCCTGCTGCGGCCCCAGGACCGCGCCTTCTTCGGCACCAACACCCAGCTGCTGGCCGAGGGGTTCCGGGCCGAGACCGGGCGGCTCAGCATCCCGCGGCTGGACATCCGGACCGATGCCCTGCGCATCGCGGGGTCGCTGTCCACCAATGACCAATCCGCGCCGGAACTGGCCGAGCTGATGGTCACCTTGGGCCGCGACGCGGGCGCGACCGTGATCCCCGTGCCCCTGCCCTTTGCGGGCGAGGCCACGACCGTGGAATCGGGGCGCCTGGCGCTGAACTATGACGCGTCCGAGGGCGAGGGCTGGACGCTGGACGGCTTTGTCGGCGCGCTGACCTTGGACGGGGTCGCGCTTGGCGCGGTGGATCTGTCGGGGGCGGGCCAGGTCGTGCAGGACGACGGCAGCCTGTCCGAGGTGACCGGCCAGCTGGATTTCGCGACCCGCCAGATGACCTTCCGCGACCCCGGCCTGGCCGAGGCCGTGGGCAGCACGGTCGAGGGACGCGCCGCCTTCACCTTCACCCCCGGCAATGCCTTGGCGATCGAGGATTTCGCCATCACCGGGTCGGATTACGGCTTCGACGGCTATTTCCTGGTCTCGGGCCTGGGCAGCGGCATCACGCTGTCGGTGGATGCCGATGCCCGCTATACCGACCTGTCGCGCCTGTCGACCTTGGCCGGGCGGTCGCTGACCGGGGCCGCGGATGTGGCGCTGCAGGGCTACTACATCGTACTGGGCCGCAGCTTCGACCTGGATGCCCGGGTCGAGGGGCGCGACCTGACCCTGGACCAGCCGCAGGTCGACGGCCTGCTGGGCGGGCGGTCCACCATCGTGCTGGAGGCGCGGCGCGACGAATTCGGGCTGGAGATCGAGGAATTCACGCTCGACGCGGCCCGCATCTCGGCCGAGGCGCAGGGCCTGATCGCCACCGAGCTGAGCGACGTGACCGCGCGGCTGTCCATGCCGTCCTTGGCGGATGCGGGCGCCGATCTGGGCGGCGCGCTGGAGGCCGAGGCCCGTCTGACCGGGCCCCGCGACCAGCGCAGCCTGGTCCTGAACGGCCAGGCCCTGGACCTGCGCGTGGGAATCGAGGCCTTGGACAACCTGCTGGCGGGCCGGACCGACCTGGTCGTGAACGCCGCCGAGGAGGCCCAAGGTTTTCGCATCCAGGACCTGGCGATCAGCAATCCGCAGGTCTCGGCCCAGGTTCAGGGCGATCTGGTGCCCGGCGCGCTGGATGCGGTGGCGACGATCCGGCTGGCCGATCTGGCGGCGGTGCGGCCCGACTGGTCCGGCGGCTTCGACGCCCGCGCCACCCTGCGCGAGGAGGAGGGCGCCCGCATCATCGACCTGTCCGGCACGGGCCAAAACCTGTCCCTGGGGCCCGCGGCGGGCGCGCTGACCGGCACGACCCGGCTGGACCTGCGCGCCACGGAACGCGACGGCGTGGTGACGGTGGAACGCGGCCGGCTGGACAATGACCAGATGCAGGCGACGGTGGCGGGGGTCTATGGCCCCGGCGTGACCGACCTGACGGGGGATGTGCAGATTGCCTCGCTGGCGCCCTTCGGGGCGGGCTGGCGCGGCAGCCTGGACGCCCAAGGCAGCCTGCGCGAGGCCGGCGACGGCGCGCGCGACCTGCAGGTGACGGGCACCGGGCGCGACCTGGCCTTCGGTCAGGCCCAGGTCGACGGCGCCTTGGCGGGCGAGACGCGCCTGACGGTGACCGGCACGGAACGCGACGGCGTCTTCACGATCAGCCAGGCCCAGGTCGAGAACCCGCGCCTGACCGCGCGGGCGCAGGGCCGGGTGGGGGCCGGGGCGACCGATCTGACCGCCACGGTGAATGCGGGCGATCTGCGTTTCCTGGGCAACGGGATCTCGGGCGCGGTGCAGGCGGATGCGCGGATCACCGATGACGGCGCGCTGCGCCGGATCGAGACGACGGGCACGGCCAGCGGCCTGTCCATCGGCCAGCCCCAGGTCGATCCGGTCCTGGCGGGCCAGACCAGCTTCGATCTGGCGGCCTCGCTCGGGCCGGACGGGCCGTCGGTCCAGCGCCTGCTGGTCAACAACCCGCAGCTGCGGGTGACGGCGGACGGATCGCCCGCGGCGGGGGTGAATGTCGATGCGCGGCTGGCCAATCTGGGCATCCTGGTGCCGGAATTCCCCGGGCCGGTGACGGTGGCGGGCACGATCCGCGACCAAGGGCCCACGGTGCTGGTCGATCTGCGCGCCACAGCGCCCGGCAATACCGACCTGCGCATCCAAGGCAGCGCGGCGCGCGACGGATCGACCGCCGATCTTGGGATCGTGGGCGGGGCGGATTCCGCGCTGGCCAATACCTCGCTGCGGACCCGCAGCGTGTCGGGGCCGCTGGCGATCAACCTGCGCCTGCAGGGCCCGCCGGGGATCCAGTCGCTGACCGGCCAGGTCCGCCTGCAGAACGGCCAGCTGGCCGATCCCGGCCTGGGCCTGCGGCTGGAGGGGATCGACGTCACCGCGGCGTTCCAGGGTGGGCGCATCCAGGTCGATGGTGGGGCGGATGTCTCGGCCGGGGGGCGGATCCGCCTGTCCGGGCCGGTGACACTGGCCGATGGCGCGATCGATATCGGCATCGTGCTGGACCAGGTCGTGGTGCGTGACCCGACGCTCTATCAGACGGTGCTGGACGGCCAGCTGCGGCTCAGCGGTTCCGGGGCCACGGGCCAGCTGCTGTCGGGCCGGATCGACGTGGGCGAGACCGAGTTCCGCATCCCCTCGACGGGTCTGGGCGGATCGCGCCCGATCCCCGACATCACCCATGTCGGCAGCCAGCGCCCGCCCGTCCGCGCCACCCGCGCCCGCGCCGGGCTGGAGGGCTATCCCAGCCAGGCCGCGCGCGATGCGGGCCTGGCCGGGCCGCCCGCCACGCCGCCGGCCAATCCGCCGCGGCTGGATCTTGTCATCAACGCACCGAACCGCGTCTTCATCCGCGGGCGGGGTGTCGATGCCGAACTGGGCGGCGGGCTGCGGGTCCAGGGGACGGTGCGCGACGCCATCCCCGTGGGCAACCTGCAGCTGATCCGCGGCCGGGTCGATCTGCTGGGCAACCGCTTCACCCTGACCGAGGGCCTGGTCGAGCTGCAGGGCAGCCTGGTCCCGGTGATCCGCCTTGTGGCCGAGACGGTGCGCGACGGCATCACCACCCGCATCGTCATCGACGGCGAGGTGCGCGAGCCCGAGATCACCTTCGAATCCTCGCCCGAACTGCCGCAGGAGGAGGTGCTGTCCCAGCTGCTCTTCGGGCGGGGCCTGGACAGCATCAGCCCGCTGCAGGCGGCGCAGCTGGCCAATGCCATCGCGGTGCTGGCCGGGCGCGGCGGGGACGGGATCATTGGCAACCTGCGCGAATCGGCGGGGCTGGACGATCTGGACCTGACCACCGACGATGACGGCAATATCGAGCTGCGGGCCGGGCGCTACCTGTCGGAAAACGTCTATACCGACGTGTCGGTGGGCGAGGGCGGGCGGTCCAGCATCAACCTGAACCTGGACATCACCCAATCGCTGCGCGCGCGGGGATCGGTGGGCAGCGACGGGGGCAGCTCGATCGGGTTGTTCTTCGAACGCGATTACTGAAGGACGGGCGCGGGGATCACTCCGCGCCCATCGCATTGGGCAGGCTGTGGATCAGCGCGGGCGCCTGATCCAGCGCGGCCAAGGCCTGGGCCGAGGCAATGGCTGGGGCCGATCCCGCGCGGAAGCGCAGCATCCGTCGACCGCCCGACAGGGTGGTGACCGTCCAGCCCAGCAACTCCCCCTGGGGTCCGGCCATCGCGCCGCTGGCCGCGGGCGCATCCGTCGCCGTCAGCGCGTCGCGCAGGGCCTGGAAGCCCGGTCCCGCGGGGGATGCGGCCTGCCATCCGGCCACGGCATCGGCCAGGTTTGCCGGGGGCGCGCCCCACAGGCTGCGATAGGCCTGGTTCGACAGGACCAGCTGGCCGGTGTTGGAAAACACCGCCAGCGCGTCGTCCAGCCCGTCCAGCACATGCGCCCCCAGCAGCAGTTCGGCCCGGAACTTGCGCGTCAGCGACATCTCGGAGGTGATGTTCTCGAAGAGGAACGCCACGGCCCCGTCGGGATGCGGGCGGCCGGTGACGCGATAGGTCTGGCCGCCGGGCAGGGACCATGTCTCGACATGGTGGCCGGTGGCGGCGGCGCTTTCCAGATTGGCCATATGCTGGCGCCAGCTGCGGTAATCCTTGGGTTCGGGCACCATGCGGCGTTCGCGCAGCTGGTCCAGGAAATCGAAGAGCGACGGCCGCGCGGTCAGGAACCCCGTGGGCAGCCGCGTCAGGTCGATCAGCGCCGGGTTGAAGAGCTGCAGGTTCCGCCCCTGGTCAAAGATCGCCAGCCCGATCGGCAGGTCGGCGAAGGTCTTGGTCAGGGTCTGCACGAAATCGCGCAGGCTGCGTTCGGCGCGCACCGCCGCATCGGCGGGCAGGGCGAACATCATCACCTGATCGCCCATCTGATGGGCGTGGCAGTCATACCAGGACACGATGCCCTGATCCTCGATCGCGGTGCGGCGGCCGCGGATATTGCCGTTCGTGCCTGGTCGCGGCGCATCCATCAGCCGCGGCAAGGGCCAGCCGATGGCGCCGTCGGCCCGTGCCTCGGCCCGGCGCAGATAGGCAGCATTGGCCCAGGTCACCCGGTCATCCGCATCCAGGCGCCAAACCAGCATCGGGGTCTGGTCCAAGGCGCCGCGCAGCAGCTGCAATTCCTCCTCCATCGCCTGCAGGGTCATGCTGTCGACCACGATGCCGGCATGATCGGCGCCCGGATCGGTCAGGGTCACGCGCCACAGCCGGTCGCCCAGATCCTCGGCCACCAGGCGCAGGGTGGCGCTGCCGGTGCCATGTTCGCCGATCAGTTCGACCCGGCCAAGGCGCGCCAGCATGGCCAGCCGGTCGGGCGCGTCGGGAAAGCGCGGCCCGATCCAGCGCATCAGCCGCGTCCAGTCGTCATCCGGCGCGCCGATCCGGTCCAGCAACGCGCGGGCGGGCGGCGTGGCATCGACCAGCCGCGAGGCCCGGAACAGAAAGACCATGGGCTGGATCTTGCCCTCCAGCCCCGCGGCGGCGCCGGTGCCGTGGGGGCCGGGGCGCCACGCATCCCACAGCCGGATCGCCGCGACCGCCAGAATGACCGAGGCCGTCCCGCACAGGACCGCCGTCACAACCAATGCCACACCCTGAATATCCACCGAGTCGTCCCCGTTCAGTTCACTCGCACGATACCCGCCGCAGGCTTAACAGGTGGTTAACGCATTCAGGCATCGATGGTGGGGTTATGCGCCAAGGCGGCGCGGTCATGGGCGCGAATGCGGTCCAGGGGCCAGCGCACCGACACCACCGCCCCCGGCCCGCCATTGGCGAAGGTCAGCCGCGCGCCCGACCGCTCCAGCAGGGTCTTGGCGATGAAGAGGCCGAGGCCCATTCCCTCGTAGCTGCCGCGCTGCGCATCGGCGCGCCGCGTTAGATAGGGGTCGCCGATCCGCGACAGCAGCGCCACCGGATAGCCCGGCCCGTCGTCGCGCACCGTCACCACCAGCGCGCCCGCGGTCACCTGCGCCTCGATCACCACGCGGCTGGCGGCGAAATCGACGGCGTTCTGGATCAGGTTGCGCAGCGCGTGGATGATGCCCGGATCGCGGCGGATGACGGGGCCGTCGCCCAGGATCTCGACCACGGGGCCGCGATCGGCATGGGGGCTGGCGGCATCCTCCAGCACGGCGCGCAGGGGGGCCGCACGCATGTGCAGATCGTCCTTGCCCGCGCGCCCCATGCTGCGCAGGATCGCGGCGCAGCGATCGGCGCTGTCGCGCAGGGCATCGGCATCGGCCTGCAGGTCGGGGCGGTCGCGCAACTCGTCCGCCAGCTCGCCCGCGATCAGCTTGATGGTGGCCAGGGGGGTGCCCATCTCATGCGCGGCGGCGGCGACGACGCCGCCCAGATGCTGCAGCCGCTGTTCGCGGGCCAAGGCCATCTGCGTGGCAAAGAGCGCCCCCGACGTGTCCGACAGCTCGCCCGTGACCCGATGGGCATAGCCCGCGAAGAACACCACCCCGATCACCAGCGCGACCCAATGGGCCAAGGCCAGGATCGGCTCCATCCGCAGGATCTCTCCGCCCGGGTCGCGCAGCGGCACGCCGAAGACCGCCGCGACCGAGATCAGCGCCACCGTCGCCAGCCCCAAGGCCAGCACCTGCCGCGCGTTCAGCGAGGCGGCGGCGATGGTCACCGGGGCCAGAACCAGCAGCGCGAAGGGATTGGCCATCCCCCCCGTCAGCGCCATCAGGGTCGAGATCTGGACCAGGTCGAAGGACAGTTGCAGCACCGCGCGCTTGGGCGAGGTGCGCTTGGGCGGGCGCAGGAACAGCCACAGGTTCATCGTGACCGAGGCCGCCACCAGCAGCAGGACCGGCAGCTTGGGAAAGCCGATGCCCATGGTCCAGGCCACGATCACCGCCGCCATCTGGCCGCCGATCGCGAACCAGCGCAGCAGGACCAGCGTGCGCATGCGGATCGGTTCGGCCTTGGGCGTGTCCAGCAGGTCGATCTGGAAGGCCGCGTCATCGGGCTGGGCGGATGCGGTCATCGGGTCCCCCGGCTGCGACATTGCCCGGACTTGATACCCGCCCGGGGATGGGCGATCAATGCGCACATTTGACACGCGAAGGAGGTCCGCGATGGCTGACCGGAAAATCCTGCTGATTGGCACGGCCGCCGCGATCGGCGTCCTGGCGGGCGGCGCCCTGTTTCTGACCATGCGCGGCGGCGACGACCGTTTCGCGCAATGCTCCAGCAGCGCGGTGGCGGGGGGCATGGACGCCTTCGGGACGGATTTTACCCTGACGCGCGACGACGGCCGGCGCGTGACCTCGGCCGAGGTCTTCGACAAGCCGTCGCTGCTGTATTTCGGATATACCTTCTGCCCCGATGTCTGCCCGCTGGACGCCGCCCGCAATGCCGAGGCCGAGGCCTTGGTCCAGGAGGCCGGCCATGACGTGCAGACGGTTTTCGTCACCGTCGATCCGCGCCGCGACACGCCCGAGGTTCTGGCCGATTACACCTCACTCTTTTCCGACACGATGATCGGGCTGACCGGAACGGACGAGGAAATCGCCGCCGTCAATCGCGGCTGGCGCAATTACTACAAGGCCCATGACGAAGAGGATCAGGAATACTATTTGGTCGATCATATGACCAATACCTATCTGGTCATGCCCGGCGGAAAAACCGTCGAGTTCTTTTCGCGCGAGGCCGATCCCGAACGCATGGCCGAAACCGTCGCCTGCTATGCCGAAGCCGCATAAGGCAGTTTGTCGCATGGGGTTTGACCGAAAGCGCGTCAGGACCCATCTGCAAACGAAACATTCCGAAAGGGCCCCCTATGGACGAGATGAACCTGCAGATCGGCCCTGACGCCTCGCTGCTGTTGGTCGATGACGACGAGATCTTTGTCACCCGCCTGGCCAGGGCCATGGAAAAGCGCGGTTTTCAGCCCGAGACCTCGCTGAGCGTGGCAGGCGCCATGCGGCTGATCGAGCGCCGTGCGCCCGCCTATGCCGTGGTCGATCTGCGGCTGGAGGACGGCAACGGGCTGGATGTGGTCGAGGCGCTGCGCGACAAGCGCGCCGATGCGCGCATCATCGTGCTGACCGGATATGGCGCCATCGCGACGGCCGTGGCTGCGGTGAAAATGGGCGCGACCGATTACCTGGCAAAACCCGCCGATGCGAATGACGTGACCTCGGCGCTGTTATCCAGCGGTGAATTGCTGCCGCCCCCGCCGGAAAACCCGATGTCGGCGGATCGGGTCCGGTGGGAACATATCCAGCGCGTCTATGAACAATGCGATCGCAATGTCAGTGAAACTGCAAGGCGATTGCATATGCACCGGCGCACGCTTCAGCGTATTCTCGCCAAACGGGGGCCGCGGTAATCCTGTTCTTTGCGGCATATTGATTGCCGCCTTATTCGGTGTATATTGGTTTTAATAAACCCATATAAAACGGAATACCGGATAAAATGAGCATCGATTTCGACAGCATGTCCCTGAAGGAAATGCGCGACCTGCGGACGAAACTGGATCGCGCGATCAATTCCTATGAGGACCGCAAGCGCCGCGAGGCCCTGAACGCGATCGAGGAAGCGGCCCGCGAACATGGCTTCAACCTGGCCGAGCTGACCGGCGCCAAGCCGCGCCGCGCGGGCTCGGTGGCGCCCAAATACGCCAATCCCGAGGATCCGACCATGACCTGGACCGGCCGCGGCCGCAAACCGCGTTGGGTCGTGGAAAGCCTGGATGCCGGCAAGGATCTGGAAGACCTCAAGATCTGATCGCGTCGATCAGCCCCATCAGTTCGGCGTGGCGGTCCAGATAGGCCCGCCGCGTCTCGGACGGGGGGCGCAGCGCGATGGTCAGCCCCGCCAGCGCGTCGTCATCGGGCAGGGGAAACAGGCGCACCGCCTCGGATGGCGCGAATCCCGCGATGGTCACCGCCTCCAGCCGGGCCGAGATCCGGTCCGCCGCCTTGATGCGCCGCTTGACCGCCATGGGCAGGGTCGCGGGCAGGCCGAAGCGCCGGTGAATCGCCGATGTCAGCCTTTCGTCCATCGCCCCGTATTCCGCCCCGAGCGCGGCCTTCACCGGCGAGATCATGTCCCCGATGACATATTCCGGCGCGTCATGCAGCAGCGCCGCCAGCCGCCAGCGCGGCTCCGCATCGGGATTGTCGCGGGCGAAGATCTGTTCCACCAGCAGCGAATGTTCCGCCACCGAATAAGGCCAGTCGCCCCGCGTCTGGCCGTTCCAGCGCGCGACGAAGGCCAGACCATGGGCGATGTCGCCGATCTCGATATCGACGGGGGTCGGGTCCAGCAGGTCCAGGCGGCGGCCCGACAGCATCCGCTGCCATGCGCGGGGGCGACGGGCCGCCATGGCGCGATCAGGACGGGGTCTGGTCGGCGGGGACCTGATTCTGCGCCTGCGCCCGGCGCGCCAGTTCCTGGCGATAGAGCGCCACGAAATCCACCGGATCCATGTTGAAGGCCGGGAAGCCGCCGTCGCGCGTCATATCCGAGATGATCCGGCGCACGAAGGGGAACATCATCCGCGGGCATTCGATCATCAGGAAGGCATGCAGCTGATCCTGCGGCACGCCGTCGATCTGGAAGACCCCGCCGTAATCCAGCTCGGCCAAAAACAGCGTCGCGCCGTCGGCCTTGTTGGTCGAGGTGACGCGGTATTTCGAGATCACCTCGAACTGTGTCTCGGTGCCACGCTTGCGGGCGTCCAGGCTGACCTGAACGGTGATCTCGGGCTGGACCTCGCCCTGGGGGGCGCCCTTCTGGGCGACGGCGTTTTCAAAGGACAGGTCGCGGATGAACTGGGCCAGGACCTGCATCCGGGGCTGGACGGGCTGGGCGGCCTGACCGTTGGTCGCACCATTCTGGGTGCCGTTCGGGGTGCCGTTCTGCGGGGTGTCTTCAGCCATGATCCTACCTCTTGGTCTTTCGTGTTCGCCCGCTTGATAGCAGGCCCGTCAATGCCGGGTCCAGCCCGACCCTTTCGTGCCGCGGGGCGGGCGGGGCGTCTCGTCGATCTCGGGGGCAGGTCGACGGGGGGCGGGGGCGCGGGCTCGTCGACGACGTAATCGCCGTCGATCACCCCGTCGCCATAGGGCGGGCGATGCGGATCGCGCCGCGGGCCCACCCGCGTCACGGTGACGCGCTTGGCCACCTGACGCATCACCGCGTCGCGGATCCTCGGCACCAGCAGCGCCAGCCCCACCGCATCGGTGAAGAATCCCGGCGTCAGCAGCAGCATCCCGGCCACCAGGATCATGACCCCATGAGCCAGCGGGCGGGTGGGGTCGCGCATCTCGCCGAAACTGGTCTGGATCTCGCGCCAGGCGCGGTCCCCCTGGGCGCGCATCAGCGTTGTGCCGATGACCGCGGTCAGGATGACGATGGCCAGCGTCGGCCACAGCCCGATCAGACCGCCCACCTGGATGAACAGCGCGATCTCGACGATCGGCACCACCAGAAACAAGACCAACAGCCGCATGGCGAATTCCCCTTCCTGCCGGCGCTGAAACTGGACTTGCGCCGAGGCGTTCCCTACATACTGCAAAGACCGTCCGATACCAACGACCCGAATTGACCAGAGGTTGCCTGCATGTCCAACCCGCTTCTTCAGCTGATCGTCCTTGCGGGGATCGCGATTTTCCTCATCCTCAGGCTGAGGAACGTGCTGGGGACGCGTGACGGTTTCGAACCCGGCCCGGTCGACCAGCCCCAGCAGGCGCCCGCCCGCTTCGAGGTGATCGAGGGCCGCGCCGACGAGGTCGATCACGACATTCTGGACCATGCCGAGGAAGGCACCCCCGCCGCCGCCGCCTTGGCCGCGATGAAGCAGGTCGAGCCCGATTTCGGGGTCCGCGACTTTCTGGGCGGCGCGCGCCAGGCCTATGAGATGATCCTGATGGCCTTCGAGCATGGCGACCTGTCCGAGGTGCGGCCCTTTCTGGCCGATCCCGTGGCCGAGGCGCTGCAGGCGGTCATCGACCAGCGCGCCGCCAACAACCAGACGGTCGAGGCCCAGTATCTGGGCACCCGCGACACCTCGCTGGCGGCGGCGGAATTCGACCCTGTCTCGGGGCTGGCCGAGATCTCGGTCCGCTTCACGGGCGAGCTGATCGCCGCGACCCGCGACGCGGACGGCACCGTGATCGAGGGCGACCCCAAGGCGTCCCGCAAGCAGAAGGACCTGTGGACCTTCGCCCGCCACATGGGTCAGGACGACCCGAACTGGCAGCTCGTCGCGACCGGCTGATGCCGCGCCGGCGGGGGCTGACGCCCGAGGATCGCGACATCTGGTCCCGCGTGGCGCGCACCGCGCAGCCGCTGGACCCCAGGCAAAAGGGCAAGGCCGCCGATCTGGCGGCCTTTGCCGATGATGCCGGCACCACGCCCCCGTGGCCCCCAAGGCCAGCCCGGCCCCCGCGCCGCGCAACCCGCTGCCCGCCTTCCGCATCGGCCAGGCTGCGCCGCGCGGCGCCCCGGCCCTGCCGCGCCCCTCATCGCCCGCCGATGATCTGGCCCGTGCCGATCTGCGCATGGATGCCCGCACCCATCGCAAGATGAGCCAAGGAAAGCTGCGCCCCGAGGCGCGGCTGGACCTGCACGGCCTGACGCTGGCCGCCGCGCAGCCGCGCCTGCAGCATTTCGTGCTGTCCTGCCATGCATCGGGTCTGCGTCTGGTGCTGGTGATCACGGGCAAGGGGCGGGGCGATCACGGCCCGCTGCCGGTCCGTCCCGGCGCGCTGCGCCATCAGGTGCCCTATTGGCTGCACAGCGCGCCCCTGTCGGCGGTCGTCCAGCAGGTCAGCGCCGCCCATTTCCGCCACGGAGGCGAGGGCGCCTATTACGTCTATCTGCGCCGCTTCGCCTGACCGGGGTCAGAGGCGGACATTCGCCTTGGGCCCGGCGAACCACCAGATCACGAATCCCACCACCGGCAGGATCAGGATCAGCGCGATCCACAGCAGCTTGGACTGCATGGCGGCATTCGTGTTGATGATCTGGGCGATGGCCCAGACATTCAGAACGAAGACGATGATACTGAACAGCCATCCCATCGGACCGGTCCCCCTGATGTGTCAGCCCCCGAACCCCGCAACCGGGGCCGGGGTTCCGCCACGTCACAGCACGTAGCGCGACAGGTCCGTGGACCGCGACAGATCGCCCAGGTGCCGTTCGACGAAATCGGCATCCACGCTGACCGATTGACCGCTGCGGTCGGGGGCGTTGAAGGACAGCTCCTCGAAGACCCGCTCGATCACGGTATAGAGCCTGCGCGCGCCGATATTCTCGACGGATGCGTTGACCTCGGCCGCGATGCGCGCCAGCGCGGCGATGCCGTCTTCGGTGAAATCGACCGTCACGCCCTCGGTCTGCATCAGGGCGGTGTACTGCCGCGTCAGGGCATTGTCGGTCTCGGTCAGGATGCGGGTGAAATCCTCGACCGTCAGGGCGCGCAGCTCGACCCGGATCGGCAGGCGGCCCTGCAGTTCCGGCAGCAGGTCCGAGGGTTTCGCCACATGGAACGCGCCCGAGGCGATGAACAGGATGTGGTCGGTCTTGACCGCCCCGTATTTCGTGCCGACCGTCGTGCCCTCGATCAGCGGCAGCAGGTCGCGCTGGACCCCCTCGCGGCTGACATCGCCGCCGCGCGCGTCGCTGCGCGCGCAGACCTTGTCGATCTCGTCGATGAAGACGATGCCGTTCTGCTGGACATTCTCCAAGGCGGCGGCCTTGACGGCGTCATCATCCAGCAGCTTGTCGGCCTCCTCGGCGATCAGCAGCTCGTAGCTTTCCGCGACGGTGACCTTGCGGCGCACCCGGCGCCCGCCAAAGGCCTTCATCAGGCCCGACAGGTCCATCATGCCGCCCATGGACTGGCCCGGCTGGCCCGGCATTTCGATCCCGCCCAGAGGGTTGGAATTGTCCTGCACCTCGAGCTCGATCACCGTGTCGTCCAGCTCGCCGCGCTTCAGCTTGTCGCGGAACATCTGGCGGGTGCCGTCGCGGGCATCCTTGCCGGCCAAGGCCTCGACGACCCGCTCCTCGGCGGCCTTGTGGGCGCGGGCCTTGACCGCCTCGCGCATCCGCTCGCGCGTGTCGATCATCGCGGCATCCGCCAGATCGCGGATGATCTGTTCCACATCGCGACCGACATAGCCGACCTCGGTGAACTTGGTCGCCTCGACCTTGATGAAGGGCGCATTGGCCAGCTTGGCCAGGCGGCGGCTGATCTCGGTCTTGCCGACGCCGGTCGGGCCGATCATCAGGATGTTCTTGGGATAGACCTCGTCGCGCAGGTCGTCGCCCAGCTGCTTGCGCCGCCAGCGGTTGCGCAGGGCCACGGCCACGGCGCGCTTGGCGTCGCTCTGCCCGATGATGAAGCGGTCCAGCTCGGACACGATCTCGCGGGGGGTCAGATCACTCATGTCGTTCTCCACGGGGTCGGCGCATCTGCACCGCGCGCCCCTTCTTCGTTGCCCAAATACCCATCAACCGACGGTTTCGACGGTCAGACGCCCGTTGGTATAGACGCAGATATCCGCCGCGATCTGCATGGCCTGCCGGGCGATCGCCTCGGCATCCAGATCGGTCGACAGCAGGCCCCGCGCCGCGGCCAGCGCGAAATTGCCGCCGGATCCGATGGCCGCCACGTCATGCTCCGGCTCCAGCACGTCGCCCGCGCCGGTCACGACCAGCAGCTCGGTGCCGTCGGTCACGATCAGCATCGCCTCCAGGTTGCGCAGATACTTGTCCATGCGCCAATCCTTGGCCAGATCGACGCATGCGCGCTGCAACTGGCCGGGCGCGGCCTCCAGCTTCTTCTCCAGCCGCTCCAGCAGGGTGAAGGCATCGGCGGTCGATCCCGCAAAGCCCACCACCACGTCATGGCCGCCCGGCGACAGGCGGCGCACCTTGCGGGCTGTGCCCTTCATGACGGTCGGGCCCACGCTGACCTGGCCGTCGCCCGCCACGACGACCTTGCCGCCGCGGCGCACCGCCAGGATGGTGGTGCCGTGCCAGCCGGGAAATCTGTCATCTGCCATGGGGCGCTCCGTTCGTCATCCGTTGCGGGGCAGATATGGATGCCCCGCCCCGCTTGCAACCCGTTGAAAACCCCGCGCGCCCGCCCTAGCGTCCGGCCATGGCCCCGGACCTGATGCTGACCGTCTATCTGCACCCGCCGATCCTGCAGACCGCGCAGGCGGGCAGGCTGGGCATCCTGAACCGCATCCGCGCCCTGCTGGAGCCGCGCGGCTGGCAGATCGAGATCCGCCGCTCCGGCCCCCAGGCCCGGGCCGAGGCGCCGGGCCGGCCGGGCCATGCGCTTTTCAACATGGAGCGTCCGACCCATGACCGGGCGCTGACCTTCCGGTTGGCCTATCACTACCCCTATTGGCGGCTGGAGCGTCAGGCCGAACGCTGGCGCTGGTCCATCGCGCGCAGCGCCTTCGACCCCGCCCGGATCGAGGACGAGGCCGCCCGCCGTTTCGCCGCCCGGCTGCGCGCGCGGGTCCTGCCCGGGCCCGAACCGCGCCGGGGCGATCACGTGCTGATCCCGCTGCAGGGCCATATCCGCCGCCAGCGCAGCTTTCAGGCCGCAAGCCCGGTCCAGATGATCCGCCATGCCGCGGCGACGGGGCGGCCCTGCATCGCCACCCTGCACCCGCGCGAGGTTCTGGACGACCGCGACCGCCGCGCGCTGGACCGGCTGGTGCGCGACCATCCGAACCTGACCATCGGGGGCGACAGCGCGGCGCTTCTGCGCGACTGCGCCTTCGTGGTGACGCAGAACAGCTCGGTCGGGTTCGACGGGCTGATCCTGGGCAAGCCGGTGGTGCTGTTCGGCCAGTCGGATTACCACCACGTCACCCTGTCCGCCGCCGATCTGGGCGCCGAACGGGCGCTGGCCCTGGCCCCCGACCACGCCCCGCCGGTCGAGAAGTTCCTCGACTGGTTCCTGCGCCGCACCAGCCTGGACATGATGGCCCCCGATGCCGATGCGCGCCTGCTGGCGGCCATTAAAAAAGGCGGCTGGCCCGTCTGAGGGGCCGCCGCCTTTGCCGTCATCGCACAGGGATCAGACGGATTCGTCGATCCAGCTTTTCAGCGCCGCCTTGGGGGCCGCGCCCATGCGGTTCGACACGACCTCGCCGCCCTTGAACATGAACAGCGCGGGGATGCCGCGCACGCCCAGGGCCGCGGCCTGTTCGGGGTTCTCGTCGACATTGACCTTCACGATCTTGACGCGGCCGGCATATTCGTCCGACAGCTCCTCCAGCGCGGGGCCGATCTGCTTGCAGGGGCCGCACCATTCGGCCCAGAAATCGACGATGACGGGGGTGTCGGACTGACGCACTTCGGCGTCGAATTCGGCGTCGTTCACGTGCACGGTGGCCATGCTGAAGGCTCCTTCGGGATGGGCCGGCAGGGACCGGCAATCATTGATGTCCAACAGCTATGGACCCGCAGCCCCCGGGTCAAGAGGCCGTCCCGCCCCCCGTCAGGCGCGCCATCACCCCGTCCAGCAGCGCATCGGGCAGGTCCATGACGCTGCGCGACGCGGTCCACAGCACCGCCATGCGCAGCCTGCGCCCGGGCCAGATCGCCGCCAGCGCCGCGCGATAGGCGGCCATCTGGCGCAGGATCCCCTCGGGGATGCGATCCGGGCTGTCGGGCAGTTCGGCATTGGTCTTGTAGTCGATGGCGGTGATCAGATCCGGCGTCACGATCAGCCGGTCGATCACCCCGTTCAGCGTGCCCAGCCCGGCGATGGGGGCGGTCAGCGCGACCTCGGACAGGATGCGCGCGCCCTCGGGGGGGTGGATGATCGTGGCCAGGTCGGGGGCCGACAGGACCGCATCGGCCTCGGCCAGCAGGTCGTCCTGTTCCGGGCCGTCGGGCAGGCCGCCCTCGGCCCCGGCCAGGATGGCGCGGGCGATGGCGGGCCAGTCCGCGCGCGGATGGGCGGGCAGATGTTCCAGCAGCAGATGCAGCCGTGTGCCGCGCAGCATCGCCGCGTCGCGGTCGCCATCGGTCGCGGCGCCCAGCACCTTGGCCCCGCCCAGGCCGCTGGCGGCGACGGGGGCGTGGAATTCCGGCGCGGGCGGCGGCAGGCGATGGGCCCAGTCCGGCGCCTCCACCGCATCGGGGGCCGGGGCGCGTTCCTCGGCCGCCTCGGCGGGCCAGTCGCCCCAGGACAGGCGCAGCCCGGTGCCCATCCCCTCCAGCGGCAGGTCGGCGCGGTCCAGCGCGGCGCGCCCCGCGCCCTCGGCGATCATCGCGTGCCAGCTGTCCAGCCCCTCGCCCGTCTCGCCCGCGGCGGCGGCGATCAGCCAGCATTCCGCCCGCGTCATCGCGACATAGAGCAGCCGGCGGCGTTCCTCGTCCTGGCGGCGGTCGTGATCGGCCACCGCCATGGCCACCTGGTCGCAGCGATCCGCCGCCGCCCCCCGCCAGACCGGCACCCCGTCCAGCCGCACCAGGGTCTGGCGGTTGTTCGGGCGGCGCTTCTGGGTTTCCGGCAGGATGACCACGGGGCTTTCCAGACCCTTGGAGCCATGCACCGTCATCACCCGGATCAGCCCGCCGCCGCCGCCGGGCAGCTGGCGCTTGACCTCGACCTCGTCGCTGGCCAGCCAGACCAGAAAGCCGGTCAGGGACGGCGTCTCGACCTGTTCATAGGCCAGGGCCTGGGACAGCAGCTCGTCGATGCCGTCCACCGCCTCGGGGCCAAGGCGCGCCAGCAGGGCGGCGCGCCCGCCATGGCGGGTCAGCAGCCGCGCGATCAGGTCATGGGGGCGCAGATAGTCCGCCTGGCCCGCCAGGTCGTTCAGCACCGCCTGCGCGTCCTGATGGGGCGATGCGCGCAGCCGCCGCCACAGGTATTCCCGCGGCCCCCGCCCGGCCGACAGGCGATAGAGGTCATCCTCGGTCAGCCCGAACAGCGGCGATCGCAGGGCCGCGGCCAGGGACAGGTCGTCCTCGGGGGTGGCCAGGACCGACAGGGTGGCCAGGATGTCGCGCACGGCCAGCTCGCCCGCCAGGCGCAGGCGGTCGGCCCCGGCCACGGGCAGGCCCGCGGCCTTCAGCGCGCCGATCAGCGCCCCGAACAGCGCGCCGCGCCGCTGGACCAGGATCTGGATGTCGCCGGGCGCCAAGGGCCGGGCGCCGCCGCTGCGCGGATCGGGCAGGGGGCTGCCCAGCATGGCGCGGATGCGGGCGGCGATCTGGCGGGCCAGCTGCGTGTCGGCGTCGTTCTCGCCCGGGGCGTCGACGGGGCGTGTCCAGTCCTGGGGGGCGTCGTCCTCGGGCTGGGCCAAAGGCGGCCAGATGTCCACCCGGCCGGGCAGGGCCGCGCGAAAGGCCACATGCCGGGGCGGATCGCCCAAGCCCCGCGCGGCCTCGCCCTGGAAGACCGCATCCACCAGCGTCAGGATCGCGGGCGATGACCGGAAGCTGTGGGTCAGCCCGCGCTGCTGCATGGGCGCCTCGGCCGCATCGAAATCGCGGGCGAAGCGGTCGCGCATCGCCTCGAAGACCGCGATGTCGGCGCCTTGGAAGGAATAGATCGACTGTTTCGGATCGCCCACCACGAACAGGGTGCGGGGCCGGTCATGGGCGCCCGCGCCGCTGGTGAATTCGTCGGTCAGGCGGCGGATGACGCGCCATTGCTCGGGGCTGGTGTCCTGGGCCTCGTCGACCAGGATATGGTCGATGCCGCCATCCAGACGCCACAGCACCCATTGGGCCATGCTGGATTCCTCCAGCAGCTCGGCGGTGCGGCGGATCAGGTCGTCGAAATCCAGCCAGCCCTGGGCCGATTTGGCGGCCTGCATCCGGACGGCGAAGGCATGGCCGAACCGATGCAGCGCCAGGGTGCGGGTCGCGCCGCGCAGGGCCTGGGCCTGGGGGCGGGCGGCCTCGACCCGGATCATCAGCGCGTCCAGATCGGGCATGAAGGGCGCGCAGGGCCCGGCGGCCATCCCCTTGGTGGGGATCTTGCCGGTCTTGGCGGCGAAGGGCGCCGCCGCCTTGGCCCCGAACAGCAGGCAGCCCGCCAGCCGGTCCAGATCGTCCAGGCCGGGATCGCGCCAACGCACCTGCGACAGGGCCTGGGCCAGCTTGACGTCATTGGCCGAACTGCCCCGAAGGGGCGGGATCAGCGCATCGGCCAGATCGCCCTCGGCCCCCAGGAAGACCTGGGCCAGCAGGCGGTCGCCGGTCAGGCCGGGCGGCAGGTCATGGGCGGCCCAGATCGCCTCCGCATCGGGTTCGGCCGCGTAATCGGCCATCGACAGCCCGGCCAGAAACCCGTCCAGATCGTCGCCCGATTGCAGCGCGGTCAGGTCGGCCATGGCGGGATGGGCGGTTTCGGCCATATCCTCGATGATCTGGGCGCGCAGCGCGCGGGCGCTGCGGTCGTCCAGTTCGGCGAATCCCATCGGCACGCCCGCCTCCAGCGGAAAGCGGCGCAGGACGGCGGCGCAGAAGCTGTGGATGGTCTGAACCTTCAGCCCGCCCGGTGTCTCGATCGCGCGGGCGAACAGGCGGCGCGCGGCGGCCAGATCGGGATCGCCCGCCTCGCCCAGCTCGGCCAGTTCGGCGCGCAGGTCGCGGGCGGGCAGCATCGCCCACCGCCCAAGCCGCGCCAGCAGGCGGTTCTGCATCTCGGTCGCGGCGGCCTTGGTATAGGTCAGGCACAGGATGCGTTCGGGCGGCGTGCCCGCCAGCAAAAGCCGCGCCACCCGGTCGGTCAGGACCCGCGTCTTGCCCGAGCCCGCATTGGCCGTCAGCCAGGTCGACCGCTGCGGGTCGGCGGCGGCGATCTGGTTCAGCGTCGCCTCATCCATGATCGCCCACCTTTCGCGGCCGGGCCGGATCGGTCAGGGACCATTCCCCGAACCGCGCCAGATGGTCGTAATCCCCGGCATAGGTCGTCAATTGCGGCGCCCGCATCGCGGTGAAGCCCGCATCCCCCGTCAGATAGGACGCGACCAGCCGCACGAAGCCGTCCCAGGTCTCGCCCTCCAGCGCGTCGTCATGTTTTCGGGGAAAGGTCGCGCCCTCGCCGCCCAGCTGGATGTAGCGGATGCCCGCGACATCCACGGGCCCCAAGGCGTCGAAGCCGCCGCGCCGAGCCATCGCGGCCTCCAGCAGCAGCTGCTTGTCGAACTTGGCGATGGCCGCGTCACTGGGCGGGGTGCCGGACTTGTAGTCATAGACCATCACCCGCCCGTCATTCAGCAGGTCGATCCGGTCGGGCTTGGCGGTCAGGGTGAAATCCATCCCGGCCACCGGCACGCGGCCGCGGTTTTCCACGACCATCGGGCGGCCCTCGGCCAGGCGGGCCAGTTCGTCCGCGACGATGCGGTCGGCGATGCGCGCGATCCGCGCCGCCCAGAAGGCGCGGGCGGCGGGCCAAGGCACGTCGCGGGCCAGCACCGCATCGGTCAGGCGCAGGAAATCGTCGCGCAGCCGTTCGGGCGGGGGGTTGGGGGCGGGGTGGCTGTTCAGCAGCGCCTCGACGATGGCATGCAGCGTCTGGCCGCGCAGCGCATCCGGGCCGGGGCGCAGCGGCGGCAGCGGGCGCAGGCCCAAGACCCGCTTGGCATAGATCGCATAGGGGTCGCGGATCAGCAGCGCCACATCCGTCACCGGCAATTCGCGGAAGGGCGGCCCCGGCGGGATGGGCGAGGGGCGGGCCGCGGGCGGGACCGGCGCGGGGGGGCGCGACACGGCCTGGGCCATGGCCAGCCAGCGCGCGCCCCGGTCGCGCATCAGAGCCACGGCGCGCGGGCCGTCGCGGTCCGGCAGCCCGCCCATCAGGTTCAGCATCCGGTTCAGCCAGCGCGAGGGGATCGTCTCGGCCTCGGCATCGCGGCGGGCGCGGGTCAGGATCACCCGCTCGGCGGCGATGGCCTGCTGGAAGTCATGCGCGGCCAGCCCGATCTGGCGTTCCGGCAGGGGCAGGCCCGCCTGCGCCCGCATCTGGCGCGATAGCCAGGGGTCGGGGGACAAAGGCTGGGGCCAGCCGCCCTCGTTCAGGCCCGACAGGATGACGGTGCCGTGACCATAGAGCCGCGCCTCGCGCGGGCCGCGGATGCGCAGGCAGGGATGGTCCGCCACGTCCTCGCGCACGGCCTTGGCCTGCAATTCGGTGACCAGCAGGGCGCAGAAATCGGCGGGCCCCAGATCGGGGCCCAAGGGCGCATGTTCGGCCAGGTGGTCCAGCACGGCGCGCGACATCTGCCCGGCCTTGTCCTGCCACAGCAGCGATCGGGCCGCGTCGCCCCCGGGACCGGCGGCCAAGGCCTCGGTCAGCCGGATCAGCATGTCCAGCCGTTCGGGCAGCGGGCAGGGGCCGCGCTGGCGGCCAAGGGGCGTCAGGCGGTCCAGGGTCGCGGCCAGCCAATCGGCCCAGATGCGGCGCTGATCGTCGCCCTTGGCACCCCATTCGGCCAGGCAATCCGCATCGGGAAAGGCCGGGCCGTTGCGGCGCAGATGCAACTCCAGCTCGCGGGTCTGGCGCAGCATCTCGTTGCGGCCCAGCAGGGGCGATCCGGTCGCGGTCAGGGGATGCTTCAGCAGGATCAGCAGCCGGTCGATGGTCAGGGGCTGGCCCCACAGCCCCGCCACCTGCCGCAGCAGCAGGCCCGGCGCGGTCAGCGGCAGCGGCCGGCCCGCGCTGTCATCGGGGCGGATGTGCCAGCGGTCCAGCGCGGCGGTGACGCGGCGGATCAGCCCGCTATCGGCGGCGATCAGGGTCATCAGGCGGCCATGTTCGGCGGCCTCGCGCATGATCAGGGCGATGGCCTCGGCCTCGTCGCCGGGCTGGTCGGCCTCGATCAGGGTGATGGCGCGGGTCGCCTCGACCAGATCGGGCAGGTCCGGCCCCTCGGCGATCCACTGATCGGTGACGGGCGCGGGCCGCAGCGCCAGCGAGACGACGCGGTTGCGCGCCTCGGACGGGGGGGCGTCGTCGGTCCAGAGCCGGACCGGCCCGGCCGCGCGCAGCGGCGCGAAGCGGGCCTGGGGATGGTCGTCGCCGCCTTGGTCCAGCCCGTCCCAGACCTGCGCGGGCTGGTGGAAGTCGAAGCCCGGCAGCACCACCGCCCCCTGCGGCAGCGCCGCCACCGCCTGCATGAAGAGCCGCGTCGCGCCATGCGATCCGGTCGATCCGGCAACGATCACCGGCCCGGGCGGCTGGTCCAGCCCGCGGGGCCAGGCATCGGCCGCGATCTCGGCCGCGCGGCGCTGGCGGGCGGGGCGATCGCGCGAGGGATCGTCCAGGTGGAAATCGGCCGCGATCTTAAGGAAGGCCAGCGCGTTCTGCCAATGGCGGGCGTGATCGCCGGTATCGATGGATTCCAGGTCCGCCAGGCTGCGGCCCTCGGTCTGCATCTCGACCATCAGCTGGGACAGGGACTGGGCCAGGACGGGAATCGCATGGCCCGCGCCCAGATCGGGGCGCAGCCGGACCAGCCCGTCGATCAGCCGGCCCAGCTGCAGGCGGCGGGCCAAGGGCGGCACCGGCGGGTCGGGCATGACCAAGGGGCCGGGGTCGATCCCGGTGATCGACCGGATCCGGGGCAGGATCAGCGGCCCCACCCGGTCGAAGGCCCGGGTCAGCGCCCCCCGGGTGGGCGATGCGTTGACGAAGATGGTGACCGCGGCCATGTCCTCGGGCGGGCGGTGGGCCATGCGCGCCATCAGCCCGCGCACGAAGCATTCCGCGAAATCCACCCCCGGCGGCAGCGCATAGAGGCCCCGCATCTCAGCCACGGATCAGCGCCTCGGCCTGGGGGATCGCCTGCGGATAGCCGACATCGCACCAGCCGCCGGGATGGACCATGCCATGGAGCGTGCCGCGGTCGATCATCATGTCCCACAACCGGTTCAGCGAAAAGGCGCGGTCGGGGATCCCCTCCAGCAGGTCGGTGCGGATCATCTGGGCCCCGGCATAGACGTGATCGCCCCGCCGGGTCAGCCGCCCGTCCCGCAGGGTGAAATCGCCCGGCCCCTGCCGCGCGGTGGCCCGGTCCACGGGGATCAGCGCCAGCAGCCCCTCCATCCCGTCGCGCCAGGCTGTGGCCAGCGCCGTCAGCACGTTCGGCCCGGTCCAGACCACATCGGGGTTCAGCGTCATCACCGGCCCCGCGCCCAGCAGGGGCAGCGCTTGGCGCAGCCCGCCGCCCGTGTCCAGGATCGGGCCAGGCTCGGGGCTGATGGCGACCTCCGTCCCGGCCAGATGCGCCGCGATCTGGGTGCCCAGGTAATGGGTGTTGACCACGACCGGCCCGCAGCCGGCATCCCGGCCCAGATCCAGCGCGCGGTCCAGCAGGCTGCGGCCCGCGACCGCGATCAGGGGCTTGGGGCGCGTGTCGGTCAGGGGCCGCATCCGCGTGCCCAGACCCGCGGCAAAGATCATCAGGGGCGGCATGCGGCGCGGATCCTTTCGATGGCCCCGTCCCGGGGGCTGGGCACGTCATGCAGCGCCGCGCGCAGGGGCGCCAGCGCCGGATGGGCCAGGTTGCGCTGCAGGTTGCCCCAGACCCGGGGCATGAAATCCAGGTATCGCGGCTTGCCGTCGCGGATCGCCAAGCGCGCGAAGACCCCCAGGATCCGCAGCGCCCGCTGCGCCCCGATCAGCGCATAGGCGGCGCGGAAGGCCGCGTCCTCATGGCCAGTCGCATCCAGAAAGCGGCGGATCTGGGCGGCCTCGACGCCGGGGTCGATGTCGCGCCGCGCATCCTGCCAGGCCGAGACCGGATCATAGGCCGGATGGGCCAGCACCGCGTCCTGGTAATCCAGCAGGCCGATCGGGTCCTCGCCGCGCCAGATCAGGTTCTCGGCATGGAAATCGCGGAGCGACAGGACCGGTGCGACCCCCGCGCCGAGGCGATCATGCAGATCACCGATCAGCGCGGGCAGGTCCGGCAGATCGGCCCCGGGATAGGTCCGGGTGAACAGCGCCGCCAGATCGCCCATGGCCGGCCCGTCCAGAACCGCCAGCCCCGCGGGCGGGGGCGCGGCCTGCAGCGAAACCAGCAGGTCGGTGATGCGGTCCTGGATGCGCGGGGCCAGGTCGGGGCGGTCGGCCAGCACGCGGGCCACCAGATCGTCGCCCAGATCCTCCAGCAGCAGGAACCCGGCATCGGGATCGGCGGCCATGATCCGCGGCGCGCCGAAACCGTGATCGCGCAGCCAGCCGGTCATCGCCGCGAAGGCCGGGACCGATCCCGAAGGGTCGTCCATCAGCACCGCGCCGCCCGACCCCTCCAGCCGGAAATAGCGCCGGGCCGAGGCATCGCCCGCCAGGGGCGTGACCCGCGCCTCGTCCCAGCCCGCGTCATGGACAAAGACCGCCCGCGCCGCCAGCCGCGCGGCATCGGGCATGTCCAGCACGATCCAGCGCAGGTCGGGATCCGCATGATCCATCAGCGACAGCAGGATCGCGCCCGGGGGCCGGTCGGCCAGCCGGTCGGGCCATTCGATCAGGCAGATCGCGTGATCCAGCGCATCCTCCAGCCCCAGCTCGGCCAGCTCGGCCGGGTCGGTCAGGCGATAGAGGTCGGCATGCCAGATCTCGGTCCCCATCGGGTCGTCATAGGTCTGGACCAAGGTATAGGTGGGGCTGGGCACGTCCTCGGCCGCCTGGCCTTGGCGGGCGCGGATGAAGGCGCGGGCGAAATGAGTCTTGCCCGCCCCCACCGGCCCGTCCAGCAGGATGGCCGCGGGCGGCAGGGCCTGGGCGGCCAGCATCCGGGCCAGCGCGGCGGTCAGGGTCTGGGATGCGGTCAGGGTCACGGTCATGGCCCGCTTCTAGCCGCTTGCCGCCCGGCGCGAAAGCGTGAGATGCGCCCGGCCCGCGCCCGCGCTAGGCTGGTCCGACCGCAACGAGGGAGGGACCCCATGCCACGTCTGATCTGTGCCCTGACCGTCGGGCTGGCCTTGGCCGGGCCCGCCGCCGCCACCCAGGAATACATCCTGCCCACGCTGTTCGACGTGGCCCGGGTGGCCCCGGACGACGTGCTGAACATCCGCGCCGATCCGTCCGCCCGCGCACAGATCATCGGCACGCTGGCCCCCGACGCGACCGGGATCGAGGTCGTCCATGAACAGCAGGGCTGGGCGCGCATCAACCATGGCGAGGGCTCGGGCTGGATCAGCGCGCGATACCTGGATTACCGCGTCGATGTCTGGGAGGAGGGCGCCCTGCCCGCGGGCTGGCAATGTTTCGGGACGGAACCCTTCTGGTCGGTCACGCCCCGGGACGGGGCCGTGGTGCTCGGCGGGCCGGACATGGCGGATGACGCGCGCCCGGTCCGGGCGGTCCTGTCGCGCGGCGTCTTTCGCGACCCGACCCGCGTGGTGGTGGCCGAGGGGCTGACGCTGGTCTCGACCCCGCAGCAATGCAGCGACGGGATGTCGGACCGGCTGTTCGGCCTGCGGGCCGAGGTGGTCATCGACGGCGAGACGCCGCGCCTGCTGACCGGCTGCTGCGCGATCGGGCGCTAGAGGCCCAGCACGTCGTGCATGTCGTATACGCCGGGGCCCTTGTCCTGGCCCCAGACCGCCGCGCGGATCGCGCCGCGCGCGAAGATCGCGCGGTCCGTCGCCAGGTGGCGCAGCACGATGCGTTCGCCATCCGCCGCGAAGATCACGTCATGTTCGCCCACCACGTCGCCACCGCGGATGGCGGAAAAGCCGATGCTGCCCGGCGCGCGGGCGCCGGTGATGCCCTCGCGCGCGGGGCTGCGCAGATCGTCCAGCGCCGCGCCGCGCCCCTCGGCCGCGGCCTCGCCCAGCATCAGCGCGGTGCCCGAGGGCGCGTCGACCTTGTGGCGGTGATGGGCCTCGACGACCTCGATGTCCCAATCGGTGCCCAGGGCGGCGGCGACCTTGCGCGTCAGCCCGACCAGCAGGTTGACGCCCAGGCTCATGTTGCCGGCGCGGATGATGGGGGCGTGGCGGGCGGCGGCGGCCAGGGCGGCCAGATGCGCGGGCTCCAGCCCGGTGGTGCCGATGACATGGACGGCGCGGGCCTGGGCGGTCAGTTCGGCAAAGGCCACGGTCGCCGCGGGGCTGGTGAAGTCGATCACCGCCTGCGCCTGCGCGATGGCGCCCACCGCGTCGTCACTGACCGCGACGCCCGCGAGCGCGCCGCCCATGGCCGTGCCCACATCCTGGCCGATCCAGTCATGGCCGGGCCGTTCCAGCGCGCCCACCAGCCGCAGCGCGGGATCGGCCAGGATCTGGCCGATCAGCATCCGCCCCATCCGCCCGGATGCGCCCGTGACCACGATTCCCGGGCGGTTCGGCTGATCGGTGTTCTGAAAATCGCTCATTGGCATGGTCCCGCATTGCTTGCCCGCGTGATAACCCGTTGCGGGCCGGGCCGCGACCCCCTACATCGGGGCGCATGGCACAGAACCGCAATTCCCAAGGCCCCAAGCAGCGCCAGCTGCGCGTGGGCGAGCTGATCCGCCGCACGCTGGCCGACACGCTGTCGCGCGCGGATGTGCATGATCCCGACCTGAACCGGCATTCCATCACCGTGGCCGAGGTGTCGATGTCCACCGACCTGAAGGTGGCCACGGCCTATGTCCTGCCCCTGGGCGGCCGCGAGGCGCCCGAGGCGCTGGCCGCCCTGCGCCGCAACGCGCCCGAGCTGCGCCACCTGGTCGCCAAGGCGATGACGCTGAAATACGCGCCCGAGCTGCGGTTCCAGCTGGACGAGACCTTCGACCGCATGGACGACACCCGCCGCATGTTCGCCGATGAACGCGTCCGCCGCGATGTCGAGGCGGGCCGCGCGGATGACGACGATGCCCAGGCCTGACCTGTCGCGCCGCCTGGCCGTCGCCCTGGGCATGATGGTGGCCTGGGCGATGCCGGCATCGGCATCGGTGCGCTGCGACCGGGTGGATCACGACGGGCAGGGCTATGTCCTCTGCGCGGTGCCGGCCGCGCAGGAACCCGCGCTGCGCCTGTGGCAGGACGGCCCCGACGGGCGGCCGCTGCGCAACTTCGCCGCCCTGCGCCGCAGCCTGGACGGGTCCGAGGCGCTGGCCTTCGCGATGAATGCCGGGATGTTCCATGCCGATTACCGCGCCGTGGGCCTTCTGGTCATCGACGGAGAGGAGCTGTCACCTATCGTCACCGGCGCCAGCAACGACAATTTCGGCATGCTGCCCAACGGGGTCTTCTGTTCGGGCGGCGCGCGCCCCTTCGACGTGATCGAAAGCCGCGCCTTTGCCGATGCGCGCCCCGAATGCCGCCTGGCCACGCAATCCGGCCCGATGCTGGTCATCGAGGGCGAGCTGCATCCCCGGTTCCTGGTCGATTCGACCAGCCGCTATATCCGCAACGGCGTGGGCGTGTCGGCGGATGGGCAGACCGCGTGGTTCGCGATCTCGAACCGGCCGGTGACGTTTCACGAATTCGGGCGGTTCTTCCGCGACGGGCTGGGGGCGCGGGATGCGCTCTATTTCGACGGGTCGGTGTCGCGGCTCTATGCGCCCTCGGTCAATCGCGCGGATTTCGGGCGCAGCATGGGGCCGATCATCGGCCTGGTGGGGCAGACGCCCGACTGAGCCCGTGTCGACCGGCCCGGTGTTGACCCGGCGGGGGCGCAGGGCTATGCCCCGCCCCTTGCACTGCACAGGAGGTTCGCAATGGCGCGCAAGAAGGGCCGCGAGGTCAATGGCTGGCTGATCGTGGACAAGCCCGCCGGGGTGACCTCGACCGCGGTGGTGGCCAAGGTCAGATGGGCGCTGGACGCCAAGAAGGCGGGCCATGCCGGCACGCTGGACCCCGACGCCACGGGCGTTCTGGCCGTCGCCCTGGGCGAG
This sequence comes from Paracoccus aestuarii, assembly GCF_028553885.1. Lineage (NCBI taxonomy): Bacteria > Pseudomonadati > Pseudomonadota > Alphaproteobacteria > Rhodobacterales > Paracoccaceae > Paracoccus > Paracoccus aestuarii. The sequence continues at coordinate 120,902 of NZ_CP067169.1, forward strand.
GCGACAAAGACCGTGCCCATCGTCACCGACGCGCTGAAATGCTATGACTTCACCGTCACCTGGGGGGCCGAGACGACGACCGACGACGCCTCGGGCGATGTGATCCGCAGCGCCGATGCGCGCCCGGATGCGGATGCGATCCGCGCCGCCCTGCCCGCCCTGACGGGCGAGATCATGCAGGTCCCCCCGGCCTTTTCCGCCGTCAAGGTGGATGGCGAACGCGCCTATGACCTGGCCCGCGAGGGCGTCGAGATGGAGCTGGCCGCCCGCCCGCTCTGGGTCGAGAGCCTGACCCTGCTGGAGGCCGGTCCCGACACGGCCCGGCTGGAGATGGTCTGCGGCAAGGGCGGCTATGTCCGGTCCATCGCGCGCGACCTGGGGCGGGCCTTGGGATGCCTGGGCCATGTGGCGCATCTGCGCCGCACCTGGTCGGGCCCCTTCGAGGCGCAGGACGGCGTGGCCTTCGATCGCATCGACCGGTCCGAGCAGGCCTGGCTGGACGAATGCCTCCGCCCGCTGGAGACGGGCCTGTCGGACCTGCCGATGCTGCGCGCCACGCCCGAGGGCGCGATCCGCATCCGCAACGGCAATCCGGGCCAGGTGACCGACGGCGCCGAATGGGGCGAGCTTGTCTGGGTCCGCGACGCGGCAGGGCCGGTCTGCATCGGCCGGTACCAAGGCGGCATGGTCCAGCCGGAGCGGGTGTTCAACCTCTGATCCCCGGCCCCCGCCCTGTGGCCGCGATGCCACAGGGCGGGGGGGCGGCGGGCGGGCTTCGTTGCCCTCGGGTCAGGCGGGGCCTAAGGCTGCGCCACCCAGGCAGCGGGCCGCCCCTCTCGGTCCGCATCCCCAGGCAGTTGTCCGCACACTGCCCCGAGGATCCCATGACCCGCCTGACCCCCCGAAGCCTTGCCTTGGCCATCAGCGCCGCGACCGTCGGCCCTGCCTTGGCCCAGGACGCCGCCCCCATCCTGCTGGACGAGATCGTCATCACCGCGTCCGGCTTTGCCCAATCCATCGCCGACGCACCCGCCAGCATCACCGTCCTGTCGGGCGACGAATTGCGCCGCCGCAACGTCACCAGCCTGTCCGACGCGCTGCGCGATGTGCAGGGCGTGGCCACGACCGGCATCGCCAATGAACAGGACATCACCATCCGCGGCCTGCCGGGCCAATACACGCTGATCCTGGTGGACGGCGTGCGCCAAGGCACGCGGCAGTCCCGCACCAATGGCGACGCGGGATACGAACAGAGCTTCATCCCCCCCGTCGCCGCGATCGAGCGCATCGAGGTCGTGCGCGGTCCGATGTCGTCGCTCTATGGGTCGGACGCGATGGGCGGGGTGATCAACATCATCACCCGCCCGGTGCCCGCCCGGTGGGGCGGCAGCGTCTCGGCCGAGGTGACGGTGCCGCAGCGCGACCGCGACGGCGGCACGCGGCAGCTGTCCTTTTCCGCGGGCGGGCCGGTCGTGGCGGATGTTCTGGGCCTGCAGGTCTGGGGCCGCAGCCTGCAGCGCAGCGAGGCGCGGGTCATCGACGGCGCGCGCGACCGCGACCTGACCGACATCGCCGGGCGCCTGACCTGGACCGCCGCCCCCGGCCATGACATCCGGCTGGAGGGCGGGCGCACCCGGATCGAGGATCTGGGCCGCGTGGGCCGCACCATCCCCGCCGTCGATTTCCGCGGCACCCCCCAGAATGACAGCCTGCAGACGCATGACCGTAACCATCGCCGGCTGAGCTATGGCGGGACCTGGGGCGATCTGCGCGCCGACCTGTCCGTCCAGCGCGAGACCGGCACCCGCCGCACCGCGTCGGGCAATGGCGCGGTGGGCCTGTCGCCCGCCGACCGCGCGCCCGAGGTGCGCAACACCGTCTATGACGCCAAGCTGACCGCGCCGCTGTCCTGGCGCGGCAGCCATGTCGTGACCTTCGGCGGCCAGATCGACCGGGCGCGGGTGCGCGACCAGAATCCCGGGCTGGGCGACGGGGCGGTCCATGATTTCGGCACGCGCCAATCGGCGATCTTTGCCGAGGACGAATGGCGCATCACCCCCGACCTGGCCCTGACCCTGGGCGCCCGCGCGATCGAGCATCGCGAATTCGGCCGCCATGTCACCCCGCGCGCCTATGCCGTCTGGCAGGCCGGCCCGTCGCTGACGGTCAAGGGCGGGGTCTCGACCGGGTTCCGGGCGCCGGATGTGCGCGCGATCGTGCCCGGCTATTTCTACACGACCGAGCGGGGGGCGGGGGTGATCGTCTCCAATCCCGGCCTCAGCCCCGAGGAAAGCACCAGCTATGAGCTGGCCGTCCTGCACGAGGGGGGCGCCGTCAGCCTGGGCGCGACGCTGTTCCGCACCGATTTCCGCGACCGGATCGAAAGCTTCAAGACCGATGACCGGATCACGGTCGGCGGCCAGGGCTTCAACCGGTGGGATTGGCGCAATATCGGCCGCGCCCGCCTGCAGGGGGTCGAGCTGACCGCCGATTGGGATGCGGGCGCGGACGTGACCCTGCGCGCCGCCTACAGCCTGGTGGATTCCGAACAGCGCAGCGGCGCGCTGTCGGGCCTGCCGCTGACCCGGACGCCGCGCCACACGGCCAGCCTGACCGCCGACTGGATCACCCCGGTGGACGGGCTGGAGGCCTGGGGCCGCGTCACCTATCACGGGCGCGAGATCGCGGCCGGGGCGCGGGTCGGCACGAACGGGCGGCCCTATGCCACGGACGAGACGGGGGCGGTCATCGCCTATGAATACGGATCGGCCCTGACCGCCGATCTGGGCGCGTCCTGGCAGGTGGCGCCGTCGGTCACGCTGAACGGCGCGATCCACAACATCCTGGACCGCGACATCACGATGGAGGCGAACAACACCGTGGGCCAAGGCCGCAGCCTGTGGCTGGGCCTGTCCACGGATTTCTGAAGGGCCGCCGGCCGGGCGGCGTCAGAGGATGAAATCCGTCGCCATCAGCATCAGCCGCCCGGACATCTCGAACCCGAAATCGGCCTGACGGTCACCGTCCTGATCGGCCAGCACGATGGTTTTATTGCCCGATTGCAGGAACCGCAGCTGCCCCGCATCGCCGGTGAAGGCGCGGGTGCCCAGGAAGGAAAAGGCCTGGTCGCCCGCCAGTCGCAGATCGGCGTCGATCGCGGACAGGTCGATCCGGTCGCCTTGCCCACGATTGAAATCGGTGATCAGGTCGCGCTGGCTCGCACCGGGGCGGCTATCGGCGGCGGAAAGCTTTATTTCATCAATCACGTGAGGGATTCATTCCGAGTCTTTAGGCTCCAGACTCATTAAGTTTCACAGCCAGAACAAGACGGTTGCGGCGAGCATGATCGCTGAGAAGAACGTTTCCGGGCAGCGGTCATAACGGGTTGCGACGCGCCTCCAGTCCTTCAGACGTCCGAACATGATTTCGATGCGGTTACGCCTTTTGTAACGCCGCTTGTCGTATTTGACGACCTTCTTGCGGGACCTCCGTCCGGGGATGCAAACCTTTATCCCCTTGTCTTTCAAAGCGTCTCTGAACCAGTCAGCGTCGTAGCCCCTGTCGGCCAGAGGCCACTCAGCCTTCGGCAGGCTGCCCAGCAGCGCCGCCGCGCCGGTGTAATCGCTAACCTGGCCGGCCGACATGAAGAACCCGATCGGCCGCCCCTTCGCATCGGCGACAGCGTGCAACTTGGTGTTCATACCGCCTTTGGTGCGCCCGATCTGGCGCCCGCGCCCCCCTTTTTCACCCCAAGGCTCGAGGCCGTGCGGTGTGCCGTGAGATAGGTCGCGTCATTCATGATCGTCTTGTGCTCGGCGCTCTCGGCGGCAAGGCCGACCATGATCCGGGCAAAAACCCCGTTATCGCTCCAGCGCTTCCAGCGGTTGTAGAGGGTTTTGGCCGGGCCGTATTCCTTCGGCGCGTCACACCACCGCAACCCATTACGATTGATGAAAATTATGCCGCTGAGGACGCGACGATCATCGACCCGGGGCTTGCCATGGCTCTTGGGAAAGAACGGTTTCAGACGCTCCATTTGGGCGTCGCTCAGCCAGTAAAGATCACTCATCGATCAGGTCTCCTTGAGGAGCCTGAATCATGCAAAGACCGTAAGATCAATGGGTCTGGAGCCTAGAAAGATATATTGCGAATTGCGCAGCCTTATCAAAACTTTTTACCGGGCAAAGTAGCAGGAATAGTGGAATACCCGAATGGGCTGATAATGAGGAATTAACTGAATATTCCCGCGCGTGGATCCTTGCGCATGAAAAGCATCTGCCGGGTCAGCCCGGCCGGTGCGCGCCCAGGAACGGCCCCTCGCCCGCGGCGTCGATGCGGGCCAAGGCGTCGGCGATGGGCTCCAACGTGACGGACATGGTCCATGCGGTGGCATGGATCATGACCTGCGGTGACACGGCCATCGCGACATGGCCGGGCCAGAACAGCAGGTCGCCGCGGTCGATGGCGGGGCTTTCTGGAAAGGCCTGGCGCTGCAGGTCGCTGTCGCCCGGACAGGCGATCCCGCAGGCCCCCAGGGCGGCCTGGACCAGCCCCGAACAGTCGATCCCCCACCGGCTGTTGCCGCCCCACAGATAGGGGGTGCCCAGCAGCGAACGCGCCACCGCGACCGGATCGGTCGCCGGGTCCTGACCGACATGGCCGATCGGGACGAAGCCGCCGGTGGCCAGGCGCAGGAACCGGCCCTCGGGCCCGGCGCCGGCCAGTTCGGCACCCATGGACAGGGACATCACCTCGCGCGTCTTCATGTCGGGGCGGGGATAGACATGGGTGGCGGGGGCCGTCACCCGATGCGTGGGCGCGGGATCCGCGGGCCCGATCGCCGCCCGGTCCAGCCAGCCGCAATAGCCGTCGCGATCCGCGCGGACAAAGCTGTGATCGCCGCGATCCTCGATCACCGTCAGGGGCGCGCCGAAATTCACCTGGCGGTCCCGCGCGCCGCCGGGATCGCTGCAGAGGTCGGCCAAGGGCCGGACCAGCCGCGCCGGGCGGCCCGCCGTCCAGGCGGGGCGGTCCAGCAGGCCGCGCAGATCCTCCAGCGCGACGCGGTCGGTGGCGGGGGTCAGGCGCCGATCCATCTGCGGGGGTGCCATCAGCGGCCGGTCAGCTGGGGCAGGGCGGCCATGATCGCGCGGGCGGCCTGGCCCACGCCCCCCTTGGGGCGGCCGGGCGCGGCGGCGGGCTGCCAGCCATAGATGTCGAAATGCGCGTAGCGCCCGGCGCCTTCGGCAAAGCGGCGCAGGAACAGGGCGGCGGTGATCGACCCCGCCATCCCGCCCGAGGGCGCGTTGTCCAGATCGGCGATGCCCGGTTCGATCATCGCCTCGTAGGGGTCCCAGAAGGGCATGCGCCAGACCGGGTCCGCGACCCGCATCCCCGCCGCCTGGATCGCCTGCGCCGCCGCGTCGTCATCGCAGTAGAAAGGCGGCAGGTCCGGCCCGAGCGCCACCCGCGCGGCCCCGGTCAGCGTGGCCAGGCTGATCATCAGGTCGGGCTGTTCCTCGGCCGCATAGGCCATCGCATCGGCCAAGACCAGGCGACCCTCGGCATCGGTGTTGTTCACCTCGACCGACAGGCCCTTGCGGCTGGCCAGCACGTCGCCCGGGCGCATGGCATTGCCCGCGACGCTGTTCTCGACCGCCGGGATCAGCACGCGCAGCCGCAGCCCCGCCGCATCGCCGCTGCGGGCCAGCATCTGCAGCAGGCCGAGCGCGGTGGCGGCCCCGCCCATGTCCTTCTTCATCAGCCCCATCGAGCCGCCGGGCTTCAGGTTCAGCCCGCCCGTGTCGAAGCAGACCCCCTTGCCGACGATGGTGACCATCGGACCCTCATCCCCGAGGCGGATGTCGATCAGCCGCGGATCGCTGGCCGCGGCGCGCCCGACCGCGTGGATCAGGGGAAAGTTCTGCTTCAGCAGCGCGGCGCCGCAGATCACCTCGACCTTGGCGCCGACCTCGTTGGCCAGGGCGCGGGCCGCGGCCTCCAGCTTGTCGGGGCCGAGGTCGCTGGCGGGGGTGTTGATCAGGTCGCGCGTGGTGAATTCGCCCTTGGCGATGGCCAGGCCGCGGTCGGCATCCACGCCCTCGGGGCAGACCAGCCGGGCCGAGGGGCCGGGCGTGCCCTTGTAGCGGGTGAAGCGGTACTGGCCCAGCAGCCAGCCGAGCGCGGCCTCGTCGGGGTCGAGGCCTTGGGGCAGGGCGGCCAGGTGCCAGTCGCCCGCGGGCAGGGATTGGGCGCGGGCCAGGGCGAAGCGGTCGCGCCCGGCGCGCGCCCGGTCGCCCAGGCCCAGGATCGCGCCGCGCAGCGCGCCGTCGGCACCGGGCAGCAGGCAGATCTGGCCCGCCTGCGCCTTGAAGCCCGCCGCCGCGGGCCAAGGTCCGGCATCCGGGGGCAACGGGTCGTCGGACCAGACCGCCCAGAGCGGCAGGGTCGCGTCGGAGGCGGGGGCGAATTCGGGCGTCATGGCATGTCCTTCGGCTTGACGGGGGCCGGCCGGGCGGCCCCGCGGATCGCCCGCCACCCTACTACACCTTGCACGGGCTGCAACCCGGCGGGCCGAAGCCGCGTCCGTCTGGTCAGGCCAGCGCCGTGCGGTCCCAGATCGCCGTCAGCGACCGGTTGCCCACCCGCAGCAGCCGCGCCCGGATCGCGGCCAGCGCCGCCATGTCGCCGCGTTCGGCGATGCTGCCCAGATCCATCGCCACCCCCGCCAGCGACAAAAGCCCGATCTGCCAGGCCAGCCGCGACATGCGTTCGGCATGGGCCACGGCCTCGGCCATGCGCCCGTCCTGCAGGGCGGCATCGACCGATGCCAAGGCCGATGCCAGCTGTTCCAGGGCCAGCCCGATCACATGCTGGGCCGCCGTCTCGCCCAGCTCCGCCACGATTTCCGCCACGCGGCGGCTGTCCACCCGGACATGCTCTGATATGGCCAAGGCCGCGATATGTGCCATCCGCACCTCCGAAGGGAACTGTCCCCGCACCGGCCGACCATGACCCGCAGCGGTGAAGAAACCCTTGAGACGGGCGGCAGAAAAGGCTCGAATTTGTCTCAATCCCGGCCTATCACCCGGTCAGAAAGCGAGGTTTCCGGATGCAGACCCTGTCCCCTTTGCCGCAATACCTGACCAAGCGCTATCACGGCTGGAAGGCCACGTCCTATGCCGAGAACAGCAGCTGGTTCCGCCGCCTGGCGAACGAGGGCCAGCGCCCGCGGGCCATGGTGATTTCATGCTGCGATTCGCGCGTCCATGTGACCAGCATCTTCGGCGCCGATTCGGGCGAGTTCTTCATCCATCGCAACATCGCCAACCTGGTGCCGCCCTATGCGCCCGACGGGCTGCAGCACGGCACCTCGGCCGCGATCGAATATGCGGTCCAGGCGCTGAAGGTCGCGCATCTGATCGTGGTGGGTCATACCCGCTGCGGCGGCGTGGCGGGGTGCCATGCCATGTGTTCCGGCGCCGCCCCCGAGCTGGAGGAGAAGACCAGCTTCGTCGGGCGCTGGATGGACATCCTGCGGCCCGGCTATGACCGGGTGAAGGACCTGCCGGCCGAGGATCAGGTCGCCGCGCTGGAACGCGAGGCGGTGCTGGTCTCGATCGAGAACCTGATGACCTTTCCCTTCGTCAGGGCGGCCGTCGAATCGGGGGAATTGTCGCTGCATGCGCTGGTCAACGACATCGCCGAGGGCACGCTGCTGCAGGCCGAGGAGGGGGGGCGGCGCTGGGTCCAGATCTGAGGGACCCCGCACCGCCCGGGCCGGTCAGCCCTTCTTCAGGACCTTGTTGCCCAGCAGTTCGGCGATCTGCACCGCGTTCAGCGCCGCGCCCTTGCGCAGGTTGTCGCTGACGCACCACAGGTTCAGGCCGTTCTCGACCGTGCCGTCCTGGCGGATGCGGCTGATATAGGTGGCATATTCACCCACGCATTCGACCGGCGTCGTGTAGCCGCCGGGCTCGCGCTTGTCGACGACCATGATGCCCGGCGCCTCGCGCAGGATGTCGCGAGCCTCGTCCTCGTCCAGGAAATCCTCGAATTCGATGTTGATCGATTCCGAATGGCCGACAAAGACCGGCACGCGCACGCAGGTCGCGCTGACCTTGATGGCGGGGTCGACGATCTTCTTGGTCTCGACCACCATCTTCCATTCCTCCTTGGTCGAGCCGTCTTCCATGAAGACGTCGATCTGGGGGATGACGTTGAAGGCGATCTGCTTCTGGAACTTCTTGGCGGGCTTTTCCTGTCCGGGGACATACATGCCCTTGGTCTGGTCCCACAGCTCGTCCATGCCGTCCTTGCCCGCGCCGCTGACCGATTGATAGGTCGAGACAACGACGCGCTTGATGCGCGCGCGGTCATGCAAGGGCTTCAGCGCCACGACCATCTGCGCGGTCGAGCAGTTGGGGTTGGCGATGATGTTCTTCTTGGCATAGCCGTGGATCGCGTCCGGGTTCACCTCCGGCACGATCAGCGGGATGTCGGGGTCGTAGCGATAGAGCGAGGAGTTGTCGATCACCACGCAGCCCGCCGCCGCCGCCTTGGGGGCGTGGATCTTGGTCGCGTCCGATCCGATGGCGAACAGCGCGATGTCCCACCCGGTCCAGTCGAACTGTTCGATATCCTTGATCTTCAGGGTCTTGTCGCCAAAGCTGACCTCGGTCCCCTGGCTGCGGCGCGAGGCCAGGACGGCGATCTCGTCCACGGGGAACTGGCGTTCATCGAGGATGTTCAGCATTTCGCGGCCCACATTGCCCGTGGCGCCGGCGACGACGACTTTGTAACCCATTTCGGGGGGACTCCTTTTTCTGCGGTCCGGGGCGTTTACCGCAAAACCGGCCGCAATGCCAGCCGGGGCGTGCAGGCGCGCGGGTCGGGACCCGCGCGCCCAGGGGTCGCTAGAACCGCAGGCCCAGGCCCGCGCCCAGGGTCGCCTGCGATCCGGCGTCATGGCCCACGCGGCTGTCCAGCGTCACCCAGGCCTGGGCCTGGTCCGACAGGGCGGTGCTGACCGCCAGGCCGATGCGGGCGAAGCTGCGGTCCTGGCCCGCCAGCGACACGCGGCGCGCGGTCCCGCCGCTGTCGGTCACGTCGATGCGCGAGGGCGCGCCCTCGGCCAGGTCATGGACCAGGCTGCCCTGCGCCGACAGGGCCAGGTCGCGGCCCGCGGCGGCCAGGGTGGTGCCGATGCGGGCGCCCAGCTGGACCTCGAAGCTTTCGATCGCCTGGCCGGCATAGCCGATGGCTGTGCGGGCATCGCCCGTCTCGCCGAAGCCTGAGATCCGGGTGCGGCTGTAATCCAGCCCCGCCACCGGGCCCCAGGTCACGCCCGGCGCCAGGTCCATGTCGCGGCCCGCCTGGACGCGCGCGCCCAAGGTATAGGCGTTGGTGGACCAGTCCAGGTCGCTCTGGGCGATGACCGCCCCCAGCCCGGAGACCAGGGCGAAGTCGCGCGTGCCCGACAGGTCCGACTTGCCCCAGCTGACCGCGCCGGTCACCCAGTCCTGGCCCATGCGCCAGGCCGCGTCGGCGGACAGCTGATAGCCGGTCGCCTCGATATCGCCGTCGCGCAGCCGGTCGCCGCTGCGGGCATAGGCCAGGCTGGTGCCGACCGACAGGCCGTCCATCAGCCCATAGGCCCCGCCGACCCGCGCCATCAGCGCGGCCCCGCCATTGCGGTCGAAGGTGCCGCTGCTGTCGGGGGTCAGCAGGCCCTGGACCGCCACGTCGGATACGATCCGGCCCATCGGCAGGTCGGCATCCAGCCGGTCGCGCGCGGCGCGCATCGACAGGGCGGACAGGTCGGCATCCTGGCGCAGCGCCAGATCGGCGATCTGGGCGGCGGTCAGGCCCGCGTCGCGGGCGCTGGCGATCAGGTCTGCGCCGGTCTCCTCGGCCAGCAGGCGGGTCAGGATGCGGGCATAGTCGCGGGTGCGCTGCTCGAACCGCTCCTCGCCCAGGGCCTCGCGCAGGAAGTCCCAGCTGTCCAGCTCGGCATCGTGCCAGGTGCGGCCGCCGGGGATGGCGGGATTGGTGGTCTGGTCATAGCCGTCCAGGTCGCCGATCTCCCAGTTGGTGGCCTCCAGCCACAGGATCGGGATGTCGAACTGTTCGAAGACCGCCGCATCCGAACAGCAGCCCGTCAGGATCGGATAGGCCGGGTTCAGGCCGGGATTGCTGCGCAGGTCGATGCCCAGCTCGCGCGCGATCTCATGCGCGCGGTTGCGCAGGGACAGCAGGTCGGAATTGTCCAGATAGTTCACGCCGGCATGGCCATACATGAAATCGCCGGTGATCAGGCTGTCGATGTTGATCATGCCCGCCAGATTGGCGCGCTGCGCGTCGGTCAGGTTGTCGACATAGTGCTTTGCGCCTTGGAGGCTGCGCCTTCCCCCATCGCCTGGCGTGGACACGAACTCTTCGGCACCGAACGCCACGAACTCCAGGCCCGTCTGGGTCTGCAACCCGGACATATGGGCGGCCAGTTCGGTAAGGACGCCTGCACCCGAGGCGTTGTCATCCACCCCCTGGAGGTCGGGCGAGGTACCTGCCGTGTCGAAATGTGCGCCCACGACCAAGGTGCGCCCGTCAACGCCCGGCAAGGAGACGACCAAATTCTGCGATGGTCCGACGCCTGCATTGAAGTCCTGCACGCGGACCGCGCCCGCCCGCGACAGGCGGTCGGCCATGTAGTCGGATGCCGCGAAGAAGGTGGTGCCGGTCTCGGGGGCGCCGGTGAAGCGGCCCGGATAGCTGAGCGCCAGATCGCGCATGGTCTGATAGCCGTATTGGCCGAAATCCTGCGCCGCCGCGGGGGCGGCGATCAGCGCGGTCGTGGCCAGGATGGCGCGTAAGGTGGTCATCGGGTTCTCCCTCGTTTCTGCTTGGTGTCCCGTTTTCGGGAAGCCGTCAGGATTGCAGATCGTGCAGGGCACGCAAGCCCCGATCAGCGGATCAGGCGCAGCCGGGCATCCTGTCGCAGCAGGTCGGCGACCCAATCGCCCTCGGCTGCGAAATCATGCGGCACCTGGGCGGCGCCGCGCCCGCCCGACAGCGACAGGCTGGCAAAGAAATCGAACCCGTAGAGCGTCAGCGAGGCCAGATCCGCCCGCAGGCAGAGCTCGATCATCATCGCCCCCGTGGTGGGCGGTGCCCCCAGCCTGTCGCGCAGGGCGGTGATGTCGTCCAAGGGATGCAGATAGAAGCCCGGGCTGCGCGCGGTGGTCCAGTCCAGCCGCTTGCGCTTGGGCGACATCCACAGGATGCGCCCGGGGGCCAGACGCGCGCGGTCCGCATCGGGCAGGCGGGTGGCCAAGGCCAGCCAGTCGGTGCGGCGGCCATGGCTGCGCGGCGCGGGCATGGGCGCGCGGTTGATGCGGATCACCCGGTCGGCGGCGTCGATCGCCGCGCCGTGATCGCCTTGGGCCAGCGCGCGGGCATTGCCGATCAGCGCGACATGGCACCCGGCCAGGTCGGCCAGCAGCGCGGGCTGGTCGACGGACAGGGCGGCCAGCGGGCTCTCGCGCCGCATCAGCCGCGCGGCCAGAAAGGCCAGCCGGGTCACAGCAGCGACCGATAGACGGCGGTGATGGCGCGGGCCTCGGCCTCGATGGCGTGGTTGGCCGTGACATGGTCGCGCGCGGCGCGGCCCGCGGCGGCGCGGCCCGCATCGTCGTCCAGCCAGCGCGCCAAGGCGGCGGTCAGGGCGGGCGCGTCGTCGCGCGGCACCAGGCTGCCGGTGTCGCCCTCCAGGATCAGCGATTCATAGGCGCCGACGCGGGCGGCCACGGTGGGGACGGCACAGGCGGCGGCCTCCAGGGGCGTCAGGCCGAAGCCCTCCCACCGGGCGGGGGCGGCGAAGAGGTTCAGCGCCTGGTAATGAGCGACCAGCCGGTCCCAAGGCAGCTCGCCCAGAAAGCGGATGCGGTCCTGCAGGCCGGCGGCGCGGATGCGCGCCTGCAATTCGTCGGCGAAGGCGCGGTTGTCGGCGGTGATGCGGCCGGTGAAGATGATCTGGGCGCGCGGGCGGTCGGGCAGCAGCGCCAGCCCCGCCTCGACCAGCAGATCGACCCCTTTCTGCGCGCGCACCCGCCCGAAGCAGCCGATCAGCACCGCCTCCGGGTCCAGCCCCAGTTCGGCGCGCAGGGCTGCGCGGTCGGGGGCGGGGCGGAAGACCGTCGTGTCGACCCCGTGCAGGATCACCGTGGCGGGCCGTTCCAGATAGCCCGCCGCCTGGGGCGATGTCGCGATCAGCGCGTCCTGCCGGCGGATCAGCCAGCGGGTGAAGCCGGTATGGCGCCGCTGCGCCGCCGATGTGAACAGCAGCCGGTATCGCCGCCGCAGCAGGCCGCGCAGGATCAGGCCCAGGGCCATCTCGGTGTTGCGCCGCGCGTGCCAGACGCGCCAGCGGTCGCGCGGCATCAGGGCGGCGCGCCACAGCGGGATGTGCGGGATGCCCGGCGGCAGGCCGGGGCCGGTCGCGCGGATGTCGATCATCCCCGCCTGGACCGGGATCAGCCGCAGCACGGTGGCCGTCACCCCCGACAGGCGGCGCTTGAGGTTGGGGGCCACGACCAGGGGCGCGGCGGCGGGGCGGTCAGTCACGGGATGCCTCGGGGGTCAGCAGGTAAAGCAGCGTCCCCACCGCCAAGGGCAGCAGGAAGAACAGCCACAGCATAGCGAAGGCCTGGGCCGGGGCATAGGCGGCTTCGGCGGCGGCATAGACCGGGCGCGAGGCGAACTGCATCACCCCCACCCCGCCGATCGAGAACATGTTGAGGAATGTCACCCCCCGCCCCACCAGATGCGGCGGCAGAAAGGACCGCCCATGCGCCATCAGCAGCGGATAGGCCGATCCGAAGAAGCCCAGCACCACCAGCAGTCCGGTGACCGCCGCCAAGGGCAGGGCGGGCGCCAGGATCATCACCAGCAGCGTGACCACCATCACCGCCGAGAAGACCAGCGCCGCGCGGCGCGCGCTGCCGGCCAGCCGGGCGGCGGGGCCGACGGCAAAGCTGCCCGCGACCATGGCCAGCCCCATGGCCAGCGTCACCCGCCCGATCTGGACCGCATCCGCGCCATGCACCTGTTCCAGCCATGGCGCCGCCCACAGCCCCCGGATCGCCCCCGTCACCGCATAGTTCACCGCGAACAGCGGCAGGATGAACCACAGCGCGCGCAGCCGCAGGATCTGGCCGATCGAGCCTTGGGGATGGTCGTCCCCCAAACGCGCCGGATCGCGCACGAAGGCCAGGACCAGCGCCGCCACCGCCAAGGTCAGCACCGCCAGCCCCCAGAGCGTCTCGCGCCAGCCCGCGGCCTCGATCACCCAGACCAGGGGCGATGCGCCCAGGATGTTGCCCAGGGACCCGAACCCGACCAGCAGCCCCGCCAGCATCCCGAAGGAGGCGGGCGGATAATCCCGCGCAAAGATGAAATAGGGCCCCATCAGCGCCGGCGAGCAGCCGATGCCCAAGGCCGTCATCGCCAGATGCAAGTGCCACGGCGCATCGGCCAGCGCAAAGATCACCGCCCCCCCCGCGCCCCCCACGGCCATCAGCCAAGCCACCGTGCGGCGCGGCCCGATCCGGTCCAGCGCCGCCCCCACCGGCAGCTGCATCAGCGCGAAGGCCACGAACCACAGCCCCGATGACAGCGCCAGATCGCCCGGGCTGGCGCCCAGCTCGGATTGCAGCACCGGCGACATCACCGCCAGGAAGGCGCGATAGAATTGCGACAGCATATAGGCCAGCACGAGGCTGACCAGTCCGGCCGTGAACAGGCGCATGATTTCCTCCGCGGCCCCGCCGGGGGGCGGGGCGTCCTGCCGCCAAGCTGCGGCAGAAGCGCGAAAGCTGCAAGATGTGCAAATCCGCCCGGGGCGGGATCAGCCCTGTTCGGTTTCGGTTTCGGGCCCGGTTTCGGGGGTGTCGCCGTCATCGGCGGGCTGTTCCAGGCCCGGCGGGGTGACGGGCTGGGTGCTGCCGCCCATGGCCTCCAGCCGCTCGATCAGGCGGGCGGCCTCGGGGCCCAGCCTGTCACATGCGGCGGGGTCGTCCAGCTCGTTGAAGGCGGGGCGGAAATATTCCCGGTCGAAGGCCAGCGCGTCCAGGCCCAAGCGCCCGGTCACCGCGTCGGTCGTATCGGTCATCAGCTGCCATTCGGGGTCCGACACGTCGTAATCGGGACATTCCGAGGTGACGACGTTCATCCGCGCCAGGTCCTGCAGCAGGGCGCGCGCCTCGTCGTCGGACAGGGCCGAGACATCCGGCACCGGCACCACCAGCCGGTCGCCCGGCACACCGTTCGCGTCCTGCGCCAGGACCGTCTGCGGCAGCAGGGCCGCCGCCAGGATCATCGTCGTCGTCAAGCTGTTCATCGCCTGCCTCTTCTTCGCCATGTGGCCAGTCGGCGCGAAGGGTGTGTCACAAGCCCCGTCCGCGCAAGGCAAACTGTCGTGAGCGGGGGCCCGCGCTTGACCCCGCGGCAGGCCGGGTCTAGCCAGAGCGGGCACATCCCTTGACCGACCGGAGGAACCATGTCCGACGCCTATTCGCTTCTCATCCTGCCCGGCGACGGGATCGGCCCCGAGGTGATGGCCGAGGTGGTCAAGGTCATCGACTGGTTCGGGGCGAACAGGGGCATGCGGTTCGACGTGGCCCATGACCTGGTGGGCGGGGCGGCCTATGACGCGCATGGCGTGCCGCTGGCCGATGCGACCATGGCGCGGGCGCAGGCGGTGGATGCGGTCCTGCTGGGCGCGGTGGGCGGCCCGAAATACGATGTGCTGGATTTCAGCGTCAAACCCGAACGGGGCCTGCTGCGCCTGCGCAAGGAGATGGACCTGTTCGCCAACCTGCGCCCGGCGCAATGTTTCGACGCCCTGGCCGATTTCTCGTCGCTGAAGCGCGAGGTCGTGGCAGGGCTGGACATCCTGATCGTGCGCGAGCTGACCTCGGGCGTCTATTTCGGCGAGCCGCGCGGCATCCATTCCGACGACAACAACGCCCAGAACGAGGGCGGCCGCGTCGGCATCAACACCCAACGCTATACCAGCGGCGAGGTCCGCCGCGTCGCCCGCGCCGCCTTCGAGCTGGCCCGCGCGCGCGGCAACCGGGTCTGTTCGATGGAAAAGGCCAATGTGATGGAATCGGGCATCCTCTGGCGCGAGGAGGTCCAGTGGGTGCATGACAACGAATATCCCGATGTGGAACTGTCGCATATGTATGCCGACAACGGTGCGATGCAACTGGTGCGCGCGCCGCGCCAGTTCGACGTGATCGTGACGGACAACCTCTTCGGCGACATCCTGTCGGATGCGGCGGCGATGCTGACCGGGTCGCTGGGGATGCTGCCCTCAGCATCCTTGGGCGCGGTGATGCCCAACGGCCGTCCCAAGGCGCTCTATGAGCCCGTGCACGGATCGGCGCCCGACATCGCGGGGCAGGGAAAGGCCAACCCCATCGCCTGCATCCTCAGCTTCGCGATGGCGCTGCGCTATTCCTTCGGCGAGGGCGCGGCGGCAGACCAGCTGGAGGCCGCGGTGGAGCGCGTGCTGGCAGACGGTGTGCGCACCGCCGACCTGATGGGCCCCGAGGGCGGCACTCCGGTCAGCACCGCCCAGATGGGCGATGCGATCATCGCCGCGCTGGGGGCCTGATTGGCGCTGACCGGCAACGTCAAGGGCGCGCTGCTGCAGCTGGCGGCGATGGGCCTCTATGCGACGCATGACGTGGTGATCAAGTCGCTGGGCGCCACCTATCCGGCGCTGCAGATCCTGTTCTTCGCATCCCTGCTGTCATTCCCGCTGGTCAGCATCGTGCTGATGCGCGACCCCCAGCCCGGGACGCTGCGCCCGGTCAATCCGGGCTGGGTGATTCTGCGTACGATGTGTGCCGTGGTGGCGGGGATGGCGGGGTTCTATGCCTTCTCGACCCTGCCGCTGACCCAGGTCTATGCGATCCTGTTCACGACGCCCCTGCTGATCACGATCCTGTCCATCCCGCTGCTGGGGGAAAGGGTCGGGCTGCACCGCTGGGCGGCGGTCGTGGTGGGCCTGTCCGGCGTGCTGATCGTCCTGCGCCCCGGCGGCCAGGACCTGCAGCTGGGTCATGTCGCGGCGATGGCCGGCGCCGTGGCCAGCGCCATGGCCGCCGTCATCATCCGCCGCCTGGGCCGGGCCGAACGACCCATGGTCCTGATGATGTGGCCGATGCTGGGCAACTTCTTCGCGACCGGCGCGGCCCTGTCGATCAGCTATCAGCCGATGGAGCTGATCCACCTGGCCATGACCGGCGTCATCGCGGCCCTCGGCCTGATGGGCGGGTTCCTGGTGATCATGGCCTATCGCGCGGGCGAGGCCGCGATCGTTGCGCCGATGCAGTATTCGCAGATCCTCTGGGCCACCGCCTATGGCTGGTTCCTGTTCGGAGAGGGCGTCGA
The DNA here is from genome assembly GCF_028553885.1 of Paracoccus aestuarii. Lineage (NCBI taxonomy): Bacteria > Pseudomonadati > Pseudomonadota > Alphaproteobacteria > Rhodobacterales > Paracoccaceae > Paracoccus > Paracoccus aestuarii. Next base: position 137,360 of record NZ_CP067169.1, read on the forward strand.
CCCCGCGACCCTGCTGGGCGCCGCGGTGATCATCGGCTCCGGCATCTACATCGTCTGGCGCGAGAGCCGCGGCGGCGTCAGCGCGAACCGCCCCGCCACCAGCGCCCGCCTGCGGACCGAGACGGTGACGGCCCCAAAATCCACGATCCTGCAAAGATTGTGGCCGCCCCGCAGCTGAGGGCTTGCATTCGGACGGGCGGCGCGCTAACTGCCCGTCCTACGGTCGGAGCGTAGCGCAGCCTGGTAGCGCACCTGCTTCGGGAGCAGGGGGTCGGAGGTTCGAATCCTCTCGCTCCGACCAATTTCCCGGTGTTCTGTGGCACATAGTTCTGCCTTTTGTGTCAGGCGGTCTGCCTCTCTAGCTTGTCAGCTTGACGAAAGCGGACGGTCAGAGATCGGCGCAGCATCGACGCGAAGAGCCCAAAGCCGTAATTGGACCCTTAGAGCTTCCAGCAACCTCGCAAGGTTCATATTCGGAAGAGCATTCATTTTTCTTGACCGTCCACGTTGATAGCGACATTGCTGCAGGCATGCCCAAGAGCCATATCCTCTCCGATCGACGCCGACGCCGCGCCCATATGCGGCGGCTCTTTGGGCTGCGCGTCGATCAGCGTATTGTGGCATGATAACGGGCTCACCGTAGCGCCCACTCCCCCACAAGCAGATACGACCCGCCTTACTGAACCTCCGCAGCCCTTGGCTCCGGGGGCTTTTGTTTTTCCCGAACCTGAAAAGGACACCATCATGAACATTCGCGTCGGCATCGTCGGCATCAGCGGTTTCGGCGGCGGCGAAGCGCTGCGCCTGATCGCCAGCCACCCGTCTTTCGAGCTGGTCTATGCCGCAGGCGAGGGAAGCGCCGGCAGCCCGTTGATGGACCGCTTCCCTGGCGTGCCGGATAAGCTTTCTGAACTGGTGATCGAGAAGTGGGACCCCACGGCCCTGCCGAAGCTCGACGTGCTTTTTGCTTCGCTGCCCACGGGCAGCTCGGCCGAGGCGCTGGCGCGTGTCCCTGAGGAAGTGAAGATCGTCGATATTGGCGGCGACCACCGCTATATCGAGGGCTGGAGCTATGGCCTGGCTGACGTCTGGCCGGACCAGATCCAAGGCCGAAGCCGCATTGCCAACCCCGGCTGCTTTCCCGCCGCGACCCTGAACGCGCTGGCGCCGCTTTTGACCCAAAGGCTGATCGAGCCCAGCAACATCATCATCGACGCCAAGACCGGCATCTCCGGTGCAGGACGGGGCGGTGGCGCCAGCAAGTTCGGCTATGCTGAAAGCAACGAGAACGTGCAGCCCTACGGCCTGCTGAAGCACGTCCACATGCCCGAGATCGCCAAGACCATCGAACAACTCAGCGGCGGTAGCGCCGCCGGCTTGGTGTTTACACCGCACCTCGTGCCGATGACCCGCGGGGAGCTGGTTACCATCTACTGCCGCGGCACCGCGACGACAGAGCAATGCCTGGACGCAGCTCGGAGCTTCTACGCTGACCGGCCGTTCGTTCGTGTCACGACCATGCCGCCACAAAGCAAATGGGCGAATGGCTCGAACCTCTGCTTTGTTTCTTATGCTGCCGATCCGGAACGCAACCTGGTGATCGCGATCGGAGTGGTCGACAACCTCGGCAAGGGGGCTGCCGGCCAAGCAATCCAGAACGCAAATCTGATTTGCGGTCTTCCTGTGACTGCCGGTCTGGAAGGCGCACCTGTCTGGCCTTGATCTATAGTAGGCTCCCCCTCACCCGGACGCTGGCATCTTTGCGAGCGTCCGCTTCGTCCCGCAGAGCAGACGGACCAAGGCGACGGGCAAGCGGCAGCTCTGCGGGACAAGGTGCTCTTCATGGGCACCGGTATCGATGCCCATGAAGATCGACAAATGAACGTTGATCTAGGTGTTTGATCCCATGGTTTGATGGTGCAATCCTTTCGCAGGAATGGAAGGAAGCATTATGGGACAAGTTCGTCACGGGAGCGCCACGACCACGCACGCTGTCAGAGCTGCAATACAGCGATCGCAAGCTTCGCTCGCGCAGCTGAGCCGGGAGCTCGGCATCAACCCAAAGACTGTCGCGAAGTGGCGCAAGCGCGAGACAGTTGAGGACCGTAAGACTGGGCCGAAGGAGCCACGCTCCACGGTCTTGAGTGAGGCCGAGGAAGCAACAATCGTCGCGTTTCGGCGCCATACGCTGCTGCCGTTGGACGACTGCCTCTACGCTCTTCAGCCCTCTATCCCACATCTGACGCGCTCGGCGCTGCACCGATGCCTGCAGCGGAATGGCATTTCGCGACTGCCGGACGTGGGCGGGGACAAGCCCAAGCGTGCGAAGTTCAAGCGCTACCCGATAGGTTTCTTCCATATCGACATCGCCGAGGTGCAGACGGCCGAAGGCAAGCTCTTCCTCTTCGTAGCCATTGATCGCACCAGCAAATTTGCTGTCGTTCAATTGGCGGAAAAGGCCAACAGGAAAACCGCTTGGGAGTTCCTGGAGCACCTTCTGGACGTCGTGCCCTACCGCATCCACACGATCCTGACCGATAATGGCATCCAGTTCGCAGAGCAGCCTCGAAACCGTAACACTCCTTACTCTCGGCAAATGCGGTTCGACATGATTTGCGAGGCAAACGGGATCGAGCATCGGCTGACCAAGCCCAACCACCCGTGGACGAATGGCCAAGTCGAGCGGATGAACAGGACGATCAAGGACGCGACCGTCAAGCGCTACCACTACGACAGCCACAGCCAGCTGCGCACGCACCTCGCCGATTTCATCGCCGCCTACAATTTCGCACGCAGGCTCAAGACGCTGAGCGGTGTCACACCCTACGAATACATCTGCAAGGTCTGGACTTCAGAGCCAGACAGATTCATCGTCAATCCGATCCACCAGATGCCGGGACTGAACACCTAGGCTGCCACGAACCTTATTCTTGCAGCCGTGCGGTCGTTGCCCGCGGGATCAAGGTTGGCGCTACCGCACGAACTCGGTCTGCATCCGTAACATCCTCGGCCATAAACAGATCGAGCGCGGCGGCCGCAATCTGGTCGAATGGGACACGCACTGTGGTCAGCGGCGTGGGGAGCCGCCGGACGATAGGAATGTCGTTGTAGCCAACCACCGATATTTCGCCGGGAACCGCCATTCCATGTTGGACTAGGGTCGAGAGCGCGCCGATCGCAGTGTTGTCGTTGATGGCAAAGATCGCACTCGGCCGTTGCGGCAGAGCGAGTAGGTGAGCTGCAGCTTCGGCGCCAGACTCGATACTGAAGGTTGACGGAACGACCAGATTGGCACGCACCGACAGGCCTGCCTGTTGCATGGCCTGATGATAGCCTGCAACACGTCCGCGCGCGCTGGTCGCATAGCCTGGCCCAGTCAGCACCGCGATGTCCCGATGGCCCAAGTCAATCAGGTGCCGGGTGGCGAGATAGCCGCCAAGCTGATCGTCCCCCACGGCAGCAAGGCTGCTACCATTATGCCGCAGCGCCAGGACGTAGCGCACCCCCCGTGCGGCAAGTTCATAAGTGAAGTCGCTACCCTCGCGGGCGGTTGCCAGAATCAGACCGTCCACCCCGCGGCGCAGCAGCGCCTCGGCGGCGCGGCGGTCCGCGTCGGGCTCGTCATCGGTTGTGGCGACGATAGTGAACTGACCTGCCCGCGCGGCCGCCTTGGCAAGCGCCTCGTAAAGCATCGCCATGACTGTGTCGGTCAGGCGCGGTACAATGACGCCGATCATTCCCGTGCTACCCCGCCTAAGGGCCGCGGCCGAGACGTCACGCATGTATCCCAAGCGCAACGCGATTTCGCGCACCCGCTGCGCGGTGGCGCTGTCGGACTTGGGCAGACGCTCGTCCAGCATCCGCGAGACGGTGGACTTCGACACGCCGGCCTCTCGAGCGACATCATGAAGCGTCACCCGTGCGCGGGCGGCCTGGTGAGAATGGTCGTCTAGGTTCACGACGAAACCCCTTTTCGGTTGCAGCCCAAGTTTAACACTTGACGGATCGCTGCGGCAATGGTTTTTTGGGAACGTTCCCACAATCGTTCCCAAACAGCGATAGAGGGAACGGCAAACGTTACCGGACGCATCAGGAGGAGTTCAGATATGCAACCGATGGATCTTCGCGGCCTCAGCCCCGCTCCCGTGACCGCCTTCACCAAGGACGGCGCCGTCGATCATGAGGCCAATGCCCGCATCGCCCGCTGGTTGGTATCGGTGCGCGGTGTCAAGGCGCTGGTCATCCTGGGCCATGCCGGCGAGGGCACCTTCCTGACGGAAGCCGAGCGTTTGGACCTGATCCGCACCTATGTGGAAGCCGTGGACGGCGCGGTGCCAATCATCGCGGGCATCACCGGCGAAGGCACCAAGGTCGCCGCCGAAGAGGCCAAGAAGTGCAAGGCCGCCGGTGCGACCGGCGCGTTGGTCTATCCCAACCACGGCTGGCTGCGCTTCGGCTTCCAGAAAGGCGCCCCGCAGGACCGCTACAAGGCGATCTGGCAGGAGTCAGGGCTGCAGTGCATCCTGTTCCAGTATCCCGACGCGACCAAGGCCAGCTATGATCTGGACACCCAGCTCGAGATCGCCACGCAGGAAGGCGTCGTAGCTACCAAGAACGGCGTGCGCAACATGAAGCGCTGGTATACCGAGATCCCGCAGCTGAAGGCCGCGAACCCGGACCTGCAGATCCTGTCCTGCCATGACGAATGGCTGCTGCCGACGATGTTCGACGTGGACGGCCTGCTGGTCGGCTACGGCAACATCGCGCCCGAGCTGCTGGTCGACCTGATCGACGCCGGCAAGGCGCAGGACTACACCCGCGCCCGCAAGATCCATGACCAGCTTCTGCCGGTGACCAAGGCCGTCTATCATCGCGGCTCGCACATGGAAGGCACGGTGGCGCTGAAGCTGGGTCTGGTGAAGCGCGGGGTTCTGGATCACGCGACGATCCGCGAGCCGCTGAAGAATTTGGGCGAGGCCGCCGAGGCCGAGATTTTTGCCGCATTTGACGCGGCGGGGATCGAGCCGGTTCGCCAGCTGATGGCGGCCGAGTAACATCGCAGGCCCCCCGGCCATAAGGGGGGCCGCACCTTTCAGGGGAGGAGGATCTGATGTTTCACAAGTTCACCACCGCCATGCGCGGCGCCGCGCTGTCGGCCGTCCTGCTGGCAACCGCTGCGCTGCCCGCAGCCGCGCAGGACGTGCGGATCGGCGCGATGCGCGAAGGCTCGTCCTGGTACGTCTTTGCAGCGACCCTGCAGCAGATGATCGAGCCGATCCTCGGGCCCAACTCGACCGAGATCATCGCGCGCGGCGGCGGCATCGCCAATCCAATGGTCGTCCAGAGCGGCCGGGCCGAGATTGCGCTCTCCAACGTCGCGTCGGCTGTCTGGGCTCAGCAGGGCAGCGACGTCTATGACGGCATGGCTGCACCCGATATCTCGGCGCTCGTGGGAGGGCTGAACGACGTTTATATCGGCGTTATCGCGCGCGAGGAATTCCTGCAGCGTGCCGGCACGCGCGACCTCAAAGAGATCGCCCAGTCCGATATTCCATTCCGCCTGCTGATCAAGCCCGTCGGATCGTCCGCAGTGCCTGCGGCCGAAATGATCTTCGAATCCCTCGGCGTCAGCATGGACGATATCCGCGCGCGTGGCGGCGACGTGATCCAGCTGGACACCAACCAGATCGCCGATCAGCTACGCAATGGCGGGGCAGACATCTATATCGACACGATCATCCAAGGCCACCCGACGATCACCGAGGTCGGACTGACGACCCGCGTGGCCTTCCTCGACCTGCCGCCGGAGGCACAGGAAATGCTGTCACAGAACGGCATGACCATCGGCGAATACGGCCCGTGGTTCGAGGGCCAGACCGAGCCGACCAGCGGCGCCAACCTCGGCACCGTGCTCATCGCGAACAACGATCTGGATGAGGACACCGCCTACACGATCACCAAGACGATCATCGAGAATGCGGAGGCGCTGAAGGCCTCGCACGGTGCATGGTCTCAGTTTGATCCTGCGACCGCAATGCTGCCCGAACGGACTGGCATTCCGCTTCATCCGGGCGCCGCACGCTACTACCAGGAAGCCGGGCTGATGTGACGGCCCCGAGGCCGGCGCCGTCCCGCGCCGGCCCAAGACCACCGCCGCAGGGAGAGCGGCGATCATCCGCGACATCCGGGAGGAGCCCATGTCCGCAGCACCCCGCCACCCCGTCCAGACGGCCGCCTTCCTCATCGGCACCGGTCTCATCCTGTTCCAGATCTGGCTGCTTCTGGCCCCGCAGCAACCGCTGTTTGAACGGCCCATCCATCTGGGCCTCGCACTGGTCCTGCTGTTTCTCTATCGCCCGCTCGAGGCGCCGTCCTGGCCGCGCGGCTTGCGCCTTGCCATCGACGCCGCGTTGATCGCGGCGACGCTGGCCGTCACCGCCTATTACCTCATCGAGTTTCCCCGGCTGACCACGCGGATGGAGAACGTCTCGCCTGTCCTTCCCGTGGACATGGCCGCCGGGGCGGCGCTGGTCCTACTGCTGCTGGAGGGCGCGCGCCGGGCCGTCGGCATGATCCTGGTCTGGGTGCTGCTGGTCTTCATCCTCTATGCCTTCTGGGGCAACCTGCTGCCGGGATGGCTGGGCTTTCGCGGCTTCGACGCCGAGGCCGCGGTCGAGATCGCGACCATGACCACGGCGGGCGTCCTGGGGATCACCACCTCGACCTCGGTCAACTTCATCTTCTATTTCATCCTTTTCGGGGCCTTCTACGCGGCGGTCGGCGGCGGGCAACTGTTCATCGACCTGGCGGTCCGGCTGGCCGGGCGCGCGACCGGCGGCACGGCCAAGGCGGCAATCATCGGCTCCAGCCTGATGGGCTCGATCTCGGGCAGCGCGGTGGCCAATGTCGTCTCGACCGGGGTCTTCACCATCCCGCTGATGAAGCGCACGGGCTTTGCGCCCCATCGCGCGGCGGGGATCGAGGCCATCGCCTCGACCGGCGGCCAGTTGATGCCACCGGTTATGGGCGTCGCCGCCTTCGTCATGGCCGAGATGCTGGGCATGCCCTATGTCAACCTGGCGCTGGCAGGGCTGATCCCGGCGCTGGCCTTCTACCTGGCGCTGCTTCTGGTGGTGGACCTTTCGGCGCGGCGCGACGGCCTGCGCAGCCTGACCCGCGAAGAGGTCAATGCCACCCCGGCCATCGCTCCGCGCCTGCACCTGATCCTGCCACCCCTGGTGCTGATCGCGCTGCTGGTCACGGGCTATTCGGCGGCCTATTCCGCCGTCGCGGCCTCGGCCTCGTGCCTGATCGTGCCCTTCCTGCGCCCGTCGACCCGCATCGGCTGGTCTGAGCTGGCTACGGCGCTGCGTGACGCGCCCCGGCAGGTTGCCGACGTGGCCGTCCCGATCGCGGCCATCGGCCTGGTGATCGCGGTGGCGGTCCAATCGAACCTGGCGCTGAAGTTCGCGGCTTCGCTTTTGTCTTTGTCCGAGGGCTCGCTCTATGCCTCGCTGGCGCTGGCGATGTTCGGCTGCATCGTCATGGGCATGGGCTTGCCCACAGTCGCGGCCTACATCATCGGTGCGGTCCTGTTCGTGCCCGCCTTGCAGGAGCTGGGCATTCAGCCGCTGGCCGCGCATTTCTTCGTCTTCTACTACTGCGTGCTGTCGATGGTGACTCCGCCCGTGGCCTTGGCCTCGTTCGCTGCCGCGGCCGTTGGGCAGGCCTCGACCGCCAAGACAAGCTTCTCGGCCTTCGGGCTCAGCCTCGTCGCCTTCTTCGTGCCCTTCGGCTTCGTCTTCGATCCAGGGGTGTTGGGCCAGGGCGGTCTCGCCCAGGTCACCCTCAGCGCGGCCGGACTTTTCGCCTCGACAGCCCTATGGGCCGTGGCCTTCGGCGGCTGGTGCGGACGCCCTCTGACCTGGGCGTGGCGCCTGCCCATCGGGGTGGCCGGCCTCGCCTCGGTGATCCTACCTGCCGGCAGCGGCGCATGGCTGATGGCGATGGGTCTCGGCTGGAGCATGGTCGCAGCGATCGGATTGCTGTCGCGGCAGACGCGAAAGGGAATGGCTGTCAGTCCTGCAGAGTGACAGCCGGCGCATTCTTCAAAGCGCTCGTGAACCGCCTAGGTTTTACTGGTAACGCAAAGCACATGCGGCAAGCGACCCCAATCTCACCTGGTGTTCCGGCGATCCAAGGAGGTTACCGGAACGTCTGCTTTGCAGCACTTGCACAGTGCAAGACAGCAAGCTTCCCCGCAAAGTTCCAGCTTATAAGCGATGCTGCACCTGCAGTCTCTGCGGAAGTGACGAGTGTCGGCATTGGGCTTTTCGCGTCGATGCTGCCTGGCAGCTGAGAAGCTGCTTTTTTCAGAGATATGGTGATCGCGGGCACCGCGATCGCTGATCCAATGGACAGCCGCGGTTCCGCTGCGCTCTGGCACGGCTGGCGATTTTTCATTTCTTTTTTCCGCCTGCCATCCGGCCAGCGATCCGAACACGGGCTCTGGTGCCGCTGAGCGTCAGCCTCCACGGAGATATCCGGTTCCTCCCACGCACAAGCGCGCGGGTCCCTCCCAATTTCACCGCTCCGGCCCCGTGTGTCTGATCGCCGCCCGGCCGCAGGTCGGGCTGCGCCCACCCTGCTTTGCCCTTCGGATGACATGAGGTCATCCAAAGTGAAAAGCACCGATGGCTTCGCCACTGGCGGAACAGGAAGGAGCGCCGCGACATGTCGGACCAGTTCGGAACACGGGCCAGAGATTGGGCTGCGGCCCATCAGAGGCAGACCTTTGTGACAGGAAAGGCAAGCATGCCTTCGCATCGGGAACAGGCCCCACTGATTTCACGAAATTTTTCTCACCGCTGAAGGCAGAACTATCTGACGCCTGCCACCCGGTGTTGTGGATTGCCACTGAAGTCTTCCTCAAATGTCCACTACTCTTCCTTTGCGGCAGCAAAGGTGACGTAGTTTGGAAGCTTTACAGGGCGTAGCCTGCGCTGCAGTGACTACCTGAAACAGAGATCTACTAGGCTCTGTTGACAAAATGGATTCACACCGCAGTGTGGGCGTGATTCAAGCTGGTATCTGCAATGGAGGCCAGCTTGGCACGAGACCTGATGTCGGACGAGGAATGGAAGTTCTTTGAACGGTTCATCCTGACAGTCCGCGCCCCGAACGGACGCAAAGCTACCAACCACCGCCTTGTTCTTGATAGGATTTTCTGGATCGCGCGCACGGGCTCTCCCTGGCGCGATCTGCCGGAAGGGTTCGGGAAGTGGTCAAGCGTCTACCGCCAGTTCCGGCGTTGGACGCTGGCGGGGCTCTGGGAGCAGATCATGGACGCCCTGAACGAAAGCGGCGCGGTCCCGCATGCACTGCAAATGATCGACAGCACCGTGGTCCGCGCCCATCATCAGGCAGCGGGCGCTAAAGGGGGCTGAGCCATGAGGCGCCACTGGTTCAAGCCCATGGCGAAGGCGACAGGGTTTTGGCCGTTCGCGTGGGGGCTTCACGACCAAGATCCACCTCCTCGTCAATGCAGCAGGGCTGCCTATGAGGACGGAGATCACCGCCGGGCAAACCTCCGACTATCTCGGCTTCGATCTGGTCATGGCCGACAATCTGCCGATACCAAGTGTTCTGCTGGCCGACCGAGGCTATGACGCTGACAGCATTCGAAAGTCCATGGGAAAACGCGATGTCTTGCCCGTCATCCCCATGCGCAAATCGCGAAAAAAGCGTATTGCCGTCGACCGGTCCTTGTATCGTCTTCGAAACCTTGTCGAACGGTGCTTCAACAAGCTCAAGAACGCCCGCCGCGTTGCCACCCGTTACGACAAGACTGCGGAGAGCTTCCTGGGCTTCATCGATATCACGTCGATACGCCTTTGGGTCCGCCATTTGTCAACATGACCTAGGTGGATCAAGAGGCGGCCGGGGCGGGCATGCGCAGCGGCGCCTCGCGCACGGGCAGATGGATCAACGCGCTGAAGGCGCCGACGCCCACGCCGATCCACCAGACCAGCAGGTAATCCCCCGACGTGTCATAGAGCCACCCGCCCAGCCAGACCCCCATGAAGGACCCGATCTGGTGGGACAGGAAGACGAACCCGTAAAGCGTCGCCATGTAGCGCAGCCCGTAGATATAGGCGACCAGTCCCGAGGTCAGCGGCACCGTGGCCAGCCACAGCCCCCCCATCACCAGCGAAAAGACGATGACCGTCGCGGGAGTGATCGGCGTCAGGATGAAGGCGGCCGCCGCGATGGTGCGCAGGGTATAGATCCCCGCCAGCAGGTATTTCTTGGTATAGCGCTTGCCCAGCCACCCGGCCAGGATCGCGCCGCCGATATTGGCCAGCCCGATCAGGCTGATCGCCACCGCGCCAAGCGCCGATGTCGTGGTGATGCCAAGGCCCGCCAGCATGCCGCCCGGATCGATCGGGCCGCACATCTCGGTGATCATGGCGGGGAAATGCGCGGTGATGAAACCCAGCTGATAGCCGCAGGAAAAGAACCCCGCGAAGATCATCAGATAGGACGGGTCGCGGAAGGCGCGGGCCAGGACGGTGCCCATGCTGTCCTCCAGCTGGGACCGGGTGGCGGGGCGGCCGTCGCCCAGCATCGGCAGGAACAGCATCGTGCCCAGCACGATCACGCCGAAGATCACGAAGATCGCCTGCCAGCTGTAGAAGGCCAGCAGGATCTCGGCCAGGGGGGCGCCGAAGACCTGGCCTGCCGAACCGGCGGCGGTGGCGATGCCCAAGGCCAGGCTGCGATTCTCGTCGCTGGCGGCGCGGCCCACCACGGCCAGGATGACGCCGAAGCCGGTGCCGGCGATGCCGAAGCCGACCATCACCTCCAGCAGCTGGATGCCGGCGGGGGTGGTGGCGAAGGCCGTTAGGATCAGCCCGGCGCTGTAGAGGATCGCGCCCAGGATGATCGCCCATCGGTCGCCCCACCGTTCCGCCAAGGCGCCGAAGATCGGCTGGCCGATGCCCCAAGCCAGGTTCTGGATGGCGATGGCCAGGCTGAATTCCGCGCGGGGCCAGCCGAAATCCTCGGCGATGGGGATCTGGAACATCCCGAAGCTGGCCCGCAGGGCAAAGTTGATCAGCAGGATCAGCGATCCGCCGATCAGGACGGGCGTGAACAGACGGGCTTGGGACATGGGCGGGACCGTGGCTGACCAGGCCCCGAGCGTTGCCCCCGGTCGGGGGCAACGTCAATCACGCAATTGTGGGGATGCAATCAGCGGCGGCCCAGTTCGGCCTGGATCGAGAAGCGCGAGGAGGGGATCGAGCCGCCCTTGCGCATCTCGCCCAGGATCACGGTCGTCTTCTGGCCGCTGTCATCGGTGACGATCCACTGGCGCAGCTCCGTGGGCGCGGTGAAGACCATCTGGATATTGCCGTTCTGCGGGCGCTGCGGGTCCTGGGCGGTGACCACGGTGGCGTTGTTCTGTTCGGTGTGGTTCGTCACCACGCCCGGACGGCCCAGATTGACGTTCGCGTCCAGGATGATCGCCAAGGGCGTCTGCGACAGCGGATATTGCTGCGGCCCGCTGTTCGATTTCGCGTCGAACACCGCGACGTTCCCGCCCGAGGCCAGGACCAGCGTGCGGTCGTTGTTGTATTCGAACCGCACCCGGCCCGGGCGCTGGATATAGACCGTTCCGGTGGACACGGTGCCGTCCGGGTTGATCTGGGTAAAGTCCGACGTGACCGTGGTCAGGCCATTGAGATATCGCGAGATATCGTTGAGCGGGATTCTCTCGGCCAGGGCGGGGAAGGCCATGGCGAGGGCGAGGACGGGCGCGAGGGCGAGCGATCTGATGTTCATGGCGCCATTCTTATCCTTCTTTGGAAATCTTGCACATCACGAGTGGCGGACGGCTTGGGCCCCCAATGATCGCGCCGCCGTGACGGTTCCGGGCTGATTGTTTCAGCCGCACCGTCTTGCATGGAACAAGGCGCGAACATATCTTGGCGTCATGGCACAACGCACCCTTCAGCAGAAGCTGGCAATCCTGTCGGATGCCGCGAAATACGACGCCTCCTGCGCATCCAGCGGGACAACCCGGCGCGATTCGCGTTCGGGCGGGATCGGATCGGCGGGGGGCAGCGGGATCTGTCACGCCTATACGCCGGACGGGCGCTGCATCAGCCTGCTGAAGATCCTTATGACGAATTTCTGCATCTTCGACTGCGCCTATTGCATCAACCGCGTCAGCAGCAATGTCGAACGCGCCCGGTTCTCGCCCGAGGAGGTGGTGCGGCTGACGCTGGAATTCTATCGCCGCAACATGATCGAGGGGTTGTTTTTGTCCTCGGGCATCATCCGCAGCCCTGACCAGACCATGGGCGACATGGTGCGCATCGCGCGGATGCTGCGGGTCGATCACGGGTTCAAGGGATACATCCACCTCAAGACCATTCCCGACGCGGCCCCGGACCTGGTGGCCGAGGCGGGGCTCTATGCCGACCGGCTCTCCATCAATATCGAGCTGCCCCAGGATGCCAGCCTGCGCCAGCTGGCCCCCGAAAAGCGCCCCGAGACGATCCGCGCCGCCATGGCCGATGTGCGCTTGGGCCGCGAGGCCGCCAAGGACCGGACCTTCACCGGCAAGCGCCCGCCGCGGTTTGCGCCCGCGGGCCAGTCCACGCAGATGATCGTGGGGGCCGATCAGGCGACGGATCGCGACATCCTGCGGACCTCGGCCAATCTCTATTCCGGGTATCAGCTGAAGCGGGTCTATTATTCGGCCTTCTCGCCCATCCCCGATAGCTCGGCCGCGCTGCCGCTCATCAAGCCGCCCCTGATGCGGGAACATCGCCTCTATCAGGCGGATTGGCTGATGCGCTTTTACGGCTTCGATGCCGAGGAGATCGGGGCGGCGCATCCCTCGGGCAATCTGGATCTGGCCATCGACCCCAAGCTGGCCTGGGCCTTGGCCAATCGCGCGCAATTCCCGGTCGATGTGGCCCGCGCCCCGCGCGAGATGCTGCTGCGCGTGCCGGGTTTCGGCACCAAGACGGTCACCCGCATCCTGGCGGCGCGGCGCAGCGGGCCGGTGCGCTATCAGGACCTGCTGCGGATGGGGGCGATCATGTCCAAGGCGCAGCCCTTCGTGACGCTGCCGGACTGGTCCCCCGGCGCGCTGACCGACAGCGCGGGCCTGCGTGCGCGCTTCGCCCCCGCGCCCGAGCAATTGTCGCTGTTCTGATGATCCGGGTCACGCTGCCCCGCTTTGGCCGTTTCGACGCCTGGCGGGCGGCGGCGCGCGATCTTGCCAGCGCCCGCATCGCGCCCCAGGACGTGACCTGGGCCGATCCGGACACGCCGCCCGACCTGTTCGGCGCCGATCCCGCGCCGCCGCCGGGCGATCACCCGGTCACCGCCACCCGGGATTTCCTGCAGCTTGCCCGCCAGGTCGCCAGCCATTCCGACCCCGAACGCTGGTCGCTGATCTATGCGGCCTTGATGCGGGCGCAGGCGGATCGGCGGTTCCTGTCGAACCCCGCCGATCCGATGCTGGACCGGATGACGCGCATGGCGAAATCGGTGCGGCGCGACATCCACAAGATGCATGCCTTCGTGCGGTTCCACGAACTGCCCTCGGAGGGGCCGCGCCGGGCCTTCGGGGCTTGGTTCGAGCCCGAACATCCCATCCTGGAGGCGGGCACGCCCTTCTTTGCCAAGCGCTTCGCCGACATGGACTGGCTGATCGCGACGCCCGAGGGCACGGCACGCTTTGCCGGCGGGGCCATCGCCTATGACGATCCGGCCCCGCGCCCCGACCTGCCCGATGATGCCAGCCACGGCCTGTGGCAGACCTATTTCGCCAATATCTTCAACCCGGCGCGCATCAAGACCCAAGCGATGCGGTCCGAGATGCCCAAGAAATACTGGAAGAACCTGCCCGAGACGCGGCTGATCCCCGAGATGCTGTCCGACGCCCCCCGCCGCGTCCAGGCCATGCGCGAGGCGGGCGCGACCGAGGCCCCGGCCTTTGCCCCCAAGGTCACCGCCCGCATCCGCCAAGCCCCCGATAACAGCCCGCCGCAGACGCTGGACCAAGCCGCCGCGCAGGCCGCGCGCTGCACGCGCTGCGAATTGTGCCATGCCGCGACCCAGACCGTCTGGGGCCGGGGCGATCCCGCGGCATCCCTGATGATGGTGGGCGAGGCGCCGGGCGACCAGGAGGATCTGGCCGGGCGCGCTTTCGTGGGGCCCGCCGGGCAGCTTCTAGAACGCACCATGGCCGAGGCCGGGCTGTCCCCCGACCGCGCCTGGATGACCAATGCGGTCAAGCATTTCCGCTTCACCCCCCGCGGCAAGCGGCGTTTGCACCAGTCGCCCGACCGCAGCCATGTGGATCAGTGCCGCTGGTGGCTGGAACAGGAACGTCGCCTGATCACGCCGCGCCTGACCTTGGCCTTGGGCGCGACGGCGGCGCAGGCGCTGACCGGCAATCGCGCCCCCCTGACCCCGCGCCGGGGCAGGGTCGAGACCGCATTCGACGGCGGCCCGGTCCTGATCACCTGGCATCCCAGCCTGATCCTGCGCCTGCCGCCGGACCGCGCGCCCGCGGCGCTGGAGGAGCTGCGCGGCGATCTGGCGCAGGCGGCGCGGATGGTGGCCTGAGACCTCAGCCGAAGACCGACCAGCCGGTGAATTCCGACAGCCGTTCGGCGGCCAGGGTCCCCATCTGGGAATTGCCCCAGCCATCCAGCCCCGGCGACCAGATCGCGATCGAGGCCTTGCCCGGCGCGATGACCAGCAGCCCGCCGCCCACGCCTGATTTCGCGGGCATGCCCACGCGGAAGGCGAAATTGCCCGACCCGTCATATTGCCCGCAGGTCATCATCAGCGCGTTGATGCGCCGCTGTTTCACCGGGGCCAGCAGGTCCGGCGCGCAGGACAGCCCGGCGATGACCCGGCCCGCGCGGGCCAGCTGGATGCAGGACATCTCGATCGCGCATTGTGGACATAGGTGCCGATCACATGGTCCGGCGGATTGCGCAGGTTGCCGAAGCTGCGCAGGTAATGGGCCAAGGCCGCGTTGCGGTATCCGGTCCGGGCCTCGGACCGGGCGACGGCCTTGTCGATATGGATGTCGTCATCCTCGGCGGCGGTGCGGATGAAGCCCAGGATCTCGGACAGGGTCAGCTGGGGGCTGCGGCCGCGCAGCAATTCGTCGGTGACGACGATGGCGCCCGCATTGATGAAGGGGTTGCGGGGGCGGCCCTTCTCCTGCTCCAGCAGCAGAATGGAATCGAAGCGGTCGCCCGAGGGTTCGCGGCCCACGCGCAGCCACAGCTGTTCGCCGATGCGGCCCAGGACGCAGGCCAGCGCGAAGACCTTGCTGACCGACTGGATCGAGAAGCGCTGATCGGCCTGTCCCGCGGTCAGGACCTGCCCGTCCGCCAGGGCGACCGCGATGCCGAACTGGTCGGGGGCGATGCCGGCCAGTTCGGGGATGTAATCGGCGACCTTACCCCAATCGGCGGCCTTGCGGATGTCGCGGTCCAGATCCTGCAGAAATCGTTCCAGCGTCATGGCGCCCCCCTGTTGCTGGTCCGCCTATGCCGTGAAACGGGCCGCCGGGAAACGCCTAAAGCGGCTGGCCCGCCAGCAGCCGTGGCATGGGCGCCACGGCCAGCCCCGCCGCCTGGCGCATGAAGCCGCGGCGCAGGCCCGGCAGCGCCTGGACCAGGCCCATCCCCAGGCCCCGCATCCCCGCCACGACCGGCGCGGCGGTCGCGAACAGCCGGTTCACCGCATCCATGCCCAAGGCCAGCGCCGTCGCATCCGGCCTGCGCCAGGCCTGATAGCGTTCGAGGACCAGCAGGCTGCCGATATCCTCGCCCCGGCGGGCGGCATCGACCAGCACTTCGGCCAGGGCGGCGACGTCGCGCAGGCCCAGGTTGAGGCCCTGGCCCGCGATGGGATGGACCCCATGCGCCGCATCGCCGACCAGCGCGATGCGGTCCAGCGCATAGGTCTCGGCCAGCGAGATCGACAGCGGATAGGTGAAGCGCGGCCCGGCCAGCGACAGATCGCCCAGGAAATCGCCGAAGCGCGGGCGCAGGACCTCTAGGAAGGCGTCGTCCTCCAGTGTGGAGATGGCGGTGGCGTTGGCGGTCGTCTCGGACCAGACGATGTTGCTGCGATTGCCGGGCAAAGGCAGGATCGCCAAGGGACCCGTCGCCATGAAATACTGATGCGCGATGCCCTGATGGGGCAGGGCATGGTCGATGGCCGCGACCAGCGCGGTCTGGCCGTAATCCCAGCCCTGACGCCGGATGCCCGCCCGGGTGGCAACCCCCGATCCGCGCCCGTCCGCGCCGACCAGCAGGCGCGCCGTCAGCCGCTGACCGTCGGACAGGATGGCGGTGACGCCCGCCGGGCCGACCTCCTGGCCGGTGACCGACAGGCCGGGCAGGGTGGTGACCGCGCCCTCCATCGCCTCGGTCAGGGCGGCGTGCAGGAAGCGGTCCTCCAGCATGTGGCCCACGGGCCCCTCGCCCAGCTCGGCGCTGTCGAAATGCAGCAGGAAATGGCCCGCGCCTTCGCCGGGTTGGCCTTGGCTGGCCTTGATCTGATGGATGGGCTGGGCGTCGGGGGCCAGCCGGTCCCAAAGCCCAAGCGCCCCCAGCACCCGCACCGAGGCGATGGCCAGCGAATAGGCCCGCCCGTCGAAGCCCGCCCCCGACCGCGCCCGCGCGGGGCGCGGATCAACCACCGCCACGCGCAGCCCGACCTGGGCCAGCGCCAGGGCCAGCGTCGGGCCGTTCAGCCCGCCCCCGGCAATCAGAACGTCGAAATCCTGTGTCATGCCGGGCAGCTTGCACGGACGCGGGGCAAAGGCAATGCGGCGCGCGGCCTCAGGATTCCGCCGCCAGCAGCGCGGCCAGCCCGCTGCGGTAATCGGGGTGGCGCAGGGTCACGCCCAGATCGCGCTTGATGCGGTCGTTCCGGACCCGCTTGCTGTCGGCATAGAAGGACCGCGCCATGGGCGACATCTGCGCTTGGTCAAATCGCACCTCGGGCGGCAAAGGCAGGCCCAGCAGGGTGGCCGCATGGCCGATCACGTCCTGGGGCGGGGCCGGGTCGTCGTCGCAGACATTGTAGATGCCGATGGGCGCGGGCGCCTCGATCGAGGCCAGCAGGACCTGGGCGATATCCTCGACATGGATGCGCGAGAAGACCTGGCCCGGCTTGATGATGCGCCGCGCGGTGCCGTCGCGGACCTTCTGGAAGGGGCCGCGTCCGGGGCCGTAGATCCCCGCCAGCCGGAAGATGTGCAAGGGCAGGTCATGGGCGCGGGCCAGATCCTGCCAGTCGCCCTCGGCGCGGATGCGGGCCTGGCCGCGGGGGCCGGATCCGTCCAGAGCGGAATCCTCGTCCACCCAGCCCCCGTCGCGGTCGCCATAGACCCCGGTCGTGGACAGATAGCCCAGCCAGCGCGGCCGCGCCCGGGCCAGATCGTCGCGAAAGGCGGCCAGGACCGGGTCGCCGCCCGCGGTGGGCGCGGTGCTGACCAGGATGGCGTCGGCATGGGCGATATGCGCGCGCAGCGCATCCTCGGCGCCGGGCCAGATCAGCGGATCGGCCCCGGCGGCCGCGACCCGGGCCGGGTCGTCGCGCGTCGTGCCGGTGACCTGCCAGCCGCGGGCGGTCAGCAGGGGCGTCAGATAGCCGGCGGAATAGCCGTGACCGAAAACGAGCATCTTCATGACGGCACCGTAACGGGGCGCGCGGGGCTGCGCCAGACGCTTGCCTGCCGCACGCCGCGCTGGCAGGGTCTTGGGCAAAGAAGGACGATGCCGATGACGACCGATCCCCGCTTCCTGCCGACCACCACCCCCGATGCCGCCGACCGCCACAGCTTCACCGATGCCGCCGAGGCGGTGGCCCGGCTGCGCGCGCTCTATGACCAGGCGACGCAGTTCCTGCTGGGGCATTTCATGCGCGTTCTGGAAGGGGCCCAGCCCGAGGCCCGCTATCGCGCCTTCTACCCCGAGATCCGGCTGACCGTCCCGACCCATGGCAAGTTCGACAGCCGCCTGTCCTTCGGCCATGTGGTGGCGCCGGGGGTCTATGCCGCGACGATCACCCGGCCCGACCTCTTCGGCCGCTACCTGGAGGAACAGGTCGCCCTGCTGATGCGCAATCACGGCGTGCCGGTCAGCATCGGCCCGTCGGACACGCCCATGCCGGTCCATTTCGCCGTCGCCGCCCAGAGCGACCTGGCCGTCCCGCAGGAGGGGGTGCTGGGCTTCAGCCTGCGCGACGTCTTCGACGTGCCGGACCTGAACACGATGAACGACGACATCGTGAACGGCGTCGCGGGGCCGATGCCCGATGGCAGCCAGCACCTGGCGGCCTTCACCGCGCAGCGGGTGGATTATTCGCTGGCGCGGCTGTCGCATTACACCGCCACCGCGCCCGAGCATTTCCAGAACTTCGTGCTGTTCACCAACTATCAGTTCTATGTGGACGAATTCGAGGCCTATGCCCGGCGGGTGCTGGCCGAGCCGGGCCTGGGCTATACCGGCTTCGTGGCGCCGGGCAACCAGGTGATCGACGGGCCGGAGGGCGTGATCGCGCCCCTGCCCAAGATGCCGCAGATGCCGACCTATCACCTCAAGCGCCCGAACGGGCAGGGGATCACCCTGGTCAATATCGGGGTGGGGCCGTCCAACGCCAAGACCGCCACCGACCATATCGCGGTGCTGCGCCCGCATGCCTGGCTGATGGTCGGCCATTGCGCGGGGCTGCGCAACGGCCAGTCCCTGGGCGATTTCGTCCTGGCCCATGCCTATCTGCGCGAGGATCACGTGCTGGACGACGATCTGCCGGTCTGGGTGCCCATTCCCGCCCTGGCCGAGGTGCAGGTCGCCCTGCAGGAGGCCGTGGCCGAGGTCACCAAGCTGGAAGGCTACGAGCTGAAGCGCATCATGCGCACCGGCACCGTCGCGACCATCGACAACCGCAACTGGGAATTGCGCGATCATTCCGGCCCGGTCCACCGCCTGTCGCTGTCGCGCGCCGTGGCGCTGGACATGGAAAGCGCCACCATCGCCGCCAACGGGTTCCGGTTCCGGGTGCCCTATGGCACGCTGCTCTGTGTCAGCGACAAGCCGCTGCATGGCGAATTGAAGCTGCCGGGCATGGCCACGGATTTCTATCGCACCCAGGTGGCCAACCACCTGCTGATCGGAATCCGCGCCATGGAGAAGCTGCGCGAGATGCCCTTGGAGAAGATCCATTCCCGCAAGCTGCGGTCCTTCAGCGAGACCGCCTTCCTGTGACGTGACGCCGAAACGCCAGCAAACGCGGGTTTTCGCGCGCGGGGCGAAAAAGGCTTGATCTGCCGCGCAAAACCGTGTGTAGCAGGCGATATGCCGCGAAAGGCGCTAATTTTGGCCCGGTGGAACAGGGCAAGAGGAGACAGACCATGGCTACGGCTTCTGCCAAACCGATGACCAAGACCCAGCTGGTGGCGACGCTCGCCGAGGAAATGGGTTCGGACAAGAAATCGGCCTCGGCCGCCCTGGACGCGATCGTGGCGATCGTGACCCGCGAAGTCGCCGCCGGCGGTGCCGTGACCCTGCCCGGCATCGGCAAGATCGCCTGCCGCGCCCGCCCGGAACGCCAGGTGCGCAACCCGCAGACCCAGGAAATGATGACCAAGCCGGCCGACAAGCAGGTCAAGGTCACCATCGCCAAGGCGCTGAAGGACAGCGTCAACAGCTGAATCCGCTGCGCCATGCGCCGGATGCAAGGGGGTCGCGCCGCAGGGCGCGGCCCTTTTCGTTTACCTCTTTCGCGGTCCTCTGCGGCCTGCTAGCAATTTGCAGATATTGCAGGAAAGGCCCCCGGCATGGACATTCGCGCGATCCTGATGGGGCTGGCCTTTGCGGTCATGTGGGCATCGGCCTTCACCTCGACCCGGATGATCGTGACCGAGGCGCCGCCGCTGATGGCGCTGTCACTGCGCTTCGCGCTGTCGGGCCTGGTGGGCGTGGCCATCGCGCTGGCCATGGGCGAGACATGGCGCGGCCTGACCCGGGCCCAGTGGCGGGCGGTGGTGGTCCTGGGCCTGTGCCAGAACGCGCTCTATCTGGGGTTGAACTGGACGGCGATGCAATGGATCGAGGCGGGGCTGGCATCCATCATCGCCGCGACCATGCCGCTGATGGTCGCGGCCCTTGGCTGGACCCTGATGGGGGAACGGCTGCGGCCCATGGGCACGGCCGGTCTGGCCTTGGGCGTGGCGGGGGTGGCGATCATCATGGGCGCGCGCCTGCAGGGGGGCAGCGACGTGACCGGCATCGTGATGTGCTTCGTGGCGGCGCTGGCCCTGGCGGTGGCGACGCTGACCGTGCGGGGCGCCAGTTCGGGCGGGAACGTGATGATGGTCGTGGGGCTGCAGATGCTGGTGGGGTCCGTGACCCTGGGCATCCTGGCCCCGTTCCTTGAGACCTGGCAGGTCGCATGGTCGCCGCGCCTGGTTTGGGCCTTCGCCTATACGGTGATCGTGCCGGGGCTGCTGGCGACCTGGGTCTGGTTCCTGCTGGTGGGCCGGATCGGGGCGGTCCGGGCGGCGACCTTCCATTTCCTGACGCCCTTCTTCGGGGTCGCCACCGCCGCCCTGCTGCTGGGCGAGGCGCTTGGCGCGGGCGACGTGCTGGGCGTCGCCATCATCATGGTCGGCATCCTGCTGGTCCAGCTGTCCAAGGCCCCGCCGGTCAAGCGCCCGCCCCCCAGCTAGTCCGCCATCCGCGCCCCGCAGCGCGCCGCCCAGTCCCGGACCGCCGGGCTCAGCTCCATCTGGTCGCCGAACCACAGGAACACCCCCGAACACAGGATGTCGGCTGCCGAAAACTCCTGCCCCAGCAGGAACGGCCCCTGCGCCAGCGCGGCCTCCAGCTGCGCCATCGCGGTGGGCATGTCGCGCAGGCTGGCCTGGATCGCGGGATGGGCGATCCCGACCCAGTCCAGGATCATCACCGGCTCCATCACCCCCTGATAGTGGAACAGCCAGGACAGATAGCGCCCGCGCTGCGGGTGCCCGACCGGCCGGCCGAGCGGCGAATCATGGCGGTCGGTCAGCCACAGCATGATGGCTCCCCGTTCGCGGACATGATCCGCGCCGTCGACCAGATAGGGGACCTTGCCCTCGGGATGCGGATTGGCCGGATCGCGCGCGCCGCTGCCATCCTGGCGGGGAATGGTCACCTCGCGGATCTCGTAGTCATCGGCCACGCCCATCAGGCGCAGCAATGTCATGACCCCGTCCGATCGGCTGTCGGGGGAATGGAAGATCGTCGGCATCGCTTGCCTCCTGTTGTCGACGGGGCCACCATGCGCCCACCCTGCTGACAGAACGAGGCAGCATGTCCCGCACCGACCGCCTGATGCGCCTGATGGATGCGCTGCGCCGCCTGCCCGCGCCGGTCACCGCCGCGCGGCTGGCCGAGGAGAGCGGCGTGTCGCGCCGCCAGCTTTACCGCGACATCGCGACCCTGCGCGCGGGCGGCGCGCTGATCGACGGCGAGGCGGGCGTCGGCTATCGCCTGACCGAGGATCCGGCCCTGCCGCCGCAAAGCTTCTCCCGCCTGGAAATCGAGGCGCTGCGCCTGTCGGTCGAGGCCTTGGCGGGGATCGGCGATCCGGCGCTGGTCGCGGCGGGGCAGGGCGCGCTGGCCCGGATCGTCGCGACCTTGCCCCAGGGGCAGGCCCGCCACGCCCAGCACGCGATCCTGCGCGCCTTCACCACGCCGCCGCGGCGCGCCCTGCCGCAGGTCGATCTGGCCCTGCTGCGCGCCGCCTGCTGGGACGAGGCCGCGCTGCGCATCGCCTATACCGACCGGCAGGGGCGGCTGACGCATCGGGTGATCTGGCCCTTGGCCCTGTCCTATACCGATCGCAGCCTGATGCTGCTGGCCCATTGCCGCATGCGGATGGATTTCCGCATCTTTCACGCGGCGGGCATCACCGAGGCCGCGCGGACCGGCGACGGCTTTCGCCCGCGCCGGGTGGCGCTGGTGCGCGATTACGCGGCGGCGCGGGCGGCGGAACACCGGCAGGCCGCCTGCGTTGAGCCTGCTTCATAGGGGGGTGATCCCAGACCCATGCGCGCCGACCAGATCCTGCACCCGACCGAGGCGGGCCTCTATTGCCCGCCGGGCGATTTCTTCATCGACCCGGTGCGCCCGGTGCTGCGGGCGCTGATCACGCATGGCCATGGCGATCATGCGCGGTCCGGCCATGGCGCGGTCATGGCGACGCAGCAGACGCTGGACATCATGGCGATCCGCTATGGCGAGGATTTCACCGCCAGCCGCCAGCCCGCCGAGGGCGTCATGCGGATCGGCGATGTGCGGGTCAGCTTTCATCCGGCGGGCCATATCCTCGGCTCGGCCCAGATTGCGGTCATGCCGGATAGCGGGCCCAAGATTGTCGTCTCGGGCGATTACTGCCGCGCGCCGAACCCCGTCTGCGCGCCCTACGAGCCGGTGCCCTGCGACATCTTTGTGACCGAGGCGACCTTCGGCCTGCCGGTCTTTCGCCACCCCGACCCGCTGCTGGAGATGGAACGCCTGAAGGCCAGCATGGCGGAATTTCCCGAACGCCCGCATCTGATCGGGGCCTATGCGCTTGGCAAGGCGCAGCGCGTCATCGCGCTGGCGCGGCAGGCGGGCATCGACGGTCCCATCGCCATCCACGGCGCGCTGGAACGGCTGAGCCGGTTCCACGTGGAACAGGGGATCGACCTTGGCCCGATGGTCCCGGCCACCGCCGATCAGGTGGATGCGCAGCTGGTCGTGGCCCCGCCCTCGGCCTTTGCCAGCGCATGGGTGCAGCGGTTCCGCGACCCGGTGATCGGCTTCGCCTCGGGCTGGATGGCGGTCCGGGCGCGGGCCCGCCAGCGTGGGGTGGAGCTGCCCTTGGTCATCAGCGACCATGTGGACTGGCCGCAGGTCACCCAGACCATCCGCGAGCTGAACCCCGAGGAGGTCTGGATCACCCATGGCACCGAGGACGGGTTGATGCGCTGGTGCGCGCTGGAGGGCCGCACCGCCCGCCCCCTGCGCCTTGTCGGCTATGAGGACGAGCCGGAATGAGGGCTTTCGCCACCCTGCTGGAACGGCTGGCCTTCACGCCTGCCAGAAACGCCAAGCTGCGCATCCTGCGCCACTATCTGGAACAGACCCCCGACCCGGATCGCGGCTATGCCTTGGCCGCGCTGACCGGCAATCTGAAGCTGCGCGCCGTCACGCCTGGCCTGCTGCGCGGGCTGATGACTGACCGGATCGACGGGCAGCTTTTCGCGCTGTCCTATGATTTCGTGGGCGATCTGGCCGAGACCATCGCGCTTTTGTGGGATGCCGAGGCCGATGAGGACATGCCCCTGCGCGATGCGGTCGCCCTGCTGCGGGATACCGGGCGCGCGGCCCTGCCTGCGGCGATCACGGCGGCCTTGGACCGCCTTGGGCCGTCGCAGCGGCTGGCCTTCCTGAAGCTGGCCACTGGCAACATGCGCGTGGGCCTGTCGGCGCGCATGGCCCGCATGGCCTTGGCCGAGATGGGCACCCCCGAGGTCAAGGATCTCGAGGAGATCTGGCACGGCCTGACCCCGCCCTATCAGCCGCTGTTTGACTGGATCGCGGGCGGGGATCGGCCCGAACAGGCGGCCCGCGCGCCCTTCCGGCCCGTGATGCTGTCCACGCCCGTCGATCTGGATCAGCTGCGCGACTTTGATCCGGGGGATTACATCGCCGAATGGAAATGGGACGGCATCCGCGTGCAGGCGATCAACGATCAGGGCACGCGCCGCCTCTATTCCCGCACCGGAGAGGACGTGTCCGCCGCCTTTCCCGACGTGATCGAGGCGCTGAATTTCGACGGCGCGCTGGATGGCGAGCTGCTGATCCGGCGCGGCGCGCAAGTGGCGCCCTTCGGCGATCTGCAGAAACGCCTCGGCCGCAAGGCGGTCAGCCGGGCGATGCTGGACAGCCACCCGGCTGTGATGCGGGTCTATGACGCACTGATCTGGCAGGGGCGCGACCTGCGCGACCTGCCCTTGGTCGAACGCCGCGCGGTGCTGGAGGGCGCCGATCTGGGCGATCTGCGGCTGGACCTGTCGCCGGTCCTGGAGTTTGAAACCTGGGACGATCTGGCCGCCCTGCGGGCCGACCCGCCAAGCGTGGTGATCGAGGGGATCATGCTGAAGCGCCGCGACAGCGCCTATGTCGGCGGCCGCCCGCGCGGGCCGTGGTTCAAGTGGAAACGCGATCCGATGGTGGTGGATGCGGTGATGCTCTATGCGCAGCGCGGGCATGGCAAGCGGTCGGGATTTTACAGCGACTTCACCTTCGGCCTGTGGGACGGGGACCAGCTGGTGCCGGTCGGCAAGGCCTATTTCGGCTTCACCGATGAGGAGCTGCGCGACCTGGACCGCTTCGTGCGCCAGAACACGACCGAACGCTTCGGCCCGGTCCGGGCGGTCGCCCCCAAGCTGGTCCTGGAGGTCGCCTTCGAGGGGCTGAACGAATCCGCGCGCCATAAATCCGGCGTCGCCATGCGCTTTCCCCGCATCAGCCGCATCCGGTGGGACAAGCCCGCGCCCGAGGCCGACCGCATCGAGACCCTGCGCGGGATGATCCCGTGACCCTGCCCCAGGCCTTCCGGGACTGGTTCGCGGGTCAGGGCTGGCAGCCCCATCCCCATCAGCTGGCGCTGCTGGAGGCGGATCGCGACAGCCTGCTGGTCGCCCCCACCGGCGGCGGCAAGACCTTGGCCGGGTTCCTGCCCAGCTTGGTCGATCTGGTGGATGCGGGGCCGGGGCTGCACACACTCTATGTCTCGCCGCTGAAGGCGCTGACGGCGGATATCGCGCGCAACCTGTCGCGCCCCGTGGCCGATCTGGGGCTGGAGATCCGCATCGAGGACCGCACCGGCGACACGCGCCCCGCGCAGCGCGCCCGCCAGCGGGTCGATCCGCCGCATATCCTGCTGACCACGCCGGAATCGCTGGCGCTGATGCTGTCCTATCCGCAGGCCCCGCAGATCTTCGGCAGCCTGCGCCGGGTGGTGCTGGACGAACTGCACGCGCTTGCCGAAAACAAGCGCGGCGACCAGCTGATGCTGTGCCTAGCGCGGCTGCGGAGCCTCGCCCCCGGTCTGATCGCCACGGGGCTTTCGGCCACGGTCGAGGACCCGGACGCGCTGGCCCGCTTCATGGGGGGCGCGCAGGTGATCCATGCCGATCCCGGCCCCGATCCCGACATCGCCATGCTGCCCACCCGCCGCGCGCCGCCTTGGGCCGGGGCGGGCGGCCATTACGCCGTCCCCGACGTGCTGGAGGCCATCGCGGGCGCACGCACCACCATCGTTTTCATCAACACCCGCGCCCAGGCCGAGCTGTTCTTCCAAGCGCTCTGGGCCGCGAATGACGCGAACCTGCCCATCGGCTTGCATCACGGCAGCCTCGCGCGCGAGGCCCGCCAGCGGGTCGAGGCCGCCATGGCCGCGGGCGAATTGCGCGCCGTCGTGGCCACCGGCAGCCTCGATCTGGGCATCGATTGGGGCGCGGTGGACCTGGTGATCCAGGTCGGCGCGCCGCGCAACGTCAAGCGGCTGGTCCAGCGGATCGGGCGGGCGAACCACCGCTACAACGCGCCCTCCAAGGCCCGGATCGTGCCCGCCAACCGCTTCGAGGTGATCGAATGCGTCGCCGCCCTTCAGGCCGTGACCGAGCGCGATCTGGACGGCGATCCGCGCGGGCCGGGGCCGCTGGATGTCCTCTGCCAGCATATCCTGCTGACCGCCTGCGCAGCCCCCTTCGATGCCGACGACCTGTTCCGCGAGGTTCGCGAGGCGGGCCCCTATCGCGCCCTCTCGCGGACCGATTTCGACGCCTGCCTGGAATTCGCGGCGACGGGGGGCTATGCGCTGCGCGCCTATGACCGCTGGCAGCGGCTGATGCTGCGTGACGGGTTCTGGCGCCTGCGCGACCCGCGTGCGGCGCGCGATCTGCGCATGAATATCGGCACCATCGTCGAGGCCGAGATGCTCAAGGTCCGCTTCCGCGGCCGCGGCGGCGCCCCCCTGGGCGAGGTCGAGGAAAGCTTTGCCGCGACGCTGCTGCCCGGCGACACCTTCCTGATCGGCGGCCAGACCGTCCGCTATGACGGGCTGCGCGAGATGACGGTCGAGGTGACGAAACAGCCCGCCAAGGAGCCGCGCATCGCGGTCTTCTCCGGCATCAAGCTGGCCACATCCACCCAGCTGTCGCACAGGGTCCAAGCGCTGATCGGCGATCCGGCCGCCCATGCCGCCCTGCCCCCGGACACCCGCGACTGGTTGGCCATGCAGGCCCGCGTCAGCACGCTGCCCCGCGACGGCGTGCTGGTCAGCGAGAGCTTCATCCACCAGAACCGCTGGCATTTCGCGCTCTATGGCTTCGCGGGGCGCAACGCGCTGCAGACCTTGGGCCTGTTGATGACCCGCCTGATGGAGGAGGCGGGCCTGGCCCCCTTGGGCTTTCTGGCCACCGATTACGCGCTGCTGGTCTGGTCGCTGGAGCCTGTGACCGACCCCGCCGCGCTTCTGGACCCCGAGGGCCTGCGCGAGGGGCTGGGCGAATGGCTGGCGGGCAATGCGGTGATGAAGCGGACCTTCCGCAATGTCGCGGTGATCGCGGGGCTGATCCAGCGCAACATGCCGGGCACGCGCAAATCCGGGCGGCAGGCGACGTTTTCCAGCGACATCCTCTATGACACGCTGCGGAAATACGATCCCGACCACCTGATGCTGCGGATCACCGCCGAGGAGGCGCGCCGGGGCCTTGTGGATTTTGGCCGGATCGAGGAGATGCTGTCCCATTCGCCGCATCGCGACCACCGGATGCTGGACCGCGTATCCCCCTTCGCCGCGCCGCTGCTGCTGGAGGTCGGGCGCGTGCCCATCGCGGGCCAAGGCCGGGAACGCCTGGCCGAGGCCGAGGCGGCGGCCCTGATGGCCGAGGCAGGATTGAGCGAGACGTGACCGACCACCCCTTCGATTTCGCGGGCCAGGCGCTGCTGGCCCGGCCCTCGGGCGCGCTGTTCTGGCCGGCGCGGCGCTGGCTGATCCTGGCCGACCTGCATCTGGGCAAGGCCGAACGCATGGCCCGGCGCGGCGGCGCCCTGCTGCCCCCCTATGAGACCCGCGCCTCGCTGGACCGGATGGAGGCCGAGATCGCCGCCACCGATCCCAGCACCGTGGTCAGCCTGGGCGACGGCTTCGACGACGATGCGGCGGGCCAGGCGCTGGATGACGAGACCTGCGCCCGGCTGGCCGCGATGGCCGCCGGGCGGCGCTGGATCTGGGTGGCGGGCAATCACGATCCGGGCCGGATCTGCGCGCGCCTGCCGGGCGAAAGCCTGGATCAGATCCGCGACGGCCTGACCCTGCGCCACGAGGCGTTGGCGGGGCAGGGGCCCGACATCTCGGGGCATTACCACCCCTGCATCCGGCTGGCCGGACAGCGGCGGCGCTGTTTCCTGGTCGGGCGCGACCACCTGATCCTGCCCGCCTTCGGCACCTATACGGGCGGGCTGGAGGTCACCGACCGCGCCTTGGCCGCGCTGGTCCCGCAGGGCATCGCCATCGCCTGCACCGCCCGCGCCCTGCCGGTGCCGGTGGGCATGTGGCCATGATCTCCACCCATTGGGCCGGGGTCTTGCCCTAAGCGGCGTTGACGAAAGGGATTCACGGGGTGGGCTGATCGTGATTCAAGCTGGTATCTGCGATGAAGGCCAGCTTGGCACGAGACCTGATTTCGGATGAGGAATGGGCGTTTTACGAGTGCTTCATTCTGGCCGTGCGCGCCCCGAACGGACGCAAGCCCGCAAATCACCGCGTTGTTCTGGAGTGAGGCATGAGCCGCCACTGGTTCAAGGCCATGCCGAGCGCGGACCGGCTCTCCCTGGCGTGACCTCCCGTAAGAGTTCGTGAAGTGTTCCAGTGTCTACCGCCAGTTCCGGCGCTGGACCTTGGCGGGGTTGTGAGAGCAGATCCTCGAAGCGCCGAACGAAAGTCGTATCGTGCCGGATGCGCTCCAGATGATCGACAGCGCTGTGATCCGCCCCCTCATCAGGCAGCGGGCGCCAAAGGGGGACACCAAGACAGGGTTCTGGCCGTTCGAGAACGTCCGGTGGGAAAACGATCCACTGGATCGTTTTCTGGACCACCTCCCATTTTCACGACCAAGGTCCACCTGCACGTCAATGCTGCCGGGCTGCCAATGAGTTCGGACATCGCGCCGGGACAGACATCGGGCTACCTGGGCTTTGCTCTGGTCATGAACGACAACCTGCCGGAGCCTTGTATCCCGCTGGCCGATCGCAGCCATGACTTCGACAAGGTTCGCAAAGCCTTGGAGGCGCGCAGCATCCTGCCGGTGGTCCCGATGCGAACTGAACCGCACCGGGTTTGCCAGAGGCTCCAACTCCTGAGTAGCAAATGTGTTTCAGGCGGGGGCGTCCCGATACGGCGTTCTGGCTTTGTCATCGCATTGAGAACGGTCAGCAGCTTGCGGGCGCAGGCCGCGATGACCAGCTTTCGTGGTTTTTCCGGCGGCGATGAGCCGCTCTTTGAAGGCCCGGAAGACTGGATCGAACCTGCTGGCGGTGAGGGCTGCGAGATAGAGGCACCGGCGTAGCGATCCACGTCCGCCCCATATGCTGCGCTTGCCGCGTTGGTGTCCTGAATCATTCGCGTGTGGCGCCAACCCCGCGAGAGCGGCGACCCGCCGTCGATCGAGCTGACCAAGTTCAGGGAGTTGTGCGATCAGAGTGGCCGAGACGACAGGTCCGATCCCCTTGACGCTGCGAAGACGCACCGCTTGATCGCGCAGCTCGTCCTGGCTTTGGATCACGGTTTCCTTCTCTGCTTCGACTTTCGCCAGGCCGCCCTGCAAGGCCCGGATGTGCTATAGGAGGCTGCGTCGGATCCATTGGTCCTGTGTGATTCTCAACTGGTTCTTCTCTGCGACGATCATGGCGGTGATGTCGTTGCGGTGGGCGGTCAGGTCAGACAAACGCTGGCGTTCGGCAGAGTGAGGGTGAGCTGGAACCAGCTGGAGCGCTCTCCCCATCTCGGCCAGAGCCTGCCCATCGACACGGTCACTCTTGGCCAGACGCCCTGTGGCACGAGCAAATTCTCGGGCCTGCCGAGGGTTCACGCAAGCCGCCTGGCCCCAAGCTTCCGAGAGGGCTGCGATGATCGGTCGCTCATATCCACCTGACGCCTCGAGAACGACAATGGATTGGCCAGCGGCAAGTGCGAACCTGCGCAACGACCTGCTGTCGGATTGGACCTGCATCGGTTTCGTTCCGGTCTTTTGAGAGCGATAGTCGTCATCAAGGAGACCGGATATGGCATTCGCAGCCGAAAGTTCAGGCGCACCACCGACAGCGATCACGCCTTCAACATCGCGCCCAATCTCCTGCAGCAGGATTTCACGGCGAGCGGGCCGAACCAGAAGGGGGCTGGTGACATCACCGTCGCCATTGTCGCTCGGACCGATGGCGCAACAATGGCGACTCTGGACGCGCGAGGGGTGGGTTTATCTGGCCGTGATCATCGATCTCTTCTCAAGGCGGGTCGTGGGCTGGGCCATCAGCAACCGCATGAAGCAGGATCTGGCCTTGCGGGCCCTGAACATGGCGATCGCGATCCGAAGGCCACCACCAGGTTGCATTCATCACACGGATCGCGGGTCGCAATACTGCGCTCACGACTATCAGAAGCTGCTGCGCAAGCACGGGTTCAAGGTGTCGATGAGCGGGAAAGGCAACTGCTATGACAATTCCGCCGTCGAGAGCTTCTTCAAGTCGCTCAAGGCCGAACTCGTCTGGCGCCGCAACTGGCAAACCCGTCGCGAGGTCGAGATCGCCCTCTTCGAATACATCAACGGCTTCTACAATCCGCGCCGGAAACACTCAGCCCTCGGCTGCAAATCACCCGTGGCCTTCGAACAAAGGGCCGCTTAACATGAGCGCCTGACCGGAACAGAGCCGGCGCAGGTCCAGTTGGAATCCTTTCATGCCGGGAGCGTATAGGGTCGAACACGTCGATCCAGTCTTTCGCGACGTCGACGCCGATA
Organism: Paracoccus aestuarii; assembly: GCF_028553885.1. Lineage (NCBI taxonomy): Bacteria > Pseudomonadati > Pseudomonadota > Alphaproteobacteria > Rhodobacterales > Paracoccaceae > Paracoccus > Paracoccus aestuarii. The sequence continues at coordinate 167,529 of NZ_CP067169.1, forward strand.
TAGGTGTGGGGCAAATTCACTGTCCTGTCCTTGATCTGCGGGGTCGGCACTAAAGCGCCACTTGCAACTGTTCAGGTTCACGTGGCGGCTGCGCAGATAGGCCCCATGCTACTCAGCGGGATCGTCCTCCCTGGGATGGAACGGGGTCCCAACTTCAGGTCCCAGTATGCCCGGCCTTGCACAGACAAGGATGGAGCATCATGAGCAAGACAACGAACAAATTTTCCTCAGAAGTTCGTGAACGCGCGGTGCGGTTTGTTCGGGACAATGAGGGTCAGCATGGATCTCGGTGGCAGGCGGTCATGTCAATTTCGACGAAGATCGGCTGTGCGCCGCAGGCCCTGAACGATTGGGTCCAGAAGGCCGAGGTTGATAGCGGCAAACGTCTCGGCATCTCCAGCGAGATGTCCGAGAAGGTGAAGGCGCTGGAATGCGAGAACCGCGAGCTGCGCCAGGGTGAGGAGGATCAGAAAACAGTCCGGCGGCCTGTTTTCCCGACGAACGAGATCCTTCGCAAGGCGTCAGCATATTTTGCGATGGCGGAGCTCGACCGTCGGTCGAAGTGACGGTGGGTTTCATCGACGCGCAACGGGATGCGCACGGGGCTTGGCCATCGCGACGCCATCGGTCCGACCCCGATAGAGAAGGCCGATCTGCAGCCTCCTGCCGATCGCCCCGTGCTGGCTCTATGTCGCTGCAGTCCTGGACCTGTTCTCCCGCCGCGTGGTCGGCTGGTCGACGAAGGCCGAGAGGGATGCCACGCTGGTCATGGATGCTCTGATGATGGCCGTCTGGCGCCGCGGCAAGGCGAACGCGGCGTCTGAACCCCACGTTGCGTGGCTGACGCGCTGCTGCGAAGTCCTTTTCATCGGCTGATGGGGAGTGCGTTTCGCAATGTGTGCCAAGAATTCGTTTCTCACCTCCCTGGGCGTGGAGATTTATGCCTCTGGTCATCGGCGGTGGCCGGATGAGGTGAAGGCTCGGGTGGTCGCCGATACACTGCAGCCGGGGGCCACGGTAAACGCAGTGGCGGATCACTATGGAGTGCAGCCGAACCAGGTATCGGCGTGGCGGCGGCTGGCCAAGCAGGGCAAGCTGGTGCTGCCAGCCATCTTGGCCGAAGAGCCGGTCTTTGCGTCGCTGGTGGTTTGCGATACACCGCCTGCTGTCCATTCCTACGACGGGCGCGCTGCGGACGAGGGGATCAGGATCATTATCGGGGAGGTGAGGCTTGAGCTGGCCGCGGACACGCCCGCCGTTCGGCTGGCCGAGATTGTCCGTGCTCTTGGAGCCGCGCCGTGCTGATGCCGTCGCAGGGCATGCGGATCCTGGTGGCGACCAAGCCGGTGGACTTCAGGAAGGGGCACGACGGATTGGCAGCCTTGGCGCAGTCGATGCTGGCGGAAGACCCTTTCACCGGCACGATCTTTGTGTTCCGCTCGAAGCGCGCCGACAGGCTGAAGATCCTGTTCTGGGACGGCAGCGGGCTGGTGATGGCTTACAAGCGCCTTGAGGCCGACAGCTTCACCTGGCCGGCCATCCGGGACGGGGCCATGACCTTGAGCCGAACGCAGTTCGAGGCGCTTTTTGCCGGCCTCGACTGGCGGCGGATCCGGCCTCTGGAGACCCCAAAGCCAGCCGTTGCAGAATGACCTGAATGCAATAAAAACGTTCAACTACAGTCGGATCAGGGTATGATGACTTCATGTCCGCCGCTCCGTCCATCGACCTGTCCGCCATCCCCGAAAGCCAGCGCGCCGCTGCTCTTGCCGTCGCTTGCGTGAACGGGACGCGCTGCAGGAAACCAACCGGCGGCTGGAGCATCTGATCGCCGAGCTGAACCAGGTCTTGCATGGCAAACGCTCCGAGAAGCTGAACGACGACGAGCGTCAGCTGGCTTTCGAGGATCTGGAAACCGCGTTGGCCGATCTTGGGCGCGCATCGCATCCCTGATCGCCACCGCAAAGGTCAACGGCGTCGAACCCTTCGCCTACCTCAAGGCAACCCTGGAAGCGGTGGCAGCCGGCCATCCTCAGGCAAAGATCGACGACCTGCTGCCCTGGAACTTCAACCCGTCAAGCTGAAACCAGGTGAGGCGGCGCCGCCTCTTACAGAGAACTGGCGGGTCTATGGGGTTCGGAAAGTCTGGCGGCGGCTAGGTCGTGAGGGCTTCGATGTAGACCGCTACACAATTGCGAGATTGATGAAAGACGTGGGTATTCAGGCATTATCAGGGGAAAGCCGCATCGGACGACGATCCCTGACAGGAAGGCGCCGTGTCTGCCGGACAAGGTGAACCGCCAGTTCCGTGTCCCGGCACCGAACATGCTGTGGGGTCGTCCATTGTGGCGCCATTGGTTCAAGCCCAATGGACGACGATTTTACCTATGTCGCCACATGGAAGGGCTTCGTCTATGTCGCCATTCGTCGGGAAAACAGTCCACTGGACTGTTTTCTGACCCTCCTCATTCATCGATGCCTATGCCTGTAAGATCGTTGGCTGGCGCGCCAGCAGCTCTGCGCATATGCGACGCTCGAATGGGTGGACTGGTTGGCGTTGTTGCAGAACTCCAGCCTGCCGCGGGATTCACGCGGGCGGGCTGGTAGGGTAAGCGTCTCGGCATGAGCAAACCTGACGCGGCCCGCTACCGTATGACGAACTGGAAGTCCTACAACGAGGCTTTGAGGCGGCGTGGATCGCCACTGATCTGGATGGACAAGGACATGGTGTGGCTGGCGAACAAGGCGGGTCGTCGTGGTCGCCCGCCGGTGTTCTCGGATGCGGCCATCCAGTTCTGCCTGTTGGTGAAGGTGCTCTTCGGGCTGCCGCTTCGGCAGACAACCGGAACGGTGGCCAGCATCCTGGAGATGGCCGAGCTCGACTGGCCCGTGCCGGACTTCTCCACCATGAGCCGCAGACAAAAAACCCTCACTGTCCAGATATCCTGCCGGCGCGCACCAGGTCCTCTGAACCTGCTGGTGGACAGCACCGGGATCAAGTTTCTCGGCGATGGAGAATGGCTGGCGCGCAAGCATGGCACCCACCGCAAGCGCCAGTATCGCAAGGTCCACCTGGCAATGGATACAGCCACCGGCGACATTCGGGCGGTGGAGTTCACTTCCAGCCGCGAAGGCGACGGTCCTGCGCTATCTGACCTTCTGAAGCAGATCCCACCGGAGGGGCTGGTCGGCACCGTGACCGGCGACGGTGCCTTCGACACCCGGCGATGCCACACCGCAATCGTGGACCGTGGCGGCACGGCCATCATCCCGATCCGGAAGAATGGTCGCCTCTGGAAGGAGGACTGCCCTGCCGCTCGCGCTTGCAACGACATCCTCCGGGCGACCAAACGTTTCGGTCGGGCGAACTGGAAGGTCTGGTCCGGCTATTACGTCCGAAGTCGGATCGAGGCAAGGATGCGCTGCCTCAAATCCTTCGGTGAGCGCATCGCCTCGCAAGACCCCGACAGACAAGCGGCCGAGATCTACATCCGCGTCGCGCTCATGAACCGCTTCAACGCACCCGGCACCGCCAAAATCGAGCGCCTGGCCTGAGCTTAATGGGTAAGGGAGAGCCCTGCTCCGACGCCGAGTTCTGCAACAATGCCCAACAACGCCCATGAAAATTGCTTTTCGAAAGCATGCTTTCGAGTTGTCCAAGGCGCGGGCCGGGCGTAGTCTGGCGCTCAGTCGAATGTCAGGGACCGAACCGATGAAACCTGCCCAAGCGCCCCGCCGATCCCTTCTGCCGCTGCTGGTCCTGGCCGTTCTGGCCGGGCTGGTCATCGGTGCCGTCTGGTGGGCGACGCGCCCCGGACCCCTGCTGATCCAGGGCGAGGTCGCGGCCCCGCGGGTCGATGTCTCGGCCCGCACCTCGGGCCGGGTCATGCGGATCGAGGCCGATCTGGGCCAGCGGATCGAGGGCGGCCAGCTGCTGGCCGAACTGTCGAACCCGCAGCTGGTCACCGCCCATGCCGCCGCGGCATCAGGCCTGGAGGTCGCCCGCGCATCCGAGGCCGCGGCCGGCGCCACCCGCCCCGAGGTGATCCGCGCCCGCGAGGCCGAGCTGGCCGCCGCCCAGGCCGATCTGCGCCTGGCCGAGGAGCAGCTGGGCCGCGACACCGGCCTGTCGCAGCAGGGGTTGCGCCCGCAGGCGGCGCTGGACCAGTCGACGCGCAACCTCGACGCCGCCGCAGGCCGGGTCGAGGCCGCCGAGGCGCAGCTGGACCTGGCCCGGGCCGGGGCCTCGCCCGAGGAACGCGAGGTCGCCGCGGCCCAGGTCGCCCAGGCCGAGGCCGCGCTGGCCCAACGCCAGGCCGATCTGGACGAATTGCGGATCTTCGCGCCCATGTCGGGCGAGATCTCGGGCCGCACCATCGAGCTGGGCGAGAATGTCGGGCCGGGCGCGCCGCTCTTCACCATCGTCGATCTGGATCAGGCCTGGTTCACCTTCAACCTGCGCGAGGATCTGCTGGCGGGGCTGGAGATGGGTGACCGGCTGACCATCCGCATCCCCGCCCTGGATGCCGAGGCCGAGGCCGAGATCACCCTGATCAACGTGCAGGGCCAGTTCGCCAGCTGGCGCGCGACCCGCGCGACGGGCGATTTCGACCTGCGCAGCTTCGAGCTGCGGGCCCGGCCCGTCGCGCCGCTGGAGGGTCTGCGCCCCGGCATGTCCGCCCTGATCCAGCTGGACCGCTAGGGCCATGCTGGCCGTCATGGCACGCGAGTTCCGCCTGCTGCCGCGCCGCCCGGCGCTGGCGGGGCTGGTGATCGTGCTGCCGCTGATCATGCTGCTGGTCTTGGGCGGGATCTTTCGCGCGGGGATTCCCACGGGCATGGCAGTGGCGGTGATCGACCTGGACCGGTCGGACCTGTCGCGGGCCGTCACGCGGATGCTGGACGCGGCGCCCGAACTGACCGTGACCCATCGCGCATCAGACCTGTCCGAGGCGCGCTCGCTGATCGTGTCCGGCGCGGTGCGCGGCGCGGTGCTGATGCCCCAGAACCTGGAACGCGACATCATCCGGGGCGATCGCCCCGAGATCGTCACCTTCTACGACAACCAGCACATGAGCGCCGGATCGCTGGTCGCCCGCGGCGCCCGCAACGCCATCGACACGACGCTGGCGGGCCTGCGCCTGTCGGTGCGCCAAGGCCAGGGCGAGGCCCCGGTGCAGGCCATGGTCGCCCTGCAGCCGATCCCGATGCAGGCCCATGCGCTGTTCAACCCGGCCTTCGACTATGTGCATTTCCTGCTGGCCGCGCTGATCCCCACGGTCCTGCAGATCATCGCCGCCGCCGCGACGGCCTATGCCGTGTCCCTGGATTTCGGGCCGGGGCGGCATCCGCGCGTGCTGATGCGCATGGCGGGCGGCATCCTGCCCGCGATGCTGGGCAAGATCCTGCCCTATACGGTCGTCTTCCTGCTGATCCTGGGCCTGTCGGACGTGGCGCTCTATGGCTGGCTGGCCGTGCCCTTGCGCGGGTCGCTGTGGCTGATGGCGCTTGGCGCGGTGCTGTTCGTGCTGGCGTCGCAGATGATCGGCGCGCTGGCCTTCGTGCTGTCGCGCGACATGGGCCGCGCGGCCAGCCTGATCGCCATCATCACCGCGCCGGCCTTCGGCTTCATGGGGCTGGGTTTCCCGCGCGAGGCGATGTCCACCCTGGCCCAAGCCTGGGGCGCGGCCATTCCCGGCACCTGGTATGTGCAGCTGCGCATCGACCAGTCGCTGCGCGCGACGCCCTTGGACATATCCGCCATGTCGGTCCTGTGGCTGGCGGTGATCGCGGGCGTGCTGGCCACGCTGATCCTGGCGCAGCTGTCGCGCCTGGCCCGGCAGGAGGTCGCGTCATGACCGCGCTGGCCACCGCCTTCCGCGCCGAGCTGGCCGCCGTGCTGGGCGACCGGCAGGTGCGGATGATCGTCCTGCTGGCGCTGGTCATCTATGCGCTGATCTATCCGCTGCCCTATCGGGCCGAGCTGCTGCGCGACGTGCCGGTGGTGCTGGTCGATCAGGACGGATCGACCGCCTCGGCCGATCTGGCGCGGCGCGTGGACGCGTCCGAGGCCGTGGCCCTGACCCACCATGCCCCCGATATGGCCGAGGCCACGCGGCTGGTCCATGAACGCCGCGCCTATGGCGTCATGCTGATCCCCGACGGGTTCGAACGCGCCCTGCTGCGCGGCGATCAAAGCCCCGTCGCGCTTTACGCCGATGCCAGCTATTTCCTGATGTATCAGCGCGTGATGCAGGGCGCCGCCGTGCCGCTGCGGCAGATGGGCGCCGAGGTCGAGGCCGGGCGCCTGATGGCCCAAGGCACGCCCCGCGCCGTGGCCACCGCCCAGGTCAGCCCCGCGAACCAGATCGAGGTGCCGCTGTTCAACCCCGCGGCGGGCTACGCGACCTATGTGCTGCCCGCGGCCTTCGTGCTGATCCTGCAGCAGACGATGATGATGGGGCTGGCCTTGGCCGCGACGCGCAGGGGGCCGCTGCCCGGCCACCCGGTCTGGCGGCTGCTGGGCCGGGCGGGGGCGTGGCTGGCCATCTGGGCGGGGCTGCTGCCGGTCTATCTGATCGTGTTGCCGGTGATCTACGGGCTGCCGATCCTGGGCGGGCCGGGGGCCTTGATGATGCTGGGCCTGCCCTTCCTGCTGGCGGCCGGGTTTCTGGCGCAGCTGGTCGCGGCGCTGTTCCGGCGGGGCGAGGTCGTGCAGGTCGTGCTGCTGGCGCTCGGGATGCCGTTCTTCTTCCTGTCGGGCTTTGCGTGGCCGGTCGAGGCGATCCCGGCCCATCTGAACGCGCTGGCGCAGCTGATCCCGTCGACGGCGGCGATCGACGGGCTGGTGCGGGTCACGCAGATGGGCGCGACCCTGCCCGAGATCGCGCCCATCCTGTGGCATCTGTGGGCCTTGGCCGCGGGGCTGGGCCTCGTGGTGCTGGCGGTCGAGACGCTCAGCCCGTCACGGCCAGCAGCGCCAGATAGAGGACCGACGGCCCCATCAGACAGCCCAGCCCGGTGAAGAAGGTGGCCGTCATCGCGCCGTAAGGCACCAGCCGCTTGTCGGTCGCGGCCAGCCCCCCGGCCACGCCGCTGGTCGTGCCCATCAGCCCACCATAGGCCATGGCCGATTTCGGGTTGTTCAGCCCGATCAGCGGCGCGACCAGCGGCGTGCCGATCATCACCAGCACCGCCTTCAGCAGCCCCGCCGCGACCGACAGGGCGATGACCTCGGAACTGGCGCCCAAGGCGGTGCCGGTCACCGGGCCCACGATATAGGTCGCCGCACCCCCGCCGATCGTCGCCATGCTGACCGCATCGGTATAGCCGAAGGCCGCCGCGATCGCCGCGCCCACCGCGAATGACACCACGATCCCCAAGGCCAGCGCGCTGACCCCCGCCGCGCCGGCCTTGCGGATCTCGCGCATGTCGACGCCGTAAGCGGTCGAGACGATGGCCAGGTCGCGCAGCATCGCGCCCCCCATCAGCCCGATCCCGGTGAACAGCGGCACATCCGCCAGCCCGCGGCTGCCCCCGGTCATCATGCCGCCGATCCAGGCCAGGATCAGGCCGATGATGATGGCCACCGCCGACCCGTGCAGCCGACCCGCCGTCAAACGGTCGGACAGCTGATAGGACAGCCACATGACGCCGCCCACGAACAGGAAGGCAAAGACCAGGCCGTTGCGGGCCAGAACCTCGACGATCATCTCCATGGATCAGGCCTCCTGTGCGGTCAGGGGCGGCAGCGGTTCGTCCTGGCCGCCGATGCGGGCCACGACCGGGACCAGCGCCCAGCAGGCGACGGTGGCGCCGATGCCCACCATGATCGCCAAGGGGCCGCCCGCCAGCGCGGCGACCACGTTCTGCTGGGCGGCCATCGCGACCACGATGGGGATGTACATGGCCGACCAGAACAGCACCCCCTGTTCGGAAGCCTGCGGCAGGCGGCCCGTCCGGCGCAGCCAGTCGGTCAGCAGGATCAGGAGCAGCATGGCGAAGCCCACGCCCCCCACATTCGACTGGACGCCCAACAGGACCCCCAGCAGGTCGCCCAGGATGACGCCCGCAAGATGACAGGCGGCCAAGGCCGCCACTCCGTAGATGATCATGTTCCCCTCCCTCGGGATGATGACGGGCGGGCGCGGCCTCCTCCGCCGCGCGCCGGCCCGGTTCGTTACGCAGACTGCGTCGCGTAGAGATCCGCATGGATCCGGCGCAGTTCGGCCTTCTGCACCTTGCCCATCACGTTGCGCGGCAGGGCATCGGCCAGGATCACGCGCCGGGGCTGCTTGAAGCGGGCCAGCCCGCCCTCCAGCGCGGTGCGGATGGCGGCCTCGTCGATCGGGGCCTTGGGGACGACCACGGCGGTCACCGCCTCGCCCAGATCGGGATGCGGCAGGCCGATCACGGCGCTTTCCAGCACGTCCGGCAGGGCGTCGATCGCCTCCTCGACCTCCTTGGGATAGACGTTGTAGCCGCCCGAGATGACCAGATCCTTGTCCCGCCCGACGATGCGCAGATAGCCGTCATCGCCGATTACCCCCAGATCGCCGGTGATGAAATAGCCGTCCTCGCGGAATTCCGCCGCGGTCTTTTCCGGCATATTCCAGTAGCCCTCGAAGACATTGGGGCCCTTGACCTCGATCAGGCCGATCTGGCCATCGGGCAGGGGGGCGCCGGTCTCGCGGTCGGTGATGCGGATGGCGATGCCGGGCAGGGCCATGCCCACCGCGCCGGGGATGCGGTCGCCCTGATAGGGGTTCGACGCGATCATGCAGGTTTCCGTCATGCCATAGCGTTCCAGGATCGCGTGGCCCGTGGCCCCTGTGAAGGCGCGGTGATCCTCGGCCAGGAGCGGCGCCGAGCCGGAGACGAACAGCCGCATATGCGCCGTCGCATCCCGGTCCAGCCGCGGCGATTTCAGCAGGCGGGTATAGAAGGTCGGCACGCCCATCAGCACGGTCGCGCGGTCCATCAGGTCGATCGCCTGTTCGGCATCGAATTTGGTCAGCCAGACCATCGTCGCGCCCGCGACCAGCGCCATGTTGGCCGCGACGAAGAGGCCATGCGTGTGAAAGATCGGCAGCGCATGGATCAGCCGGTCATCGGCGGTGAAGCGCCATTCCGCCAGCAGCGCCTCGGTGTTGGACGCCAGGTTGCGATGGGTCAGCACCGCCCCCTTGGACCGCCCCGTCGTCCCCGAGGTATAGAGGATCGCCGCCCGGTCGTCCGGCCCGGCCGGGTGCCGGTCCTCGCGCGGGGTGGCCGCCGCGGCGCGGTCCATCAGGCTGCCCCGACCATCCGCGCCCAAGGTCTCGACAGCCAGCGTCCGGCCCGCGCGATGGGCATGACCGTCCGCCTGACCCGGATCGCAGACGAAGAGGCGCGGCGCGGCATCGCCGATGAAATAGTCGATCTCGGGGCCGGTATACGCGGTGTTCAGCGGCAGAAAGATCGCCCCCACCTGCAATGTCGCCAAATAGAGCGCGACGGCCTCGGGCGATTTTTCAACCTGGGCGGCCACGCGGTCGCCGGGGGTCACGCCGATGGCGGTCAGCGCGCCGGCCAGCGCCTCGACCGTCTCGCGCATCTGGGCAAAGCTGATGGCAGGCTGGCCCGGGCGTTCGAAGAGGGGCTTGCCCTGCATCACCTCGGCCGTCTGGATGAATTGTTCGTGGATGGTCTGCATCATCGGTCCTCCCTTACCGTGCCCGCGCCTCGGCCAGCTGCGGCCCATGGGCCACCGTGCCGTCGCGGATGAATGCCTCGTGCCGGGCCTCGATGGCGTCCAGCTCGTAGAGATAGTTGATCATCAGCCCATGCGCGCCGCGCAGCCCCGAGGGCGCCAGGTCCGCGGGCCAGTTCAGCCGATGCGCGCTGGCCCCGTTGCCCAGATGGAACCGCGCCACCGGATCGGCGGGCTGATCGCCCCGCGCCTTGGCATTCAAGATATAGCGTGCGGCCACGGCCTCGACCTCGGGGCGCAGGCTCTCGACCAGGCCGGGATCGGCCTGCCAGTCGCCGCGGGACAGCGCCCCGGCCAGGGCCGTCATGCGCGGATCGTCCTGCGCGCCCAGCCAGCGGGCGAATCCCGGCACCGGCGACAGGGTCACGAAGCAGCGCAGCTGGGGCAGTTCGGCCGACAGCACGGCCACGACCTGCTTGATCAGGAAATTCCCGAAGCTGACGCCCTTAAGGCCCGCCAGGCTGTTGTTGATGGAATAGAAGACCGCCGTATCCGCGGGCGCCGGGTCGCGGTCATGCGGCGCGGTCAGGATGGGCGCGATCGCATCGGGGATGCCGCGGGTCAGCGCGACCTCGACGAAGATCAGCGGCTCGTCCCCCGTGGCGGGGTGAAAGAAGGCATAGAGCCTGCGATCCCCGTCCGCCAGACGACGCTTCAGATCGTCCCAGCCCGCCATGCGATGCACCGATTCATAGGCCATCAGCTTTTCCAGCACCGCCGCCGGGCTGTTCCAGTCGATCCGGCGCATGGTCAGAAACCCCCGGTTGAACCAGGAGGCGAAGAGATGCGCGAAATCCTCGTCGATGGGGGCCAAGGCGGGGTCCTGGCGGATCGCCTCCAGCAGATGCTCGCGCATGCGGACCAGGCGGAGGGTCGCGCCGGGGGCCAGGTTCAGGCGCCGCAGCAGGGTCTGGCGGCGCGGCTCGACCGCGCCGAACAGGCGCGCCACCCCCGCCGCATCGGGCGCCGCGTCCCAGGCGGCATAAGCTTGGCGGATGCGGTCAGCATCCACGCCATAGGCGTCGCGCAGGGTGCGGAAGAATTCCAGCCGGTCGCCATCCTCCAGATCGCCATAGGCCGACAGCGCCTGATCGGCCACCGCGACCCGCGCCGCATCCCCGATCCGCCCCATCAGCACCGCGCAGGCCACGGTCGCGCGCTCCAGCGGCGGGCGGGCCAGGGCCGTGCGGGTCGCATCCTCGTCCCCCCGCTTGCGGCGGGTCAGGGCCTCGACGAAATCGGCCAGAAAGGTCAGTCGCTGTTTCACCATGATCCATCCTCCCCCGGCATGATATACACGTCCGGGGTCTTGTTGTATACAACAAACCGGGTGATGGACATTCCGTCCCCGCTGCGCTGGAATCGGGGCGATCACGAAAGACCCGACCATGACCCGCCCCACCACCCACCGCATCCGCGTCGATCTGGAAAACGCCATCGTCGACGGCCGCTATCAGCCCGGCGACCGCATCGACCCCGAGGCGATCGCCGCAGGATACGGCTGTTCGCGCACCCCCGTGCGCGAGGCCCTGCAGGCGCTGGAGGCATCGGGCCTGGTCGTCGTGCAGCCCAAGCGCGGCAGCTTCGTCGCGCGTCTGGACGTGCGCCAGCTGATGGAGCGGTTCGAGCTGATGGCCGAGCTGGAGGCCTTCTGCGCGGCGCTGGCCTGCCGCCGCGCCACGGCCGAGGATCTGGACCGCATCGCCGCATCCAACGCCGCCTGCGCGCGCGCCGCCGATCGCGACGACGCCGAGGGTTACTACACCGAGAACACCGTCTTTCATCAGGCGATCTATGCGGCATCGGGCAATGGTTTCCTGCGCGCCCAGGCCACGCGCCTGCAGGCGGTGCTGCAGCCCTATCGCCGCCGCCAGCTGCAGGCGCGGGGGCGCATCCGCCGGTCGCTGGACGAACATCGCCGCATCGAACAGGCGATCCGCCAGGGCGACGCGGATCTGGCGCGTCGGCTGATGACCGACCATGTTCTGGTCCAAGGGGAACGCTTCCGCGATCTGGCCGCGATGGTGGCGCCCTGAGGCGTGGAACCGAATGCCCATTTCCGGGGTTGACAATCCAGACGCCGCAAGGGCGTAGCGCAACACAGGAGATACCGCCATGGGCGAGATGACCGACAAGCTGAAGGCAGCAGGCAACAAGACGGCCGGCAGCGTAAAGGACGGTATCGGCAGCATGACCGGCAACACCAAGCTGCAGGCCGAGGGCAAGGCCCAGAAGGCCAAGGGCGAGGTCCAGTCGGCCACCGGCACCGTCAAGGGCAAGCTGGGCGACGATATCTGATCGCGCCCCCGGTTCGTAACGAACCCTCCGCGCCGCCATGGTCCCCGGACCATGGCGGCTTTTTTAGGCCTGCGCGTCGCGAACGACCGGTTGCGATGACAGTGCGATCACCCGGACAAACGGAACGGACCCGCGAAAAAAACGGTGCTGCAGCCGCTGCTCTGCCGCAGCAGCCTCGGTGCCGACTATTCGCCGTCGCGCAGGTCGGTGGGCAGCAGGGCCGTGGGGATGTTTTGGAAGCAGACCGGCCGCAGGAATCGGCGGATGGCCAGCGTCCCCACGCTGGTCGCCCCGAAATTGGTGCTGGCGGGATAGGGGCCGCCATGGACCATCGCATCCGCCACCTCGACCCCGGTGGGCCAGCCATTGGCCAGGATCCGCCCGGCCTTGCGTTCCAGGACCGGCATCAGCCGCGCTGCCAGATCGTGATCGGCATCGTCCAGATGCAGCGTCACGGTCAGCTGCCCCGCCAGCCCCTGCGCCAGCGCCTGCATCTGGGCGTCGTCGCGGACGGTGACGACCAGGCCCAGGGGGCCGAAGACCTCCTCGGACAGGTCATGATCGGACAGGAAGCGGTCGGCATCGGTGCGATAGAGGCCGGGCCAGGCCTGCCGCCCCTCGGCCCGGGCGGGGGTCAGGGCCTCGGTTGCGGCGGCGATCCGGGCGATGCCCTCGGCATAGGCGCCGGCGATCCCGTCGGCCAGCATCACCTGCGGCGCGGCATCGGCCAGGGCGGCGCGGGCGGCCGCCAGGAAGGGCTCCGCATGGTCGCGATGCAGGATGACAAGGCCGGGATTGGTGCAGAACTGGCCAGCGCCCATGGTCAGGCTGGCGGCCCAGGCCTGGCCCAAGGCGTCACCCCGTGCGGACAGCGCCGCGGGCAGCAGGAAGCAGGGGTTGATGCTGCCCAGCTCGCCGAAGAAGGGGATCGGTTCGGGGCGCGCCGCGCAGAGGTCATAAAGCGCGCGGCCCCCGCGCAGGCTGCCCGTGAAGCCCACGGCCCGGATCAGCGGGTGGCGGACCAGCGCCTGGCCGACCTCATGCGTGTCGCCATGGATGAAGCCGAAGACGCCCGCGGGCATGCCCGTGGCGCGGATGGCGGCATCGACGGCCTCGGCCACGATCTGGCCGGTGCCGGGATGGGCGGGATGGCCCTTGACCACGACCGGGCAGCCCGCGGCCAGCGCCGATGCCGTGTCCCCCCCGGCGGTCGAGAAGGCCAGCGGAAAGTTCGACGCGCCGAACACCGCGACCGGCCCGATGGGGCGCTGGATCGCGCGCAGATCGGGGCGGGGCAGGGGCTGGCGGTCCGGCAGGGCCGGGTCGTGGCGGCGGTCCAGATAGCCGCCTTGGCGGATATGGTCGGCAAACAGCCGCAGCTGGCCGGTGGTGCGGCCGCGTTCACCCTGGAGCCTGGCCTCGGGCAGGCCGGTCTCGGCCGTGCCGATGGCGGTGATCGCCTCGGCCCGCGCCTCGATCTGATCGGCGATGGCGTCCAGGAAATCGGCCCGCGCGGCGCGCGAGGTGGCGGCATAGGCGGCAAAGGCATCCTCGGCCGCGCGGGCGGCGCGGTCCACCAGATCGGCGCTGCCCGAGGCATAGTCGCGCGCCGCGCCCGTGGCGGGGGCCGATCGGAACCGCCCCGGCCCGTCCAGCCATTCCCCCGCGATCAGATGTCCAGTCTGCGTCATCATCCAGCCTTTCAGAAATCGAAGGACGCGACGGTCGCCCGCCGGCCCAAGGTGAAGGCATCCGCGACCAGCACCATCGGCGCCAGATCGACATCGGATGCCCCGCGCGCGACCAGATCGGCCATGCGCGCATAGAGCGCGGGATATTCCCCCGCGATGCCGCCCCGACCCTGCACGGGCCGGTCGTCGATTTCCAGCAGGTTGCCCCCCTGGCTCAGGGCCAGCCGGCCGCCATCGGTTTCCAGCGCGATGTCCCAGGTCTGCGGACCCTGCTGGCGAAAATCCAGATCGGCGGTGATGCCCCCGGCGAAGTCCAGCCGGGCGGCGATGGGGGCCTGGCGGTTGGCGGGGATGTCCAGCTCTGCCGCCGTCAGGCGCGCGGGGGTGGGCAGGATATGGGTCAGGATCGACAGGGCGTTGATGCCGGGGTCGAAGACGCCCATGCCCCCGGCCTCGAAGATCCAGTCCTGGCCGGGATGCCAGTGGCGCACATCCTCGCGCCAGGTGATCCGGCCGCCGGTGACGCGCCGCCCGGCCAGCCAGTCGCGCGCGGCGGCCACGCCCAGGGCCATGCGCGAATGCCAGGTGGCAAAGATCGTCACCCCGGCATCCGCCGCCATGGCCTGCAGGGCGTGGACCTCGGCCAAGGTCGCGCCGGGGGGCTTTTCCAGCATCAGGTGCCGGCCCGCCCGCAGGACCGCCTGCGCCGCGTCGAATCGCGGCACCGGCGGCAGGCACAGGCTGACGGCGCCGATATCGGGATGGGCCGCCAGCATCGCGTCGATATCGGCGAAGGCGGGCACGCCCTCGACCCGGCCATGGCGCGACAGGGTGGCGGCCAAGGTCCAGTCGGGGCTGGCGGCCAAGGCGGGGACATGCTGGTCCAGGGCGATCTTGCCGATGCCCGCAAGCGCGATCTTCATCAATGGCTGTCCCTTCCCACCGCATTGCCGCGACACCCGCGCAGGAAATCCATGTCCGCCCCGGTATCGGCGCCCATCACATGCTGCTGGTGCAGCCAGGCATAGCCGCTGGCGGGCTGGTCGGGCAGGGGGGTCCAGGCGGCCAGCCGGGCGGCCAGCTCGGCCTCGGGGATGTCCAGATGCAGGCGGCGGTTCGGCACGTCCAGATCGATCATGTCGCCGTCGCGCACCACGGCCAGGGGGCCGCCCGCCGCGGCCTCGGGGCTGGTATGCAGGATCACCGTGCCATAGGCTGTGCCCGACATGCGCGCGTCGCTGATGCGCACCATGTCGGTGATGCCGCGGCGCAGGACCTTGGGCGGCAGGCCCATATTGCCCACCTCGGCCATGCCGGGATAGCCGCGCGGGCCGCAATTCTTCAGAACCATCACGCAGGTCTCGTCGATGTTCAGATCCTCGTCGATGATGCGGGCCTTGTAATGGTCGATATCCTCGAAGACGACGGCCCGGCCGCGATGGACCAGCAGATGCGGGCTGGCGGCGGATGGTTTCAGCACCGCCCCCGCAGGCGCCAGGTTGCCGCGCAGCACCGCTATGCCGCCTTGGGGCGTCAGGGGGTTCGTCGCGGGGCGGATGACGTCCTCGTTATGGTTCACGACGCCTTTGACCTCGTCCCAGATGGTCTGGCCGCTGACGGTCAGGGCATCGCGATGCAGCAGGCCCGCCTCGGCCAGGTGCCTGATGACGACGGGCAGGCCGCCGGCATAGAAGAACTCCTCCATCAGATATTGCCCCGAGGGCATCAGGTTCACGATGGTCGCCACGTCGCGCCCGCAGCGGTCCCAATCGTCCAAGGTCAGATCGACGCCCGCGCGCCCGGCCATGGCCAGCATGTGCACGACCGCATTGGTGGACCCGCCGATGGCGCCGTTCACGCGGATGGCGTTCTCGAAGGCCTGCCTGGTCATGATGTCGGATGGTTTCAGGTCGTCCTTGACCATCTGCACGATCCGCCTGCCCGACATCTGGGCCATGACCCGGCGGCGCGAGTCCACCGCGGGGATCGCGGCATTGCCGGACAGCGCCATGCCAAGCGCCTCGGCCATCGAGGCCATGGTGCTGGCCGTGCCCATCGTGTTGCAGGTCCCCGAGGATCGCGACATCGCGGCCTCGGCTTCCAGAAATTCGTCCTGTGTCATGGTGCCGGCCTTGACGGCTTCGGAGAATTTCCACAGATGCGTGCCCGATCCGATGCGTTCGCCCCGGAACCAGCCGTTCAGCATCGGCCCGCCCGTCACCACGATCGAGGGGATGTCGCAGCTGGCCGCCGCCATCATCAGGCTGGGCGTGGTCTTGTCGCAGCCGACCATCAGCACCGCGCCGTCCATCGGCTGGCCGCGGATCGTCTCCTCGATGGCCAGCGCCGCCAGGTTGCGGAACATCATCGCGCTTGGGCGGAAGGTGTTCTCGCTGGCCGAAAAGACCGGCACCTCGACGGGAAAGCCGCCGGCCTCCCACACGCCGGCCTTCACCTTTTCGGCCAGTTCGCGCAGATGGCCGTTGCAGGGGGTCAGGTCGGACCAGGTGTTCAGGATGCCGATGATCGGCCGGCCGTCGAACAGGTCATGCGGATAGCCCTGATTCTTCAGCCAGCCGCGGTGATAGATTGTGTCGCGTGAGGTGCCGCCATACCATTCCTGCGACCGCAGGCGGCGGGGCCAAGGGGCGGGGGTGAAGCTCATGCTTTGGGTCCTCACAGGGCGGCGACGGCGATGGCGGTCTGGCCGTCATCCAGCCGTGTCAGCGGGTTTTCCAGCGGCAGGCCCAGATCGGGACAGTCGATGCGGAACCGGTCGCCCGGCTGCGTGCGGATGCCGTCGGCGAAGGACAGGGTCGCGGTGCCGAAGAAATGCACATGCACGTCGCCGGGCTGGCGGTGCAGGTCATATTTGAAATGGTGATGTTCCAGGTTGGCCAGGCTGTGGGTCATGTTCGCCTCGCCCGACAGGAAGGGCTTTTCCCACAGGGTGCGGCCGTCGCGGATCAGGCGGCTGGTGCCTTGGACATGATCGGGCAGGGGGCCCACCCGCATCTCGGGGCCGAAGCTGGCGGGGCGCAGCTTGGAATGGGCCAGCCACAGGTAATTGCCGCGCTCGGTCACATGGTCCGAGAATTCATTGGCCAAGGCAAAGCCCAAGCGCACCGGCCGCCCGTCGGGCGCGATCAGATAGAGACCCGCGATCTCGGGTTCCTCGCCGCCGTCCAGGGCGAAGCCGGGCGATGCCAGGGGCGCGCCGGGGGGCACAGCGGCATGGCCGTTGCCCTTCCAGAACCATTCGGGCTGGGCGCCGATGCGCCCGGCCTCGGGCTTGCCGTCCTCCAGGCCCATGCGGAACATCCGCATGCTGTCGGTCATCTGCGCATCCGCGGTCTGGTGCATCGCGTCGCGGGTGGCGGCGCTGCCCAGATGGGTCAGGCCGGTGCCGGTCAGGTGCATATGGGCGGGGTCGGGATGATCGACCGGCACCAGCACGCGCCCGTCGCGCAGCGCCCCGGTCAGATCGACAGGCGCACCCTCGCCCCGCAGGGCGATCTGGGCGGCCAGGTCGCGGCCCGCGGCCAAGGCCTCCAGCGCCAGGTCGCGGATCGAGACGGCACCGGGCACCAGGCGGGCTTGGCCGTCCAGGCGCATCGCCACCGCCCGGGATCCGTCCAGCAGCATCAGTTGGGACAACAGCATCGTCACGCCTCGCGGTTCTTGTTGTAGACGTCGAAGAAGACGGCGGCCAACAGCACCAGGCCCTTGATCACCTGCTGGTAATCGATGCCGATGCCCATGATGGACATGCCGTTGTTCATCACCCCCATGATGAAGGCGCCGACCACCGCCCCCACGATGCGCCCCACGCCCCCCGACATCGAGGCGCCGCCGATGAAGACCGCGGCGATCACGTCCAGCTCGACCGCGAAGCCCGCGCGGGGGGTGGCGGTGTTCAGCCGCGCGGCGAAGATCAGCCCGGCCAGCGCCGCCAAGAGGCCCATGTTCACGAAGGTCAGGAAGGTCAGCCTTTCGGTGCGGATCCCCGACAGCTTGGCGGCCTTGGCATTGCCGCCCACCGCATAGATGCGCCGGCCCAGGGTCGTGCGCTCGGTCAGAAAGACATAAACCACCGTCAGCACCACCATCGAGACCAGCACATTGGGCAGCCCGCGGAACCAGGCCAGCTTCCAGGTCACGAAGAGCAGCGCGGCGGCGACGATGGCATTGCGCGCCAGGAACAGACCGAAGGGTTCGTCATCGATGCCGAAGCGGGCATTGCGCGCCCGCCCCCGCAGGCCCAGCAACAGGATCAGCGCCGTGGCCGTCACGCCCACCGCCATGGCCAGCGCATTGGGCCGCCCCACGCCCAGCAGGTCGGGCACGAAGCCCGTCGACAGGGCCTGGAATTCCTGCGGAAAGGGCCCGACCGACTGGCCCGACAGCAGCCACAGCGACAGCCCGCGAAAGACCAGCATCCCCGCCAAGGTGACGATGAAGGACGGGATCTTCCAATAGGCCACGAAGTAGCCCTGCACCGCGCCGATCGCCATGCCGGTCACGATGCAGATCGCCATGGCCAGCCAGACCGGCAGGCCGTGGGTCACGATCATCACCGCCGCCAGCGCGCCGATGAACCCCATGACCGAACCCACCGACAGATCGATATGCCCCGCCACGATCACCAGCAGCATCCCGAGCGCCATGATGATGATATAGCTGTTCTGCAGGAACAGGTTGGTGATGTTGACCGGGCGCAGCAGCACGCCCCCGGTCACGATCTGAAAGAAGGCCATGATCGCGATCAGCGCGAACAAGAGCCCGTATTCGCGGATATGCCGCGCGATATAGGCACCGATGCCGATGCGGTCGGCCTGTGCGGTGGTCTCGGTCCGGTCCATGCCGCGTTCCCCCTTATTCCCTGACGATCAGCGACATGATCGCTTCCTGGCTGGCCTCGTCCGCGGACAGTTCGCCCACGAAGCGGCCCTCGTTCATCACGTGGATCCGGTCGCACAGGCCCAACAGCTCGGGCATCTCGGACGAGATCAGGATGACCGCCTTGCCCGCGCGGCTCAGCTCGTTGATGATGGTGTAGATCTCGTATTTGGCGCCCACGTCGATGCCGCGGGTCGGTTCGTCCAGGATCAGCAGCTCGGGTTCGGTGAACAGCCATTTGGCCAGGACGACCTTCTGCTGGTTGCCGCCCGACAGGTTCACGACCTTCTGGAACACGGATGGCGTGCGGATGCGCAGGCTGCGGCGATAGCGTTCGGCGACCTCGGTCTCGCGCCGTTCGTCGACGATGCCATGGGCCGAGACGGCGGGCAGGTTCGCCAGGATGGTGTTGCGCCGGATCGTCTCGTCGAGGATCAGGCCCAGGGTCTTGCGGTCCTCGGTCACATAGGCCAGCCCGGCGGCGATGGCGCGGTCCACGGTGGACACGTCGACCACCTTGCCATGCATGCGCACCGTGCCCGATATGTCGCGCCCCCAGCTGCGGCCGAAGACGCTCATGGCCAGTTCGGTCCGACCCGCGCCCATCAGGCCCGCGATGCCCACAACCTCGCCCGCGCGGACCTGCATCGACAGATCGCGGATCGCGCGGCGGTCGCGCTGTTCGGGATGGCCCACGTTCCAGTCGCGCAGCTCGAACACCACCTCGCCCGCGCGGCGTTCGCGTTCGGGGTAGCGATGGGCCATGTCGCGGCCCACCATGTCGCGCACGATGCGGTCCTCGGTCAGGCCGGCGGCATCCAGCGTGCTGATGGTCGATCCGTCGCGGATCACCGTCACCCGGTCGGCCACGCGGCGGACCTCGTTCAGCTTGTGGCTGATGATGATGCTGGTCACGCCTTGGGATTTCAGCTCCAGCAGCAGGTCCAGCAGGGCCTGGCTGTCGCTTTCCGACAGGGCGGCGGTCGGTTCGTCCAGGATCAGCAGGCGGACGTTGCGCGACAGGGCCTTGGCGATCTCGACCAGCTGCTGCTGGCCGACGCCCAGGGTGTCGACCCGCGCGCCGGGCGGCTTGAGCAGCCCCACCTTGTCCAGAAGGGCGCGGGTCTGGCGGAAGGTGTCGGGCCAGTCGATCACCCCGCGCCGGGCGCGTTCATTGCCCAGAAAGATGTTCTCGGCGATGGTCAGCTGGGGGATCAGCGCCAGTTCCTGATGGATGATGATGCCCAGATCCTCGCTGTCGCGGATGGACCGGAACCGGGCGTCCCGGCCGTCGAAGACGATCCGCCCGTCATAGCTGCCATGGGGATAGACCCCCGACAGCACCTTCATCAGCGTCGATTTCCCCGCGCCGTTTTCCCCGCAGATGGCGTGGATGTCACCCTCGGCCACGGTCAGGCTGACATCGTCCAGGGCGCGGACGCCGGGAAAGGACTTGCCGATGCGCTGCATTTCCAGAATCGCGCCCATCGCGTCCCCTCTCCCGTCCCGGCGCCCGCGATCTCAGTTGATCTGGTCTTCGGTGTAATAGCCGCTGTCGATCAGCACCTCGCGCCAGTTCGACTGATCCACGCCCACCGGCTCCAGCAGGAACGAGGGGACGACCTTGACGCCGTTGTCATAGGTCTCGGTGTCGTTGATCTCGGGCTCGGTGCCCTGCAGCATCGCATCGACCATGCCGACGGTCACCCGGGCCAGTTCGCGCGTGTCCTTGAAGACGGTGGAATACTGTTCGCCCGCCAGGATCGACTTGACCGACTGGACCTCGGCATCCTGGCCGGTGACGATGGGCATGGTCTGGTCGCCCGATCCGTAGCCCACGCCCTTCAGCGACGACAGGATGCCGATGGACAGCCCGTCATAGGGCGACAGCACCCCATGCACCCGTTCCTGGGTGTAGTTCGCCGACAGCACGTTATCCATCCGCGCCTGCGCGGCCGCCCCGTCCCATCGCAGCGTGCCGACCGTCTCCATCCCCTGCTGGCCCGAGGGGATGGTGATGCGGCCGTCATCGATCAGCGGCTGCAGGACCGACATCGCCCCGTCATAGAAGAAATAGGCGTTGTTGTCGTCCGGGCTGCCGCCGAACAGCTCGACATGCCACGGCGACTGGTCGGGAAAGCGTTCCTCCAGCCCCCGGACCAGCGAATTGGCCTGTTCGACGCCCACGCTGAAATTGTCGAAGGTGGCGTAGTAATCCACATCTGGCGTGTCGCGGATCAGCCGGTCATAGGCGATCACGCGGATGTCGGATGCGGCGGCATTGGCCAGCGCGTTGGACAGGGTGGTGCCGTCGATCGCGGCAATGACCAGAACATCCACCCCTTGGGTGATCATGTTCTCGACCTGGGCCAGCTGGTTGGGGGTGTCGTCCTCGGCATATTGCAGGTTGGTCTGATAGCCGGCTTCCTGGAACTGGCGGACCATGTTGTTGCCGTCGTCGATCCAGCGGGCCGAGGACTGGGTCGGCATCGCGATGCCCACGGTCTGCGCGGCGGCCCCGAAGGCCAGCCATGACGTGCCGATCGCCAGAGCGACGGCTGCGGTTGTGATCTTCATGATATCCTCCCTGACGGACGGCCCCGGTGCCAAGGCCCTTGCGCGACCCGCTCCCCCGGTTTCGCAGCATGACCCTATCGCGGCGCGGTCATATCGGGAAAATGACATTCCAGACCATCTGCATACCGGAATCGTCATGTCGCACCCGCCCGCCCGATCCTTTCTGAAGCCCGCCCAGCTGCGCCTGCTGCTGGAGATCGCCGATGGCGGCCAGCTGGGCCGCGCCGCCGCCGCCTGCGCCATGACCCAGCCCGCCGCATCGCGCATGCTGGCCGAGATCGAGCGTCAGCTGGGCGCACCCCTGTTCCTGCGCCAGCCCAAGGGCATGACCCCGACCGAGATCGGCACGGGCGTGCTGCGCCGCGCCCGCATCATCCTGCGCGAGATGCATTCCATGGCCGATGACGTGCGCGCGCTGAACGGCGGGCGGGCAGGGGCCGTGCGGATCGGGGCGGTGACCGGGCCTGCGGTGGGCTATCTGACCCGCGCGATCCGGCGCATCAAGTCCGACACGCCCGGCGCCCAGATCACCGTCGAGGTGATGCCCTCACGCGATCTTCTGGACCAGCTGGTCGCAGGGCGGATGGATTTCGCGCTGGCCCGGATCCTGCCCGACCATGACAGCCGCGATTTCGAGATCCTGCCGATGCGCGACGAAAAGGTCAGCTTCTGCGTGCGCGCGGGCCATGCCTTGGCGGGCGTGCCGCGGGTGGGCCTGTCGGACCTGCATGACAGCGAATGGATCATGCAGAGCCGCGGCGCGCCTATCCGCGAGGCCACGCGCGAGGCCTTCGCCGCGGTCGGCCTGCCCGGGCCGGGCAACATCGTCGACAGCCCCTCGATCCTGTTCACCATCGCCTATCTGGCCCAGTCAGACGCCATCGCCGCCATTTCCGAGGAGGTCGCGCTGCTGCTGTCGCGCCCGCCCGTGGGCGCGGGCATCGCGCTGCTGCCCCACCCGCGCGAGATCCGGGTCGAGCCCTATTACCTGCTGAACCTGCGCCGCCGCCCGCTCTCGCGCCTGGCCCGCCGCATGCGCGAGGCGGTGATCGAGGAGGTCAGCCTGGCAACCGGCGATGTCGGGGGACTTGGAGCGGGTGAAGGGAATCGAACCCTCGTCGTAAGCTTGGGAAGCTTCTGCTCTACCATTGAGCTACACCCGCAGGCCGGATTTGCCTAGCGCAGCCCGGGCGGGCGGTCAAGGGGCGGATGCGGGGCCTCTGGCATCGGGCGCGGCTTTGGCCTAGGACGCGGCCAAGGGGACCCGCTGGAAGGACCAAGCCGCCATGTTCACCGTCTCGCTGATCGCATCGCCCGTCGCGGCGAACCTGGATGCGGACCTGGCCGGCGGGCTGGCGCGGCAATGGGGGGGCGATGCGCCGCGCTGGCTGGCCCCGGGGATCGCCGCGGAATTCGACATGATGACCGCCCCCGCCGATGCCGACCAGGTCTGGGCCGATCTGCAGACCATCGGCATCGACCTGGCCATCCAGCCCGCCGGGGGCCGGCGCAAGCGCATCCTGATCGCGGACATGGATTCCACCATGATCGGCCAGGAATGCATCGACGAGCTGGCCGACATGGCCGGCTTCGGCCCCCGCGTCGCCGCCATCACCGCCCGCGCCATGAACGGAGAGCTGGATTTCGACCAGGCGCTGACCGAGCGCGTGGCCCTGCTGCGGGACCTGCCCGAATCGGTGATCGGCCAGGTGCTGGCCGAACGCATCACCCTGGCCCCGGGCGGGCCGCAGCTGGTCGCGACGATGCGCGCGCATGGGGCCTATGCGGCGCTGGTCTCGGGCGGGTTCACCAGTTTCACCGAGGCCGTGGCCGGGATGCTGGGCTTTGACGAACACCGCGCCAATACCCTGGCCGCCCAGGACGGGCGGCTGACCGGGCACGTCGTCCTGCCGATCCTGGGGCGCGAGGCCAAGGTCGATGCCCTGACCCAGATCGCCGCCCGCTTGGGCACCACGCCGCAGAACGCCATCGCGGTGGGCGACGGGGCCAATGACCTGGGGATGATCCAGCTGGCCGGGGCGGGCGTCGCGCTGCATGCCAAGCCCGCGGTCGCGGCCCAGGCCCAGATCCGCATCAATCACGGCGACCTGACGGCGCTGCTCTATCTGCAGGGCTTCGCGCAGGACGATTTCGTGACCCCCGAGCTGTGACGCCCCCATCGGCCATTCCCGCGAAGGGGCGCCCGCCATGTTCGACCTGACGCTGGATCTGGTGATGCTGCTGATGCTGGCGGCCTTCGCCGCGGGCTTCGTCGATGCCATCGCCGGGGGCGGGGGGCTGATCACTCTGCCGGTGCTGATGCTGGCGGGGGTGCCGCCGGCCCAGGCCCTGGCCACGAACAAGGTCCAGGGGGTCTTTGGCGCGGGCACGGCGGCCATCAGCTATGCCGCGCGGGGGCTGGTCGATCTGCGCAGCCAGTGGCGGTCCGCCCTGGTCGCCGGGGCGGCGGGGGCCGGGGGGGCGCTGCTGGTCAGCGCGGTGCCGACCGAGGGGTTGCGCCTGATCCTGCCGGTGATCCTGATCGGCATCGCGCTGTTCTTCGCGCTGAAGCCCGGGCTGGACGATCTGGACCGCACGCGGCGGCTGACGCCCCTGGTCTTTGCGCTGACGGTGGTGCCCTTCATCGGGTTTTACGACGGACTGATGGGGCCGGGGGCGGGGGCCTTCTACATGATCGGCTTCGTCACCTTGGCGGGATACGGGGTGCTGAAGGCCACGGCGCATACCAAGCTGCTGAACTTCGCGTCGAACCTGGGCGGGCTGGGGGCCTTTGCGCTGGTCGGCCAGCCGCTGTGGATGCTGGGCGTGGCGATGGGGGCTGCGCAGATCGCGGGCGCCTGGCTGGGGGCGCGGCTGGCGTCGCGGGTGGGGGCGCGGCTGATCAAGCCCCTGCTGGTGGTCACATCGACCCTGCTGGCGGCGCGGTTGATCTGGCAGATGCTGTGACGGCTGCCGGCGCCCGCTCTGCCAAGGGGCGCCGGGCCGGGACAGGGGGCGGAACGGGGGGACATTCCGCAGCGCCATAAGACCATGCGGATGCGTCGATTGCGTGACGGTCAGCCGGGAAATCCCGCCGCCGGACGCAGCGCGCCGGTCGCGATGCCGCGCCAATTCGCGATCGGCCCGCCCAGCAGGTCGCGCGCCGCCGGTTCGGCGGCGTCCAGCACGCCCAGATGGGTCAGGATGGCGGTGATCGCGGCCTCGCTGGCGCGGGTCGATCCATCCTCGATCTTCAGCGCGACGCCCAGGCCCTGTTCGGGCAGGATCGCGACGAAGACCGCCTCGGCCCCGGTCTTGACGGCGACGCGGCCGTCCATCGCGCCCATCAGCCGGGTGCAGGACCGGCCCTCGCCCGCGACCATGTCGGGATGGGCGCGCATCGCATCCACCAGCCGCCGCATCGCCCGGCCCCGTGCGTCCGGGCCGGGATTGGCAAAGCGCGCCATGGCGCGGGCCAGCCCCTCGACCGTGCAGGCCCAGTTGGGGGCCGAGCATCCGTCGATGCCGAAGCCGGGGCTGTCCTCTGCCGTGACCTCCTCGAAGGCGCGGCGGACGGCCTGCTGGACGGGATGGTCGGGGCGTTCGTAATCCGGCCCGCCGCCCAGATGGCGGTTCAGGGTCAGAAAGCCCGCATGCTTGCCCGAACAGTTGTTATGCGCCTGGCGCGGGGCCAGATCGGCGCAGGTCAGGCGGCGGTTCTCGACCCGGTCGCGGGGCATGTGGCAGCCGCAGCGCAGATCGTCGTCGGCCAGGCCCAGCCCCGCCAGCCAGCGGTCCACCCCGTCCACATGCGCGGCCCCGCCCGAATGGCTGGCGCAGGCCAGGGCCAGCTGGCGGGCGGTCAGGCCCGCGGCATCTGCCGCGCCACTCTCGATCAGGGGCAGGGCCTGGATCATCTTGCAGGACGACCGGGGATAGATCACCTGGCCCGGATTGCCCCAGGCCTCGACCACGCCATGGGCGTCGCAGATCACGGCATGGCCGCGATGCAGGCTCTCGCGCAGGTCGCCGCGCCACAGTTCGATCATTTCGGCCGGGCGCATGGTCTTTCCCTGACAATTGCGCGATATTGCATCCGCAGCCTTTTCGGGGCCGCGAATTTTGCTATCCTGACGACAGATGGTTGAAAAGACCACAGCAATCGGGAAAAACGCCGCATGAGCCGGCGAAATGAATGGCAGGAGGCCAGAGCATGACCATCACCACGCTGCGCAGCATCGGCGCCAGCCTTGTCCTTATCGCCGGGCTGGGCACGGCGTCTGCGCAGGAATCCAGCAACGTCGTGGCCACCGAGGGCGACTGGACCGTCTTTGCCGCGGACAATCCGCGCGAATGCTGGGCCGTGTCGCCGCCGCGGTCCACCCAGAACACCCGCGACGGCCAGACCGTCGAGGTGGCGCGCGGCGACATCCGCCTCTATGTCGCCTATCGTCCGGGTCAGAACGGCGAGGTCTCCTTCAGCGGCGGCTATCCCTTCGCCCCCGATTCGACGGTCGAGGTCGATGTGGGCGGGCGCACCTTCAACCTGTTCACCGAAGGCGACAGCGCCTGGACCGGCAGCCCCTCGGATGACGAGGCGCTGATCGGCGCGCTGCGGGCCGGGGCCTCGGCCGTGGTGACGGGGCGTTCCTCGCGCGGGACGACCACCAAGGACACGTTCAGCCTGACCGGCATCACCGCCGCCACCAACACCGCCCGGTCGCGCTGCCAATAAGGCCTGCGCCGGGACGACGACATCGGGCGGGCCGGTTGATTTCCGGCCCGCCTTTGCTTATGTGGCTGTCTTTCGCCCCGTTCCGTTCCCGATTCCGGTGATCCCCATGACCGATCAGACCCCGTCTGCAGCGATCCCGTCTGCGCCGATCACGCAGGACGTCATGACCCTGCCGCGCAAGCTGCCCCAGACCGACCGCATCAACCTGGTCGGGCTGACGCGCGACCAGCTGCGCGACGCGCTGATCGCCGCCGGCACGCCGGAACGCCAGGCCAAGATGCGCGTGGGCCAGGTCTGGCAGTGGATCTATCACTGGGGCGTGCGCGATTTCGCGGACATGACGAACCTGGCCAAGGATTACCGCGCCCTGCTGGCCCAGCATTTCACCATCGCCCTGCCCGAACTGGTCACCCGCCAGGTCAGCAGCGACGGCACCCGCAAATACCTGGTCCGCATCGCCGGCGGCCACGAGGTCGAGGTCGTCTACATCCCCGAGGAAGGCCGCGGCACGCTGTGCGTCAGCAGCCAGGTGGGCTGCACGCTGACCTGTTCCTTCTGTCATACGGGCACGCAGAAACTGGTCCGCAACCTGACCGCGGGGGAAATCGTCGGCCAGCTGATGCTGGCGCGCGACGATCTGGGCGAATGGCCCGTCCAAGGCGCGCCCAAGGACGAGACGCGTCTGGTCAGCAATGTCGTGATGATGGGCATGGGCGAGCCGCTCTACAATTTCGAGAATGTCCGCGACGCGATGAAGGTCGTGATGGATGGCGAGGGCCTGTCCCTGTCGCGCCGCCGCATCACCCTGTCGACCAGCGGCGTGGTCCCCGAGATCGCCCGCACCGCCGAGGAGATCGGCTGCCTGCTGGCCGTCAGCTTCCACGCCACCACCGACGAGGTCCGCGACCGGCTGGTGCCGATCAACAAGCGCTGGAACATCGCCACCCTGCTGGACGCGCTGCGCGATTATCCGCGCCTGACCAACAGCGAACGGATCACCTTCGAATACGTGATGCTGGACGGGGTGAACGACACGGATGCGGATGCGCGCCGCCTGGTCAAGCTGATCCAGGGCATCCCGGCCAAGATCAACCTGATCCCCTTCAACGAATGGCCCGGCGCGCCCTATCGCCGATCCTCGCCCGAACGGATCCGGGCCTTCGCGGACATCGTCTACAAGGCGGGCTATGCCAGCCCGATCCGCACCCCGCGCGGCGAGGATATCATGGCCGCCTGCGGCCAGCTGAAATCCGCGACCGAACGCGGCCGCAAATCCGCAGCCCAGATCGCGGCCGAGACCGCCGCCAGCTGACGGCGCGCGCCGCCGGGTCGTCCGGTCAGCGGCGTTTCCCGCCACGACGTCCGTTCAGCGGCGTTTCCCACCGCGGGGCAGGGTCGTGCGGTTGCCGCGCGGCCCGGTCTGGACGGGGGTGTTGGCGCGGTTCTCCTCGGCCAGCTTGCGCCAGCGGTCCAGACGCTCGGCGGGCAGGCGGCCGTCCGCCACGGCGGCCAGCACCGCGCAGCCCGGCTCGTGCTGATGGGTGCAGTCGCGGAACCGGCACTCGGGGGCCAGCTCGGTGATTTCCGCAAACAGCATGTCCAGCCCCGAGGCGACATCGCCCAGATGCAGCGTCCGCATGCCGGGCGTGTCGATGACCCAGCCCCCGCCCGCCACCGGATGCAGCGACCGCGCGGTGGTCGTGTGCCGCCCCTTGGCATCCGATTCGCGGATCGCGCCGGTCGCCTGGCCCGTATCGGCGGTCAGCCCGGCCAAGGTGTTCAGCAGGGTCGATTTCCCCACCCCCGACGATCCGATCAGCGCCAGCGTCCGCCCCGGCCCGCACCACGGGGCCAGCCGGTCCCGCGCCTCGGGGGATTTGGCGTTCAGGGCCACCACCTCCAGATCGCGCTGCAGGTCGCGGGCGCGGGCGATCCAGGGGGCGGGGTCGTCGACTTTGTCGATCTTGGTCAGCAGGATGACGGGCCGGATCCCGGCCTCGTTCGCGACGGCCAGGTAACGCTCCAGCCGGGCCGGATTGAAATCGTCATTGCAGGAGGTGACGATGAACAGCACGTCCACATTGGCCGCGATCAGCTGGCGGATATCCGTGCCCTCGGTCCGGCGGCGCAGCAGGCTGCGGCGGTCCAGCAGGCGCAGGGCCACATGGGTCGCCGGATCGGCCAGGACCCAATCGCCCACCGCGTAATCGGCCGTGGTGGCGTGCAGCGGCAGGTCCAGCCGCTGACGCCCCCGCCCGGTTTCCGCCACCAGGCGCGACCGATGGACCGAGGCCACCCGCATCGGCAGCAGCGCATCCTCGTCATCGCCCCGCTGGTCGGCGAAGAACGCGTCCCAGCCCAGGTCCCGCAGCGCGTCGTGATCCATCGCCGTCCTTTCAGCCCTTGGGGGCGGGCCAGGCCTCGATGATGGCGATGGCCTCGTCCGCGGTCTCGACATAGCGGATCAGGTCCAGATCCGAGGGGCTGATCGTGCCCGCATCGGCCAAGGCCTGCCAGTTGATGATCCCGTCCCAGAATTCCGCCCCGAACAGCAGCACCGGCACCCGCGCCATGCGGCCGGTCTGGATCAGGGTCAGCGCCTCGAACAGCTCGTCCAGCGTGCCGAAGCCGCCGGGAAAGACCGTGATCGCGCGGGCGCGCATCAGGAAATGCATCTTCCTGATCGCGAAATAATGGAAGTTGAAGCACAGTTCCGGCGAGACATAGGGGTTCGGCGCCTGTTCATGCGGCAGCACGATGCCCAGGCCGATGGACCGGCCGCCGGCCTCCTGCGCGCCCAGATTGCCCGCCTCCATGACGCCGGGGCCGCCGCCGGTGCAGATGACCATCTCGGTCCCGCCCTGGGCCAGGCTGCGTTCGGTCATCTTGCGGCCGAAATTGCGCGCCTCGGTGTAATAGCGCGACATCGAGGCCAGGGCCGGGCGGCGCGGATCGCGCTGATTGCCGTCGGGGGCGGGGATGCGCGCGCCGCCGAACATCACCACGGTCGATTCGATCCCGGCCTCGTCCATGATCATCTGCGGCTTCAGCAGCTCCAGCTGCAGGCGGACGGGGCGCAGCTCCTCGCGCAGCAGGAAATCGCGGTCGGTGAAGGCCAGCTTGTAGGCGGGGGCGCGGGTCTGGGGGGTGTCGGGGATGGTCTCGGCCCGGGCGGCGTCCTGGGTGCTATGGGGCAGCGGATGGGCGCGGTCCTCGTCTCTGGTCTGGGTCATCGGTGCCTCGGTTGGGGGCTTGCGCGGATTGCGCCTGCGTTGACGGCTGCTTATAGCCCTGAGGCAACAGTTTCCACCCGGACGCGACAGCAGCAAGAGGCCAAGATGACCCAAGACCTGGAACAAGCCATCGAAACCGCATGGGACGGCCGCGACGGCATCGGCGCCACCACCCGGGGCGAGGTCCGCGACGCCGTCGAGGAGACGCTGCGCCAGCTGGATCAGGGCAGCCTGCGCGTCGCCGAACGGCGCGGTACGGATTGGCATGTGAACCAATGGGCCAAGAAGGCGGTCCTGCTGTCCTTCCGCCTGAACGACATGGAGGAGATGTCGGGCGGCCCGCAGGGCGCGAACTGGTGGGACAAGGTGCCGTCGAAATTCCTGGGCTGGACCGCCGATGACTGGCGGCAGGCGGGGTTCCGCGCGGTGCCGGGCGCGATCGTGCGCCGCTCGGCCTTCATCGGCAAGGGCGCGGTGCTGATGCCGTCCTTCGTGAACCTGGGCGCCCATGTGGGCGAGGGCACGATGGTCGATACCTGGGCCACCGTGGGCTCCTGCGCGCAGATCGGCCGCAACGTCCACCTGTCGGGCGGCGTGGGCATCGGCGGCGTGCTGGAACCGCTGCAGGCGGGGCCGACGATCATCGAGGATGACTGCTTCATCGGCGCGCGCTCCGAGGTGGTCGAGGGCTGCATCGTGCGCGAGGGCTCCGTGCTGGGCATGGGCGTCTATATCGGCCAGTCGACCAAGATCGTCGATCGCGAGACGGGCGAGGTCATGTATGGTGAGGTTCCGGCCGGATCGGTCGTCGTGGCGGGCACGATGCCGTCGAAGAACGGCGTGAACCTCTATTGCGCGGTGATCGTGAAGCGGGTGGACGCGAAGACGCGGTCCAAGACATCGATCAACGAGCTGTTGCGCGACTGATGACCACGATCTTCGTCGATGCGGATGCCTGCCCCGTCAAGGCCGAGGCCGAGCGGGTCGCCATCCGCATGGGCGTTCCGATGGTGCTGGTCTGCAATGGCGGCCTGAGGATGCCCACGCATCCGCTGGTCCGGCTGCAGATCGTGCCCGAAGGCCCGGATGTGGCCGATATCTGGATCGCGGATCATTGCGGGCCGGGCGATGTCGTGGTGACGGGCGACCTGCCGCTGGCGGATCGCTGCATCAAGGCGGGGGCGGCGGTGCTGACCCATGCGGGCGAGGTGCTGGATGCCCGCAATATCGGGCCCCGCCTGGCCACGCGCGACCTGATGGCGGATCTGCGCGCCGCCGATCCGTTCCGCCAGGGTGGCGGCGCGGCCTTCGGCAAGGCGGACCGGGCGCGGTTCCTGCAGGCGCTGGACCGGCTGGTGACGGCCGCGCGGCGCGCGGGCTGACAGGCGAACCCGCAGGGGGGCCGCGGCGTTCGGTCGCGGTCACCCGCCCCCAAGGAGAATGTCCGGCATGTCCGACGCCATGATCATCACCGACCTGCTGGGCCGGGTCCGCCAGATCGCCGATGGCGACCGGGTCAGCGTGGCGGCGATCACCACCGCCTTGGGCCGCGATTCGCTGCCGCCGAACCTGATGATCCCGGCGCTGGCCGTGGTGTCGCCCCTGTCGGGGGTGCCACTGTTCTCCAGCATCTGCGGGCTGCTGATCGCGCTGATCTCGGCGCAGATGCTGATGGGGCGCGATCGGGTCTGGCTGCCGGGCTTCCTGATGCGGCGGCAGGTGTCGGGGGCGCCGCTGCGCAACGCGCTGGACTGGATGCGGCGGCCGGCGGCATTCCTGGACCGGGTGACCGAGGTGCGGCTGACGCCCTTGGTGCGCCGCCCGATGCGATGGGTGACCGAGCTGATCTGCCTGTGCTGCGGGCTGGCCATGCCGTTTCTGGAGCTGGTGCCCTTCACCTCGTCGCTGATGGGGGTGGTGGTCAGCCTGCTGGCCTTCGGGATGCTGGCGCGGGACGGGGCCTTCGCGCTGCTGGGGATCATGGCGATCGGCGGGCTTGTGACGTTGGTCCTGAAGGTCGTGACCTGATCCCGGACCCGGGAGCGCGCGGCCGGGGCATCGAGCCCCGCCCGCGCGCCGCCCCCGCGCCTGTCGGCGCCGGCGCGCGGGCGCCCTATTCCGTGGGCCGGATGCGGGCGGCGGCGCCGCTGGCAAAGGCCGCCAGCCGATCGCGCGCCGCGGCCTGGGTGTTGACCACGCCGGCCACCGCCGATTCCGCATAGGCCGCGTCCAGCGCGCTCATGTTCTGCATATGGCTGATGGCCGAGCAGATGGCGAAATTCGACAGCGGCGGGTTCTGCGCGGCCTGGCGCGCGATGGCCAGCGCCTTGGCGGCCGGGTCGTCGTCGAGATATTGGCACAGGCCCACCGACAGGGCCTCCGGCCCGCGATAGAGCCGGCCCGACAGCATCATGTCGATCATCCGCGCCTTGCCGATCAGGTCGGCCACCCGGATCGTGGCACCCCCGCCGGTGAAGAGGCCGCGCTGACCCTCGGGCAGGCCGAAATAGGTGTCCGGCCCCGCCACGCGGATATGGGCGGCCGAGGCCAGTTCCAGCCCGCCGCCCACGACCGCGCCCTGCAGCACCGCGATGACCGGCACGCCGCCGTATTCCATGCGGTTGAAGGCGTCATGCCAGCGCAGGCAGACCTGCATGAATTCCGCCGCGCTGCGATCCTCGCGGTGATGTTCGACCAGATCGAGCCCCGCGCAGAAATGATCGCCCGCCGCGTCCAGGATGGCCGCGCGCACGCCCGCCCGGGGCAGGGTGGTGAAGATGTCGATCAGCTCCTCGATGGTGGCCAGGTCCAGGGCGTTGCGCTTGGACGGGCGGTTCAGGGTGACGCGGGCGATGCCCTCGTCATCCACCGCCAGCAGGATGTTGGTCAGCCGCAGATCGGCGATGTCGCGCATGTGGTCCTCTCCTCCCTCGATTGCCTCATGGGGATAGCGGCTGGCCGCGCAGGGGTCGAGAGGGGGCGTCAGGCGCCGATCAGCAGGATCAGCGCCGGGATGGTCACGATGCTGGCCGCAGTCGAGATCAGGATCGCGGTCGAGACCCGCTGCTGCGCCAGGCCGAAATGCTGGGCCAGGATATAGACGTTGCCCGCCACGGGCAGGCCCGCCGCCACGACCATCACCCCCGCCGCGACCGGATCGACGCCGAAGCCCCAGGCCGCCAGGCCCACCGCCGCCGGGTGCAGGACCAGTTTCGCCCCCGACAGCCAGGCCGAGGGCGCCAGCCGCGCCAGCCGCCGCCCCGCCAGGCTGGCGCCGATGGCGAAGAGCGCCCCGGGCGTGGCCGCGGCCCCCAGCAGGGCCAGGAAATCGTCCACCGGACCGGGCAGGGGCAGGGACAGCCCGCCCCAGGCCAGGCCTGCGACCATCGCCAGGATCATCGGGTTGGCGGCCACCCCGCGCAGCACCGGCAGCACCGCCGCCAGCCGCAGCCCGCCATGGCGCGCGCCATGCACGATCAGCGTGATCAGCGTCG
Source organism: Paracoccus aestuarii (assembly GCF_028553885.1). Lineage (NCBI taxonomy): Bacteria > Pseudomonadati > Pseudomonadota > Alphaproteobacteria > Rhodobacterales > Paracoccaceae > Paracoccus > Paracoccus aestuarii. The sequence continues at coordinate 200,207 of NZ_CP067169.1, forward strand.
AAAAGACCAGCATGTCGATGGTCAGCACCATCAGCACCGGCCCGATCGCCGCCGGCCCCAGCAGCACGACCAGCATCGGCACGCCCAGAAAGCCGGTATTGCCGGTCATGGCGGAATGCGCCTCCATCGCGGCCTCGGGCAGGGTCAGGCCGCGGGCGCGGGCGATCCACAGGGCCACGGCCCAGACCGCCGCAGACCCCGCCAGATAGGCCGCGACGAAGCGCGGATCGAAGATCGCGCCCATGTCCAGCCCCGCCGCAAAGCGGAACAGCATCGCCGACAGCGCGAAATAGAACACGAATCGGGTCAGCCAGGCCGCGCCCTCGGGCGGGAACAGCCGCGTCGCGGCGGCCCCCCAGCCCAGCCCGATCAGGGCGAAGAAGGGCAGGGTCTTCAGCAGGATCTCGGTCATGGGCCCCCCGAGGGGGCCGTCAGCCCGATCCGATCAGCACCCCCACGGCCAGCACCAGACCACCGCCCACCACGACTTGCAAGGTCGCCCGCCAGAAGGGCGTCTGCATCCAGCGGTTCTGGATCCAGGCGATGGCCCACAGCTCGATGAAGACGACGATGATCGCGATGGTCGTGGCGGTCCAGAAATCGGCGATCAGATAGGGCAGGGCATGGCCCAGCCCCCCCACCGTGGTCATCACCCCCGATGCGATGCCGCGCTTGATGGGCGATCCGCGCCCCGACACGACCCCGTCATCGGATGCGGCCTCGGTGAAGCCCATGCTGATCCCCGCGCCCAGGCTGGCGGCCAAGCCCACGATGAAGGTGGTCCAGGGATCCTGGGTCGCGAAGGCCACCGCGAAGATCGGCGCCAAGGTGGACACGCTGCCATCCATCAGCCCGGCCAGCCCCGGCTGGACCCAGGTCAGGACGAAATCGCGATGGGCGACGGCATCCTCCTCGGCGCGGGCATCCTCGGGCAGCAGTGTCTCGGACAGCTCATGGGCGCGGTTCTCGTGGCCGCGTTCGGCGGCGGCCAGATCGCCCAGCAGCTTGCGCGTCGCGGCATGGCCGCTGGACTGGGCGGCGCGGGCATAGAAATCGGCCGCGTCGCGTTCCATGCCGGCGGCCTCGGCGCGGATCGCCTCCAGCGACAGGTTCTCGATCATCCAGGCGGGGCGGCGGGTCAGATAGCCCGCCACATGTTCGCGCCGGATGACCGGGATCGCATCGCCCCACCGGGCGCGATAGGCATCCAGCAGCATTCGGCGGTGGCCGTCCTCCTCGGCGCTCATGGCGTCGAAGACGGCGGCGCTGGCGGGATAGTCCTTGCGCAGGAAGGCCGCCCAGTTGCGATAGATGCGGGCATCGTCCTCCTCCGAGGCGATGGCCAGGGCCAGGATCTCGCGTTCGGTCAGCTCGGACAGGCGCTTGCGGTTGGCCAGGAAGGGCATGGTCATGATCGGTCGTGACTATCCTGAAGGGGTGGGCCCGCCATTCCCGGGCCGGGGATCACCCCTGCGGACCGTGAACTCGAACGCGCCGTCACCCAGATCGCGCTGCGCCACCATGACATGACCGGCCCCTTGGCAGAAATGCGGCACATCGACCACCGCCATGGGATCGGTGGCGATCAGGCGCACCTCGATGCCCGGTGCCGCATCCTCCAGCACCTTGCGCAGCCGCAGCACCGGCAGCGGGCATAACAGGCCGCGCGCGTCGATGCGCATCACTGCGCCCCCGCCCGGTCCAGGCACCAGTCGCAAAGGTCCTCCGGTTCGACCCGCTGCGCCAGATCGCCCGCGAAATCGGCGAAGGCCGCGGCCTGCTGGCGGGGGACATAGGTGACGACGGGCTGGCCCTCGGCCACGGCGCGGCCGATCAGGTCGCGAAAGCCGCGGCCCATCGCCTCCTGCCGGCCGAATTTCGGGATGATGACCAAGGCGGCGCCGGGCAGGCGCGGGGCGGTCCGCGCCACCGCCTGTTCCAGCGCGCCCGTGTCCAGCCGGCAGCCCTGCGCCCCCGGCCCGAGCGATTGCGAGATCCGCAGCGGCGGGCCGTCGCAGCCCAGGACCACCATCTCCATGTCGCAGGGGATGTCGGGGCCCAGATCCAGGTTGCGCTGAACCGCGCCCGCCAGCGCCAGGCCGCGCCGCGCCAGCGCGGGTTCCAGCCGGCGGGCCAGATCCTCCAGCAGGCGGTCGGCATGGCCGGGCGCGCAATCGTCGGTCGTGGTGAACCAAGCCAGCATCATGCCCCCTGAACGCCGCTGTCCAGCGCAAATTTCATCAGCCCGTTGATCCCGTCGACGCCCAGCTTGCGTTTCAGCGCCGAGGATGTGTTGGCCGCCGTCTTGTAGCTAACGCCCAGCTGGTCGGCGATGGCCTGCAGCCCGTGGCCCTGCCCGATCAGCGCCAGGACCTGCCTTTCGCGATCCGACAGCGCCCCCAGGGGGTCGTCCGCCGCCCCCGCCCGCAGCGTGGCCAGCGCCATGGCCTGCTTGGGCGACAGGTAGAACTCGCCCGCCTCCAGCATGCGCACGGCGTCGCGGAAATCGGCGGGGGGCGCGTTCTTGGACAGAAAGCCCTGCGCGCCCAGCTGCAGCGCGCGGGCGGCGAAACCGGTCTGGTCGTTCATCGAAAAGACCAGGATGCGGGCCTCGGGGGCGGCCCCGCGCAGCGCCGCGATCGCGTCCAGCCCGCCCAGGCCCGGCAGGCTGATATCCAGCAGGATCAGGCCGGGGCCCGCATCCGCATCCGCATCCCTATTCGCGGCCAGCTGGTCCAGCGCCTCCTCGGCGGACATGGCCTGGCCCACGGGGTCATAGCCCAGGTCGCGCAGCAGGCGGCTGGCCCCCAGATGGGTGATCGGGTGGTCGTCGATGACCAAGGCGCGTTTCGTCACGTCGTCGTCCAGTTCCTGTCTTGGCCCGCAGGGGCGCCGCGGCGGTCATGGCAGCCGGGGCAGCGCCGCCTGCAGCGTGGTGCCGGAGGGCCCGGCATCGACCTGCAACCGCCCGCCCATCAGGGTGATGCGTTCGCGCATCCCGGTCAGGCCGGTCCCCTCGGGGCGGTCGGGGTCGATCCCCTTGCCGTCATCGGCCAGGATCATGCGCCAATGCGCCGGATCGGTCCAGAGCCGGATCCGCACCAGATCCGCATCGGCATGGCGCAGGGCGTTGGTCGTGCCCTCCTGCAGGATGCGGAACAGGGTCAGGGCGGTGGCCTCGTCCGGTTCGGGCAGGCCCGAGGCGATCTCCAGCGCGAATCGGGGCCGGGCAAAGCGGCGTTGCAGGTCGTCGACGTAATCGCCCAGCACCACCGGCAAGGGCAGCTGGCCCACCGCGACCGGGCGCAGGTCGTCCAGTAGGGCGCGGTTCACGCGGGCGATCTGTTCGGCGATGGCGGCGATCTGGTCGGCAGCCTGGGCGGTGGCCGCGTCGGGGGCCTGGGCGCGCAGGGCATCCGCCTCGACCCGCAGGCCGAAAAGGCAGGGCCCCATCTCGTCATGCAGGTCGCGGGCGATGGCCTTTCGTTCCGCATCAGCCCGCGCGACGATCTGCTGCTGCAGGCGCAGGCGGTCGGCGCGGGCCTGTTCCAGGGCCTGGGCCAGCCGGTCGGCATGGGCGGCCAAGGGCGCCAGATCGGGCTGGGGCAGGGGGCCGATGCGCGATTCCAGCTCGCCCCGGGTCATGCCGGACAAACGGTCCTCGATCAGGGCGACGGGGCGCAGGCCTTGGGACAGGGCCAGCGCGATCAGCCCCGCCTGCGCCAAGGCCGCGGCCACCGCCAGCGCCATCAGGTCGCGCATGTCGCGCCAGGCCCGCGCGATGCCCGGCCCCGGATCGCCGGTGATCAGCACATAGCCGCGGGGCCGGCCGTCGATGATGACGGGCAGGCGGGTCTCGGACGGGGCGGGGGCGACCAGCGCGCCGAACCAGCCCGGCGCGCGGGCGCGCGGATCGCCCGGGCCCGGCGGCTGGCGCAGCGTGCCGTCCAGCACGTCCACCACGCCGATCCGGGCATGGCGCGGTTCGGTCAGCCGTTCGGGCAGCAGGGCCATGATCCGGTCGGCGGGCACCGCGCCCTGCATCGTGCCGATCGTGGCCAGCACCAGCGCGCGGGCCGTGTCGGCGCCCATCCGCGTCTCGGCCGCGATGTCGCGGCGCAGGCGGTCCAGGCTGCCCAAGGCCAGCGCCGCGACCAGCAGCATCTGGACCGCCAGGATCACCGTCAGGATGCGGCCGCGCAGCGTCATGGCGGGCAGGATCGCGCGAATGGCGCGCCGGGGCAATGGCCCCTTCCCAAGCCGCGCGCGCCCGATTATGCAGCGCGGATGAGCAGCTATGACGACCTTGCCGCCCGCATCCGGGCCCTGACCGAGGGCGAGACCGACGAGGTCGCGCTGATGGCCACCCTGGCCTGCGAACTGCACCATTCCGACGACCGCTTCGACTGGACCGGATTCTACCGGGTGACCGCGCCCGAGATGCTGAAGATCGGCCCCTATCAGGGCGGCCACGGCTGTCTGGTGATCCCGTTTTCGCGCGGGGTCTGCGGGGCGGCGGCGCGCCTGCGGCAGGTCCAGATCGTGCCCGATGTCGAGGCGTTTCCCGGCCATATCGCCTGTTCCAGCAGCACCCGGTCGGAAATCGTCCTGCCGGTCCTGGGGCGCGGGGGTCGGCTGATCGGGGTGCTGGACATCGACAGCGACCGGCCGGATGCCTTCGATCAGGCCGATGCGGATGCCTTGGCCGCGATCCTGGCGCAGGTCTTTGGCGACCTCTAGACGCATGAGGGGGCTTGCGCCCGGCCGCGCGCGGATCAAACCTGCGCGAAACGGGGGATTTCGGGCATGATCTGGGACACTTTGGCCAATATTCCGGCGGGCCAGCTGACGGCGTTCATCCTGGGGGGGCTGGTGCTGAACTTCGCCCCCGGACAGGACGTGTTCTTCGCCAGCGCCTGCGGCATCCAAGGGGGCCCGCGCGCCGGGGCCTGGGCGGGGTTCGGCGTGGGGCTGGGCGTGCTGATGCATGTCACCTTGGCGACCGTGGGGCTGGGCGCCGTCGTCGCCGCCCATCCCGAGGCGCTGCGTGCGATCAAATGGGCAGGCGCCGCCTATCTGCTGTGGCTGGCGTGGAAAAGCTGGAACGCGGGCGAGGTCGATCCCTCGGCCCGGGGCAGCGTGCGGGTCTGGAACATCATCCGGCGCGGGTTTTTGTCCAATGCGCTGAACCCCAAGCCGGTGCTGTTCATGCTGGCCTTCCTGCCGCAATTCACGAACCCGGCCTGGGGCCCGGTCTGGCAGCAGATCCTGGGGCTGGGGCTGGTCTTCGCCTTCACCGGCACGCTGGTCACGATGGGCTACGGCATCGTCGGCGGCGTCGCGGGTCAGGTGATCGGCAAGCGCTTGGGCCTGGTCAACCGCATCGCCGCGGTGATGTTCGCGGGGCTGGCGCTGCGGCTGATCTGGAAATGACCGGCTTCGTCTATGACCCGCCGCCGGATCCGGCCCGCATCATCCATGCCGATGCCGAGGTGCTGGTCGTGGACAAGCCCGCGGGCCTGCTGTCGGTGCCGGGGCGGGGCGAGGATCGGGCCGATTGCCTGACCGCCCGGCTGCGCGCCGCCTTTCCGACCGTGCTGCTGGTGCATCGGCTGGACCTGGACACGTCGGGGGTCATGGTCTTTGCGCTGACCCCCCATGCCCAACGCACCCTGTCGCGACAGTTCGAGGACCGGCTGACCCGCAAGGTCTATGTCGCGCGGCTGTGGGGGGATCTGGCGGAACGGCAGGGGCGGGTGGATCTGCCGCTGATGGTGGATTGGCCCAACCGCCCCCGGCAAAAGGTCGACCATGCCGAGGGCCGCCCCGCCCAGACCGATTGGCGCGTGGTGCGTCGCAGCGGGGCCGAGACGCGCGTCCGGCTGATGCCCGTCACCGGGCGCAGCCACCAACTGCGGGTGCATATGGCCTCGCTCGGCCATCCGATCCTGGGCGATCCGCTCTATGCCGAAGGGGCGGCGGCGGATCATCCCCGGCTGATGCTGCATGCGGAAAACCTGCGCTTTCGCCATCCCGAAAGCGGGGTGCAGATGGGGTTTTCGGCCCCCGTCCCGTTCTGACCGCTCAGGCGGCGGTCCGGCGGCGCAGGCGCCGGGTGATCCAGCGCGCGATCCAGGGAAACAGCGCCAGCGCCAGGATCACCGCGATCACCCGCGGCCCCATGATGTCCGAGATCTGGTCCAGTTCCGCCAGCTGGGTGCCGGCGGCGGTCAGGATCGCCTTGTTGGGCAGCACCCCAAGCGCCGTGACCCAGGCAAAGACCCGCGCCGGCAGCACGCTGACCCCGCCCGCCAGGTTCAGCACGAAGAAGGGCAGCGCCGGGGTCAGCCGCAGGCTCAGGAGCGCCAGCGCCCCGTCGCGTTCGACCATCCGGTCCAGCTGATCGGCGCGCGCCCCCAGCATCCGCCGGACCGGTCGCAGCAGCAGGTATCGCGCGACCAGAAAGGTCAGCATCGAGGCCAGAACCGTCCCCGCCACCGACAGCACCACCCCCAGCCAGAAGCCGAAGAACGCGCCCCCCGCCAAGGTCAGCACCACCACTACCGGCACGGGCAGCGCCGCCAGCAGCCCGAAACCCGCCAGAAAGGCCGCGACCGCCAGCACCGGGTTGCGGTCGCGCCAGCCCTGGCCGTGTTCGAACAGCTCGTGCAGGCGGGTCAGGTCGGATTGCAGCGCGGGCAGGGACGGCCACAGCCACAGCACCGCCCCCGCCAGGACGGCCAGCCCGGCCAGGACGGCCGCGATGGTCAGCCATGGCAGGCGGGGGCGGTGCGGTGCGGCCACGGGATCAGTCCGCGTCGTCATACCAAGGCGCGATCACGACCTGGGCGCCCGATCCGCCCTCGGCCACCAAGCGGGTGAATTCCTCCAGGTCGCTGTCGCGGTGATGATAGGGATAGACGAAATCCGGCGCGAAGGCCGTCACCGCCTCGGCCGCCTGCCCGACCGTCATCGTATAGGGCAGGTTCATCGGCAGGAAGGCAACGTGGATGTCCTCCAGCGCGCGCAGTTCGGGCGTGTCCTCGGTATCGCCCGCGATCAGGAAGCGGCGATCCCCGATGGTCAGGACATAGCCGTTGTCGCGCCCTTGGGGGTGAAAGTTCAGCCGGTCCTCGGTGATGTTATAGGCGGGGACGGCTTCGATGGCGATCTCCAGCGCCTGCGCCCTGTCGCCGTTCTCCATCACGGTGGTGCGTTCGGCCATCGCTGCGGGCAGCATCCCGGCCACCGCCGGATTGGCGATGATCGGCACCGCGGCCAGCGCGTCCAGCGTCGGCTGGTCGTAATGGTCGCCATGTTCATGGGTGATCAGGATCAGGTCCGGCGCGGGCAGATCGGCATAGAGATCAGCGCCCCCCACCGGATCGACATGGATGACGCCCGACGGCGTCTCCAGCACCATCGAGGCGTGATCGACCGGATGGATCACGACCTCGCCGCCCTCGACGGCATGGCGGAAACCGTCCTGGGCCAGGGCGGGACCGGCGAGGATCGCCAGCGTCAGGGCGGCGGGGGTCAGGGCGGTGCGCATCGGGGTCATCGGGGAGTCTCCGGGGGTTTCGAGGGAAAGGCCTCGGGGCAAACCACGCCGGGGGCCAAGGGTTCCGCCTCGGGCCCTGCGCGGCTTGCGATGCCCGGGCCCCTGACCTAGACCTTGGGGCAGGGATCATGACGGGGGACGGCGATGACACATCTGTGGGTCCGGGCGGAAAGCCGCCCGAACGAGGAACGCGTGGGCATCACCCCGGAGGGCGTCGCGCGCCTGATCGCCGCGGGGTTTTCGGTCACGGTCGAGGACAGCCCCCGCCGCATCATCCCCATCGACGCCTATCGCGAGGCCGGCGCCGCCATCGCCCCGGAGGGCAGCTGGCCCGCAGCCCCCGACGATGCGGTGATCTTTGGCCTGAAGGAGCTGCCCGCCGACGGCACGCCGCTGCGCCACCGCCATGTGATGTTCGGCCATGCCTTCAAGGGCCAGGCGGATGGGCGCGTCCTGCTGGGGCGCTTCGCCCAAGGCGGCGGGACGCTGCTGGATCTGGAATACCTGACGGATGAGGACGGGCGGCGGCTGGCGGCCTTCGGCTATTGGGCGGGCTATGCGGGGGCGGCGGTGGCGCTGATGGCCTGGGCCGCCCAGCAGCAGGGCGGGGTCTGCGGTCCGCTGCGGACCTGGCCCGACCGCGAGGCGATGACCACCGCCCTGCGCGCCCGGCTGGACGGCACCGGTGGGCCACGGCCCCGCGCCCTGGTGATCGGCGCCAAGGGCCGCGTCGGGCGCGGCGCGGCGGATCTGATGGTGGCGATGGGCCTGCCCGTCACCCGGTGGGACCAGGAGGAGACCGCCCATGGCGGCCCCTTCCCCGAGGTGCTGATGCATGACATCCTGATCAACGCGATCCTGGCGCAGCCGGGCGCGCCGGTCTTCGTGCCTGCGACCGCCACGGCGCCGGGCCGGGCGCTGACGGTGATCGGCGACGTGGCCTGCGATCCGTCCAGCGACTATTCCCCGATCCGCGTGAACGACCGGCTGACCAGCTGGGACGCGCCGGTGAACCGCGTGGCCCAGGACCCGCCCTTGGACGTGGTGGCCATCGACAACCTGCCATCCCTGCTGCCGCGCGAAAGCTCGGTCGATTACGCCGACCAACTGCTGCCCGTTCTGCTGCGGCTGGACGATCCGCAGGACCCGGTCTGGGCGCGGGCGGCGGCGCTGCATCGCGACCATGTCGCGGGAATCGAACCGGATCGTTCCGCCTGATGACGCCATCGTGAGCGGTCGTGAACCGCCGTGCGGGGAACGTCCCCCCGCCGGGCGCATTGGTCCGGACAATTCACACCCGGAGGACCACGATGACGCGCCGCATTCGCCGCACGACGACAAGCCTGACCGCCCTCGCCGCCACCGGTTTCCTGGCATCCATGGCCGTCGCGCAGGACTGGAACGAGGAACCGCCCCATGGCGCGGCCTATGACCAGACCCCCGCCTTCGAGGGCCAGACCCGCGCCCCGGCGCTGGAATCGGGCAATGTCGATCTGGAACAGACCGTCGTGCTGGACGAGCTGGAACACCCTTGGGGCCTTGTGCAGATGCCCGACGGCGACTGGCTGCTGACCGAACGTCCGGGCCGCATGCGCATCGTCACCAATGACGGCGAGATGTCCGACCCGATCGAGGGCATTCCCGAGGTCGATGCCCGCGACCAGGGCGGTCTGCACGACGTCTCCATCGCCTCGGATTTCGACGAGACGCGCCGCGTCTGGTGGACCTATGCCGAGCCGCGCGGCGATGGCGAGAACGCGACCGCCGTGGCCACCGGAATCCTGTCCGAGGACGGCTCCACCATGGAGGAGGTCAACGTCATCTGGCAGCAGCAGCCGGCCTGGGCCTCGACCAAGCATTTCGGCGCGCGCATCGTCCATGACGGCGAAGGCCATATCTTCGTGGGCCTGGGCGAACGGTCCGATCCCGAACCCCGCGTCTATGCCCAGGACCCGCAATCGACCTTGGGCAAGATCATCCGCATCAATGCCGAGGATGGCAGCCCCGCCGGATCGGGCATCGACGGCGCCCTGCCCGAGATCTGGTCCATGGGCCATCGCAACATCCAGGGCGCGGCCATGTCCCCCGACGGCCAGCTGTGGATGAACGAGCACGGTCCCCGCGGCGGCGACGAGCTGAACCTGATCGAGCCGGGCCTGAACTATGGCTGGCCCGAGGCGACCTATGGCACCGAATATAACGGCGACGAGCTGGGCCAGACCGAGGTCGAGGGCACGCAGCAGCCGAACTATTACTGGGATCCGTCGCCTGCGATCAGCGGCATGGCCTTCTACGAGGGCGACATGTTCCCCGAATGGCAGGGCCATGCCCTGATCGGCGGCCTGCGGTCGGGCGACATCATCCGCCTGCAGCTGGAGGACGGCATGGTCGTGGGCGAGGCCCGTCATGCCGAAGGCATCGGCCGCGTGCGCGAGATCGAGGTCGCCCAGGACGGGTCGCTGATGGTCATCACCGACCACGAGAACGGCCAGCTGATCCGCATCACCCCCGAGGGGTGATCGCGCCTGCACAGGCTTCGGGCGGTCCCTTCGGGGGCCGCCTTTCCTATGCGCGGACCGTCATGGGCGCAGGCCCAAGGCCTCCATCCCCGCCTCCAGGAAATCGGGCAGGCGGGGTTCGCGGGACAGATAATCCTGCGCCTCGGCAATGGGCGCCTGGCGCGCGGCGCTGCGGGCCTCGTCCAGTTCCTCGGCCTCGAAGCTGTCGCGGCCGATCCAGGCCAGGGCCACCAGGTCGGTGCGCGCATCGGCATCCAGCCCCGCGATTGTGTCGCGCAGCCGGTCCTGCGCGCCGTCCCGCGCCATGTCGATCATCCGGGCCACGGTCTTGGTGGGAATGTTCAGCATCTGAAGACTCCTTCACTCATCCGTGAAGGATCGGCGCAACCTGGCGTTGCGTCAAGCCCGTTCGCATCAATCCCGGCGGCCGAACAGCCGTTCGATATCGGCAAGGTCCAGCCGCACCCAGGTCGGGCGGCCGTGATTGCACTGGCCGGACCGGGGCGTGCGCTCCATGTCGCGCAGCAGGGCGTTCATCTCCTCCGGGGTCATGCGGCGGCCGGATCGGACCGATCCGTGGCAGGCCATCGAGGACAGCACCGCGTCGATCCGCGCCTGCAGCCGGTCGGACCGGCCCTGATCCTGCAGATCGTCCAGGATGTCGCGGATCAGCGCCGCCCCGTCCAGCCGGGCCAGCATGGCAGGCACCTCGCGCAGGGCCACCGCGCCCGGGCCGAAGGGTTCGATCACCAGCCCGAGCCGCGCCAGATCCGGCGCCAGCCCCAGGATGCGTTCGGCATGGGCGGGGTCCAGCTCGACGATCTCGGGGATCAGCAGGGCCTGGGCGGGGATGGCGTCGCGGGCGGCCTGGGCCTTCAGCCGTTCATAGACCAGCCGTTCATGGGCGGCATGCTGATCGACGATCACCATGCCCTCCGCGGTCTGGGCGATGATGTAATTCTCGTGGATCTGGGCGCGGGCGGCGCCCAGGGGGGCCTGATCGGCCACCGGGTCCGGGCCCACCGCGTCGAACCGGGCCGAGGGGGCCTCGGCAAAGCCCGGATCGGGGGCCTGCAGGTCCAGCCCCGCCCGGATCGCCGCGCCCGACGGGGTCCGCGCCTGCCATGCGGGCAGGGGGCGCGCGGCCTGGGGTTCGGGGCGAAAGGCCGCCAGGGTCGCCTGGCCCAGGGTGCTGTCGGCGCGCTGGCCGGTCCCGGCCAAGGCATGGCGCAGCGCGCTGACGACCAGGCCCCGCGCGGCCTGGGGGTCGCGGAACCGCACCTCGGCCTTGGCGGGGTGGACGTTCACATCGACCATCTGCGGGTCGCATTCCAGAAACAGCACCGCCGCCGGGTGCCGCCCCGCCGACAGCACATCCATATAGCCCGCCCTGAGCGCCCCGGTCAGCAGCTTGTCGCGCACCGGGCGGCCATTGACGAAGACATGCTGGGCCACCGCCGCGCCGCGCGTATAGGTCGGCAGCGCGGCCAGCCCGGTCAGGGACAGCCCGTCGCGTTCGGCATCGATGGGAATGGCGTTCTCGGTGAAATCCGGCCCCATCAGGCGGGTCAGCCGGGCGGTCAGGGCGCCGAACAGCTCGCCCTGTTCGGCATCGGCGCGCAGGATCTCGCGCCCGTCTGATGTCAGGGTGAAGGCGACCCAAGGCTGCGCCATGGCCAGGCGGCGCAGGGTCTCGGCCACGGCCTGGGTCTCGGCCCGGTCGCTGCGCAGGAATTTCAGCCGCGCAGGCGTGGCGAAGAACAGATCGCGCAGTTCCACCACCGTGCCGCAATTGGCCGCCGCTGGACGCACCGGCGCCGCGCGGCCCCCAGTCACGGCGATCATCGCCCCGGCGCCATCCCCCGTGCGCGAGGTGATGGTCAGCCGCCCCACCGCCCCGAGCGAGGGCAGCGCCTCGCCCCGAAAACCGAAGCTGGTGATGGCCAAGAGGTCCGATCCGTCGATCTTGCTGGTCGCATGGCGGGCCAAGGCCAGGGGCAGGTCGCCCTCGGCCATGCCGCAGCCGTCATCGGTGACCCGGATCAGCCCGCGCCCGCCCTGCTCGATCGCCACGTCGATGCGCGTGGCGCCCGCATCCAGCGCGTTCTCGACCAGTTCCTTGACGGCCGAGGCGGGGCGTTCGACCACCTCGCCCGCCGCGATGCGGTTGGCGGTGTCTTCGTCCAGCTGTCGAATGACGGGACGGGGGGGCGGGCTCATCTTGGGTGCGGCGCTGGTCATCGCCCCAGATCTAGCAGGTCGCGCCCCCCTGTGCCAGAGATTCGGGGTCAGTCCTGCGGGTCGCCCTGGATCCCGTCGGGCCGCCCAACCAGCACGAAGCGCAGCCGCTCGGGGTCCAGCAGGCGATCGGCCACCCGGGCCACGTCATCGGCGGTCACCGCCTCGACCTTGGCATTGCGCCCGTCGATATAGTCGATGGGCAGGCCCACCAGCTGCATCCCCGCCAGGATCGAGGCGATCCGCCCGTTCCCGTCGAAACGCAGCGCATATTCGCCGGTCAGGAAGGTCTTGGCATCGGCCAGCTCCTCATCGCCCACGCCTTCGGTCATGCGGGCCCATTCCTGCCGGATCAGGTCCACGGCCTCGGCGGTGGTGGCGTTCGATCCGGCCATTCCGCCCTGCCAGGTCTGACCGAAAAGGCCCGTGGCCAGCCCGGTGCCCACGCCATAGGTCAGGCCGCGCTTCTCGCGGATCTCCTCCATCAGGCGCGAGCTGAAGCCGCCGCCGCCCAGGATGTGATTGGCTACGAAGGCCGCGAAGTAATCGGGATCGTCGATGGGCAGGCCCGGCCCGGCAAAGGCCACGACCGTCTGCGGGCTGTCCCAATCGATGACGGTGACGCCCCCGTCCAGCCGCAGCTCGGCCGGCTCGGGCAGGGGGGCGGTGGCCTGGGCCGGCAGCCCGCCCAGGATGCGGTCCAGCAGCAGGCCCAGCTCCTCGGCCGAGATGTCGCCCGCGGCGCCCACCACCACGCGGTCACGGGCCAGGACGCGGTTCTTGGCCGCGACCAGGTCCTGGCGGGTCAGGGCGGCGACGCTCTGGGACGTGCCGTTGATCGAGGTCGCATAGGGGTGGTCGCCCCAGGCCTGGCGCGCCATCTCCTTGGCGGCGATGGCATTGGGGTCGGTCGCCTCGGCCCGGATCACCGCCTGGACCTGGCCGCGCACGCGGTTCAGCGCATCCTCGTCGAAACGGGGCTGGGTCAGGGCCTGGGCCAGCAGGTCGGCGGCCTCGTCGCGGTTCTCGCTCAGCGCGCGCAGGCCCACCGAAACCGTGTCGTCGCCCGCCGAAAAGGACAGCCTCGCCCCCAGATCCTCGACCGATTGCGCAAAGGCCACGGCGTCGCGATTGCCCGCGCCCTCCTCCAGCAGGGCGGTCATCAGGTTGACCGCGCCGCGCTTGTCGGGCTGGTCCATGCTGGCGCCGCCCTTGAACTGTATGTCCAGCGCGACGAAGGGGATGCTGTCATCCTGGACCAGCCAGGCCTGGACCCCGCCGGGCGAGGTGACGTCCTGGATCTCGATCGCCAGGGCGGGCGTGGCCAGCAGGGTCAGGACGGTGGCGATTGCGGCACGGATCATCCTTGCACCTCGGGGCTGGTCATGGGGTCGGCATCGGGGGGCATCGGCCCCACCGGGGCGGGCAGGTCGGGCGCCGCGCCGGGGGCGTCCCCGCCCTCTGGAGGCGGTTCGGGCAGCAGCCATCCGGTCACCGATCCACGGGTGGTCAGCACGTCGCGCGCGGCCGCCATCACGTCTTCGGCGGTGACCTGGGCCAGGATGTCGGGCCAGTCGTTCACGTCCTGCACCGTCAGGCTGGTCGCCAGCCCCTGGCCATAGTCATAGGCCCGCCCATGCGCGGAATCGCGGGCATAGATCTGGGCGGCGCGGATGCGCGTCTTGACGCGTTCCAGCGCCTCGGGGTCGGGGCCCTCCTCCAGGAAATCGGCCAGGACCGCGTCCAGCGCGGCCTCGGCCTCTTCCGGCGGGGTGCCGTCGGCGGGGATCAGCGACAGGCGGAACTGGGTCCGGTCAAGGGACAGCCCGTCATAGCTGGCCCCCGCCCAGAGCGCCTTGCCCGGCAGGACCAACCGCTGCCCCAGGACCGAGGTCTGGGACGACCCGCCCAGCAGGTCGGCCAGCACGGTCAGCGCCGCCGCCTGGCGTTGTTCGCCCGGGTCGCGTTCCTGGGCCAGCACGGCGCGCATCATGCGGGGCTGGGCCACGCGGGGGTCCGACATCTCCAACCGGCGGGCGGACCGGCGGGGCGGCTCGGCCGGGCGCAGGCGCTCGGCGGTGGCGTCGCGGCCGGGGATGGGGCCGTAATGCTCCTCGGCCAGGGCGCGGACCTCCTCCGGGGTGACGTCGCCCGCGATGACCAGGATGGCGGCAGCGGGCGAGTAATGCGCCTGATACCAGTCCATCGCATTGTCCAGCGTCAGCGCCTCGATCTCGTCGCGCCAGCCGATGATCGGGCGGCCATAGGGATGGTTGTCATAGAGGACCGCGTTGAACTCCTCGGCAAAAAGCGCGGTGGGGTTGCTGTCCACACGCTGCGCGCGCTCCTCCAGCACGACTTGGCGCTCGGCCTGCCAATCCTCGTCCGAGACGCGCAGATTGGCCATGCGGTCGGCCTCCATCCGCATGATCAGGTCCAGCCGGTCGCTGGCGATGCGCTGGAAATAGCCGGTGAAATCCCATGACGTGAAGGCGTTGTCCCGCCCGCCATTGGCGGTCACGATGCGCGACAGCTCGCCCGGGCCCAAGGTCTCGGTGCCCTTGAACATCAGGTGTTCCAGGTAATGGGCGATGCCGGACTTGCCGGGCGCCTCGTCGGCGGCGCCGATGCGGTACCAGACCATCTGAACGACCACGGGGGCGCGGTCATCCTCGATCACCACGGCCTCCAGCCCGTTGGGCAGGGTGAAATGGCTGATGCCCTCGGGCATGGCGGCGTCGGGACGGTCGATCTGCGGGGACTGTTCCGCGGATGTGCCGGGCTCGGCCGCGGTCAAGGCAGGGCTCTGCGCGGGGGCGGGCAGGGCCGTCAGCAGGGCGATCAGCCCGATGGCGGGGATCAGCCCGGCCAGCGGCGGCAGGGCTGCGCTGCGCGCCAAGGCGCTGGCGGTGACGCGGGATGCGGGGCGACGCATGGGTGGGGCAACCTCCTCTTGCTGGCCACAACTTGGACCGCAGGACAGAGGCGTGCAAGGCACCCTCGCGGGATTGTAATGGACGGCGGCGGGGGCTGGGACCGGCGGCGACAGCCGCCCGCGCCGGCGGCCCCCTCGATGGGGGGCGTCGGCGCGTGCCCCCGGCGGTCAGGCGCGGGGAGTGATCCGCAGCGGCAGGCTGCGCGGGCCATGCGCCTGCAGCCCGGTCTTCCAGCGCACCGGCCCGGCCTGTTCCAACGCCGCGCTGCGGTCCAGCAGGGCCGCGAACAGCACCTCCATGTTCAGCCGCGCCAGGTTGTTGCCCAGGCAGACATGCACCCCTGCGCCAAAGGCCAGATGCACGTTGGGCCTGCGCGCGATGTCGAACCGGTCGGGCGCCTCAAAGGCCTCCGGGTCGCGATTCGCGCTGGCATAGAGCAGCCCGAACTTCGTCCCCCGCGGCCAGTCCCGCCCCGCGACGCTCAGATCCTCGGCGGCATAGCGGTGAAAGAAGGGCAGGGGCGCGGCAAAACGGAACATCTCCTGCACGGCCTGGGGCATCAGCGCGGGTTCCGCCCGCAGCCGCGCCATCTGGTCGGGATGGCCCAGCAGCGCATGCAGCCCCGACCCCATCACGTCGATGGTCGATCCGTGGCCCGCATGCAGGATCTGCATGATCGTCGCGATCAGCTCGTCATGGCTCAGAAGGCCCGCGCGCTCGGCTCCGATCATCGCCGACATCAGGTCGTCGCGCGGACGCGCCGCGCGTTCGGCATGCAGATCCTCCAGCAGCGCCGCGAACAGCCGCGTCGCCTCCTCGGCGCGGGCCTTCTTGGCGGCGGTCCGGTCGATGTCGAAATAGCTGACGACATCCTCGGACCAAGCGGTCATCCGTGCGGCCATGGCGGGGTCGGTGCCGATCAGATGGCCGATCACCTCGCCCGGCAGGCGCGCGGCCAGATCCGCGATGAAGTCGATCCGCCCGCGGGCCAGGGCCTCGTCCACGGCGCGGTCCACCCAAGCGGTGACGAAGCCGCGCATCCCCTCCAGCCGGGTCTTGGTGAAGAACGGAAAGACCGCGCGCCGCAGGCGGTCGTGATCGGGCCCGTCCGTGTCCAGCATGGAGGTCTGCACGAAGCGTTCGTGAAAGGGCATGTCGTGGAAATTGCCCGCGACCTTCAGGCGGCGCACCTCGCCCGGGGGGCAGAAGGCGGCGGGTGCCCGCACCATCCGCCGGTCCAGCGCGATGGCGCGGATATCGGCCATGCGGCTGACCAGGTGGCCGTCGAATTCCGGCCAGAAGGGCAGGCCGGGCCGGGCCCGCAGATCGGCATAGACGCCCCAGGGATCGGACCCGAATTCCGGCAGCGTGGGGTCGAACCGGACCGTGCCCTCGGGCGCGCCCAGGTCGATGGGCATCAGCGCGCCCTCGGCGCGGGCGCGGTCGAGGTGACGGCCCCCGCCCGCTGCCAGCGCAGCTGTTCGGCCGCCGCATCCAGCGCCATCGGCGCATAGGCCCGCTGATAGACCGAGGTGCCGAAGACCCGCTCGAGCGGGCGGCGGCCGTTGCGGGCGCGCCATTCGGCATCCGACTGCGCCAGGCGGGCGCGGATCTGGGGATCGGTCCCGACACGGGCGGCATGGGCGACCAGCGCCTGGTCCGCCGCGCCCACGCCCCGATCGGCCAGCCGGTCGGGCGACCCGCCCAAGGCTGCGACCGCATCGCCCATCGGGTTCGGATCGGTGATGTTGGCCCCGCCCGGCGTCGGCGCGGGCAGGACCGACAGGTCGGCGGGCATGGACAGGCTGCGCGTGGGCAGGATCGCGAATTCATCGGGCGAATTCTGCCCGGCCCGCAGGTTGTTCAGCCCCCCGCCGCCCCCGCAGGCGCCCAGCAGCATCACGGCCGCAACCTTGATCATCAGCGCGCCTGTCCGCATGTCCCGTCCCCTCGGCTTGGTTCGGCCCTTGTTAGCGCGGATTTCCGTCCCCGTCACGACCCTGTCTTGCCGGCGGCACCGCCCCGCCATCCGGCGCATCCCCGAACAGGTCCGGCTGGACCGGGGCCTTCGGCGCGCGCCCCCCTGCCGGTTTTGCCGTCGGTTTCATGGCCGGTTTGCGGCTGCGCGGCGCGGGCTTGGCTGCGGGCTTGGCGGGCTGGGGCAGCAGGACCAGCCCGATCGCCCCGGCAAAGATTGCGATATCGGCCACGTTGAAGCTGTAGGGGTTCTGCCAGTTCGGCAGCGACATGTTCAGGAAATCGGCCACCGCCCCGTAAAGGAACCGATCCACCACATTCCCGAGCGCGCCCCCGATCAGCATCCCCGCCGAGATCCGGGCCAGCCGCCCGAGCGCGGCCCGCCAGACCCAGATCCAGACCCAGATGCAGATCACGAAGGCGATGCCGATCAGCACCCATCGCATGAAGTCCTGATCGGAGGCCATCAGCCCGAAATTCACCCCCTGGTTCCACGCCATGCGCAGGTTCAGCCATGGCGGAAAGACGTCGATCTCGCGCACGCGGTCCAGCTGCAGGACATGCACGACCAGGTATTTCAGCGCCTGGTCCAGCGCAAAGATCGCCGCGGCGACCCATGCGACCAGGCGCATGTCGCTGCGCTGCGGGCCCGTCTGCCTGCGCGGACGGCCCGGCTTGCGCGCGGTCTTGGGGGCGGCGGCCATCAGTGGCGGAAATGGCGCTGGCCGGTCAGGACCATCGCCAGCCCAAGCCGGTTCGCCGCCGCGATCACCTCGTCGTCGCGCATCGAGCCGCCAGGCTGGATGACCGCGCGGGCCCCGGCCTCGGCCAAGGCCTCGATCCCGTCGGCAAAGGGGAAGAACGCGTCGGACGCCACCGCCGCCCCTTGGGTCAGAGGTTCGGACAGGCCCAGGGCCTGGGCCATGTCTTCGGATTTGCGGCGCCCGATGCGGGTGCTGTCCACGCGGCTCATCTGGCCCGCGCCGATGCCGACGGTGGCGCGGTCCTTGGCATAGACGATGGCGTTGGATTTCACATGCTTGGCTACGGTCCAAGCGAACATCAGGTCGGCCAGCTCCTGCTCGGACGGCTGGCGGTCGGACACGATGCGCAGATCGGCGCGGGCCACATGGCCGTTGTCGCGGCCCTGCACCAGCAGGCCCCCCGCGACCTGGCGCCAAGCCAGCCCGCCCGCCCGCGGATCGGGCAGCCCGCCCGTGGTCAGCAGGCGCAGGTTCTTCTTCGCGGCAAAGATGCGGCGCGCATCCGCGTCGGCATCGGGGGCGATGACGACCTCGGTGAAGATCTTGACGATCTCCTCCGCCGTGGCCCCGTCCAGCGGCTGGTTCAGCGCGATGATGCCGCCGAAGGCCGAGGTGCGGTCGCAGTCGAAGGCCCGCCTGTAGGCCTCCAGCGCGGTCGCGCCCTGGGCCACGCCGCAGGGATTGGCATGCTTGATGATTGCGCAGGCAGGGCCGTTCGCCGGGTCGAACTCGGACACCAGCTCGAAGGCGGCATCCGTGTCGTTGATGTTGTTGTAGGACAGCTCCTTGCCCTGATGCTGCTGGGCCGTGGCCACGCCGGGGCGCGCATCGCCCGTGACATAGAAGGCCGCCTGCTGATGCGGGTTCTCGCCGTAGCGCAGGCCTTGGGCCAGGGTGCCCGCGAAGGCGCGGCGGCGGGGCGTGGCCTCGCCGATCGCATCCGCCATCCAGGACGACACGGCGGCGTCATAGGCGGCGGTGCGGGCATAGGCCAGCTGCGCCATCCGCTGGCGGAAGGGCAGGGTCGTGCCGCCATTGGCGTCCAGCTCGGCCAGGACCGCGTCGTAATCCTGCACATCCACGACCACGGTGACGAAGCCGTGGTTCTTGGCCGCGGCGCGGATCATCGCCGGGCCGCCGATATCGATATTCTCGATGCAGTCGTCATAGGCCGCACCCTTGGCGACCGTCTCCTCGAACGGGTAGAGGTTTACGACCAGCAGGTCGATCGCGCCGATGCCGTGCTGCTCCATGGCGGCCACGTGGTCCGCATTGTCGCGCAGCGCCAGCAGCCCGCCATGCACCGCCGGGTGCAGCGTCTTGACGCGGCCATCCATCATCTCAGGGAAGCCGGTCACGTCGGCCACGTCGGTCACGGTCAGACCCGCATCGCGCAGCGCCTTGGCGCTGCCGCCGGTGGACAGGATCTGGACACCGCGCGCATCCAGCGCGCGGGCGAAATCGATCAGGCCGGTCTTGTCGGAAACGGAGATCAGCGCGCGCTTGAGCGTAACGGGGGCTGCGGGTGCAGACATGGGAGGGGCCTCGTGTCTCTGGGTCAGGCCCAGTTAGCGAAAGCCCCGCCGAAGGTCCAGCCTCAGCGCCGCGGCGACAGGACCTGGCGCGCCAGCTGGACGGCGGCCACGACCATCACCGCCGTGCCGATGCCGGATGCCAGCCCGCCCGCGCCCCGCGCCGCCGTCGTCGCCCCGCGCGTGCGCAGGACCAGCTGGGCCAGTTTCAGTCCCATGGCGACAGTGCTCAGTTTCATCGGGGCATCTTTTCCTTGGCGTGGGGTCGCAGGGGAAAGGCGCAAACTGTGCAGACGGTTCCGTTCATCCCGCCTTGCGCAGCCGGGCCATGTAGAATCCGTCCATGCCGCCCCGATCCGCCCAGAGGTCCGGGCGCAGGCGCAGCCCGCCCTCCTCGGTAGTCCATTCGGGGTCGATGCCGGGCAGGGTGGGACGCTCTACGGTCAGGCCGGGATGGCGGGACAGGGCTTCCTCGATCTGGACCTCGCCCTCATCGGGGATCAGCGAGCAGGTGGCAAAGACCAGCCGACCGCCCGGGCGCAGGATCGACAGAGCGTGGTCCAGCATCGCGGCCTGCAGCTCGATCAGCTCGGCGATGCCGTGGCCGTCGCGGATGAAGGGCAGGTCGGGATGGCGCCGGATCGTGCCCGTGGCCGAACAGGGCGCGTCCAGCAGGATCGCATCCGGCGCGGTGGCGGGCCGCCAGTCCAGCGCGTCGGCCGTGACCAGATCGGCGGACAGGCGGCAGCGGGTCAGGTTCTCGGTCACGCGGCGCAGGCGGGCGTCCGAGATGTCCAGCGCGGTGACCTGCGCCCCGGCGGCGGCCAGTTGCAGCGTCTTGCCGCCCGGCGCGGCGCAGAGATCGACGATCCGCTCGCCCGGTTGCGCATCCAGCAGGCGCGCGGGCAGGGCGGCGGCGGCGTCCTGCACCCACCAGTCGCCGGCCTCATAGCCCGGCAGGGCGCTGACATGGACCGGGCCATGCAGGCGGAAGGACCCGGTGGGCAGCGCCTCGGCCCCCGGCGGGGGGGTGGCGCCGGGCTTCAGCGTCAGGTCGATGGGTGCGCCCTGCTGATGGGCGGCCTCGATCGCGGTCAGGATGGCGGGGCCGTAGGCCTCCTCCAGCGCGGGGCGCAGCCATTCGGGCAGGGATTGGGGCGGCAATGCCGTCCAGTCGGCGAAACCCGAGGCCTTGCGCAGCACCGCGTTCACCATCCCCGCCGCCGCCTGGCCGCGCTTGCCCAAGGTGCGGGTCAGATCGACCGCCGCGCCCACCACGCCATGGGCGGGGGCGCCCAGCTCCAGCATCTCGACCACGGCCAGGCGCAGGACATCGGCGATCTGGGGTGCGGGCTTGCGGGCGACCAGCGGGTCGATGACCCGGTCGGCGCGGCCCTGATGGCGCAGGGTCTCGGCCGCCAGCCGCGCCGCGCGGGCCTGGTCGGCCACGGTCAGGGCGCGCAGCGCGCCGGGCTGGTCGGTCAGCGCGCGCCCCTGGCGCACGCCCTGGATCAATCGCAACGCGCCCATTCGCGCCATATCGCCGCCCGGCTTTGCCAAAACGCTTTCCTTTGCCTAAGTGATGTTCAAGACTGATCCCGCCCCATAGCCTCATTCGGAGGATTGTTCCATGAGCGATGCCAAACCCGACCTGCCGCCCGCCGCACAGCGCGCCCTGGCCGAGGCCGAGGAACGCCGCCGCGCCCGCACAGCCCAGATCCTGCCCAAGGAATATGGCGGCCGCGAGGGGCCGGAACCCGTCCGCTACGGCGATTACGAAAAGAATGGCATCGCGGTGGATTTCTGAATGGATTGGTTGCGCGCATCGGCGACCCAGCAGGGCCGCGCCATCTTGGCGGGCGTCCTGGACCCCATCGATCAGACCGAGGCCTATCTGGCCGCCGCAAAGGATCACCCCGACTGCGACCGCATCTATGCCCGGCTGACCCCCGCCCGCGCCCGGTCCGAGGCCGTGGCCGCCCATGACCGCGCCAAGCAGGAACGCCGCCAGAGCCTGCTGGATGGCGTGGCCATCAGCTGGAAGGACAATATCGACAGCGGCGGCACCGTGACCGAGGCCGGATCGCGCCTGCTGGAGGGGCGGGTGCCGCGCAAGGATGCCAATATCCTGGCCCGCGCGGCGCGGCGCGGCATGATCTGCCTGGGCAAGACGCATATGACGGAACTGGCCTTTTCCGGGCTGGGGCTGAACCCGCGCACGGCGACGCCGCCCAATGCGCTGGACCCCGACCTGGCGCCGGGGGGATCGTCCTCCGGGGCGGCGGTGTCGGTGGCCTTGGGGCTGGCGGCGGCGGCGGTGGGCACGGATACCGGCGGATCCATCCGGGTGCCCGCGGCCTGGAACGGGCTGGTGGGGTTCAAGCCCACGCAGGGCGCGCTGCCCGAAAAGGGCGTGGTGCCCTTGGCGCGGAAATTCGACATCGCCGGCCCCATCGCCCGCACGGTCGAGGATTGCGCCCAGATCTTCGCGCTGATGGCCGATCAGCCCGCGCCGGATCTGGATGGCGCGACCGTCCGCGGCCTGCGCCTGATGGTGCTGGAGGGCCTGCCCTTCGACGAGGCCGAGACCGGCCCCGTCACCGCCTTTCAGGACGCGGTGGACCGGCTGGCCCGGGCCGGGGCGCAGATCGCCCATGTCTCGACCGACTGGCTGGACAAGGCCATGGCGCTGTCGCCCCAGCTGTTCGCCCCCGAGGCCTATGGCATCTGGCGCGCCCAGATCGAGGATGCGCCCGAACTGATGTGGCAGCCCATCCTGGAACGGTTCCGCGGCGGGGCGGATGTCAGCGGCCCCGATTACGTCGCGGCCTGGGAAAGCCTGGCGCGGATCCGCCGCAAATGGATCAAGGAGGTCACCGGCGGCTATGACGCGGTGCTGGTCCCCACCGTGCCGATCCTGCCGCCCGACCGCGAACGGCTGATGACCGAGACGGCGGAATTCGTGCGTGCCAACCTGCTGACGCTGCGCAACACGCGCATCGCGAACCTGATGAACCTGCCCTCGGTCACGCTGCCGACGGGGCATCCGGCCTGCGGGATCTCGCTGATGGGGCATGCGGGGCGCGACCGGCATCTGCTGCGCGTGGCGGCAGGGGCCGAGGCGGCGCTGGCCTGACCCGGTCTTTGCTGGACGCAAGGGCGCGATCACGCTAAAGTTTCCGCCAAGGAACGGGGCGAAGACCCCGAGAGCGAGGCAGAAATGACATTCCCCGAGCGGTTCTCGAACCTGCCCGACTACGCGTTTCCGCGTCTGCGGGCGCTGTTGGCGGATCTGCAGCCTGGGCTGGCCCCGGGCGAATCCCCCATGATCCTGACCATCGGCGAACCCCGCCACCCGATGCCGGATTTCGTGGGGCCGGTCCTGGCGGACAGCCTGTCCGAATTCGCGAAATACCCCCCGAACGAGGGCGCGCCCGAATTGCTGGCGGCGATCGGCGGCTGGCTGGACCGCCGCCATGGCCTGACCGTCACGCCGGACCGGCTGATGGTGCTGAACGGCACGCGCGAGGGGCTGTTCAACGCGGCCTTGGCGCTCTGCCCCGAAACGAAGGCCGGGCAGCGGCCCGCGGTGCTGATCCCGAACCCCTTCTATCAGGTCTATGCGGTGGCGGCGGCGGCGGTGGGGGCCGATCCGGTCTTTGTCCCCGCGACGCCCGATACGGCCAACCTGCCCGATTACGCGGGCCTCGATCCGGCGCTGCTGGACCGGGTGGCGCTGGCCTATCTGTGTTCGCCCGCCAATCCGCAGGGCGCGGTGGCCGACCGCGACTGGCTGGCGCAGGTGATCCGCTTGGCCGAGCGGCATGATTTCCTGATCCTGGCCGATGAATGCTATTCCGAGATCTGGCGCGACGCGCCCCCGCCGGGCGCCCTGGCCGTGGCGACGGAGCTGGGCCTGGCGGACCGGGTGGTGATGTTCAATTCGCTGTCCAAGCGGTCGAACCTGCCGGGGCTGCGCTCGGGCTTTGCGGCGGGCGGGCCCGCGCAGATCGCCCAAATGCGGCGGCTGCGCAGCTATGCCGGCGCGCCCCTGCCGCTGCCCGTGCAGCGGGTCAGCGCCGCCGCTTGGGGCGATGAGGATCACGTCGCGGCCAGCCTGGCGCTCTATCAGGAAAAATACCGCATCGCGGACGCGGTTCTGGGCGACATCCCCGGATATCGCGCGCCGCAGGGGGGCTTCTTTCTGTGGCTGCCCGTCGCGGATGGCGAGGAGGCCGCGCGCCTTTTGTGGTCGCGGGCGGGCATCCAGGTGCTGCCCGGGGCCTATCTGGCGCGGGCGGTGGACGGGGTGAACCCGGGCGCGGGCTTCATCCGCGTGGCCTTGGTGGCCGATGCGGACCAGACCCGCGCGGCGCTGACGCGGCTCAGGGCCGTGCTTTACGACGAAACGGGGGGTTGAGGACATGGCAAGCTGGCAGGCGAAACACCGCGATCCGCTCTTCGACCAATCCACCCAGGCCGCGCTGGAACGCCGCCTGAAGGAGGCGATCGGTGCGGGCCTGATCGTCCTGGGCGCATTGATCGCCATGATGCTGGGTAGCTGGTCCCCCGATGATCCCAGCTTCGGATCGGCCACCGACGCGCCCGCGCAGAACATGCTGGGCGGCGCGGGGGCGATGATCGCCTCGGCCTTGGTGATGATCGCGGGGATGGGCGCCTGGATGCTGGTCGTCGCGGCCTGGGTCTGGGGCCTGCGGCTGATGCTGCACAAGGGCGAGGACCGGCTGATGCGCGGGATCTTCACGCCCTTGGCGGTGGCCTTGGCCTCGATCTATGCCAGCACCTTGGTCCCCGGCCCGGGATGGCAGCAGAATTACGGGCTGGGCGGGCATTTCGGCGACATGATGATGGGCGCGATGCTGAACCTGCTGCCGATGAAGGCGCAGCTGGGCATCCGCGTGGCTGCCCTGCTGGTGGCGCTGGCGCTGGTCGCGGCGGGGGCCTTCGTTCTGGGCTTCGACCGGCTGGAGCTGCGGGGCCTTTGGATGCGGTTCCGCCGGGGCCTGGGCACGGCGGGGCAGGGCGCGATGGCCGCGGGCGGGGCGGCGGCTGCGGGCGTGGCGCGGCTGCGCCGCCCGCGGGCGATCCGCCCCCGCGCGCGAGGCCGCGGCCCCCAAGGCGCGGCGCAAGCCCGCCCCGCCCCCGGCATTCGAGCTGGAATCCGACATGCCCGAACCCGAGCTGATCGAACGCGACATCGATTTCGACACCGACGCCCCCTCGGACGAGGAGGTGCGCGGCCGCATCAGCGACGCGATCCGGTCCAGCACTGCGAAATCCTCGGTCCTGAAGGCCGTGGCGCAGCGCCTGGCACGTGACGGCGCCCCTGCGCCCGCCCATCCCGAGGACGACCCCGAGGACCACCCCGACCCCGTGGTCGTGACGCAGAAGCCCGCGGCCCCCGCCCGCCCCGCCCCCGCCCCCGGCCGGAGGAGACGGGCATGGGATATGAGCGCCCGCCGCTGGACCTGCTGTCGGCGCCGACCGATGCCGATGCCGTCCCCGTCTCGCAGGAGGCGTTGATGGAGAACGCCCGCATGCTGGAGGCGGTGCTGGACGATTACGGCGTCAAGGGCCAGATCACCGAGGTCAGGCCCGGCCCGGTCGTCACGCTCTACGAACTGGAGCCCGCGCCGGGCCTGAAGGCCAGCCGGGTGATCGGCCTGGCCGATGACATCGCGCGGTCCATGTCGGCCTTGTCGGCGCGGGTCAGCACCGTTCCGGGCCGCACCGTCATCGGGATCGAGTTGCCCAATGCGCGGCGCGAAAAGGTCCTGCTGCGCGAGATCTTCGCCAGCCGCGCCTTTGGCGACGGCACGCAGCCGCTGCCTTTGGCGCTCGGCAAGGATATCGGCGGCGATCCGGTCGTGGCGAACCTGGCCAAGATGCCCCACCTGCTGATCGCGGGCACCACCGGTTCGGGGAAATCCGTGGCGATCAACACAATGATCCTGTCGCTGCTGTACAAGCTGACCCCGGATGAATGCCGGCTGATCATGATCGACCCCAAGATGCTGGAACTGTCGGTCTATGACGGCATCCCGCATCTGCTGTCCCCGGTCGTCACCGACCCCAAGAAGGCCGTCGTGGCGCTGAAATGGGTCGTGGGCGAGATGGAGGACCGCTATCGCAAGATGTCCAAGATGGGCGTCCGCAACATCGAGGGCTATAACGGCCGCGTCCGCGAGGCGCTGTCCAAGGGCGAGCTGTTCAAGCGCACCGTCCAGACCGGCTTCGACGAGGATACCGGCGATGCCATCTGGGAAACCGAGGAATTCCAGCCCGAGACCTTCCCCTATATCGTCGTCATCGTGGACGAGATGGCCGACCTGATGATGGTCGCGGGCAAGGAGATCGAGGCCTGCATCCAGCGCCTGGCGCAGATGGCGCGGGCCTCGGGCATCCACCTGATCATGGCCACGCAGCGCCCCTCGGTCGATGTCATCACCGGCACGATCAAGGCGAACTTCCCCACCCGGATCAGCTTTCAGGTCACATCCAAGATCGACAGCCGCACCATCCTGGGCGAACAGGGGGCCGAACAGCTGCTGGGCCAGGGCGACATGCTCTATATGGGCAACGGCGCGCGGATCACCCGCATCCACGGCCCCTTCGTCAGCGACGAGGAGGTCGAGGAGGTGGTGACCCATCTGAAATCCTTCGGTCCCCCCAGCTATAAGTCCGGCGTGGTCGAGGGCGTGGACGAGGAGAAGGCCGACGATATCGACGCGGTTCTGGGCCTGGGCGGCGGCGACGGGGGCGACGACGCGCTCTATGATCAGGCGGTGATGATCGTGGCCAAGGACCGCAAATGTTCGACCAGCTATATCCAGCGCAAGCTGGCCATCGGCTATAACAAGGCCGCGCGGCTGGTCGAGCAGATGGAGGAGCAGGGCGTCGTCAGCAGCGCCAACCATGTCGGCAAGCGCGAGGTGCTGGTCCCCGAGGTCTGACCCCGCGGGACCCGAGGGAGAGAGCCATGCCGATCTGGCAGCTGCACATGCTGAACGCGCGCGGCGCGCTGACGCCCATCATGGCCGAGATCCGCGCCCATGCGCGCGAGGTCGTGGCGCTGGTCGAGGATCATCTGGACCTGCCGCGATTCGACCTGGTGGTGCGGGCGGGGGACGGGGTCATCCCGGAATGGGGGATCGGCGGCCATGCCCCGGCGCCCGGCATCATCGAGCTGATGCTGGACCCCGCCCGCGTTGCGCCCGAGCATTTCCGCCGCACGCTGGTCCATGAGATGCATCACCTTGCCCGGTGGGAGGGGCCGGGATATGGCCGGTCCCTGGGCGAGGCGCTGGTCACCGAGGGGCTGGCCGGGCATTTCGTGCTGCAGGTGCTGGGCGGGCCAGCCGACCCCTGGGACCAGGTGCGGCCGGGCACGGGCGTTCTGAAACAGGCGGCCACGGGCTGGGCCCGGCGCGATCATGATCACGGCGACTGGTTCATGGGCCGGGGGCGGATGCGGAAATGGACAGGCTATGGGCTGGGCCACCGCATCGTGGCCGAGCATCTGACCGAGGGCGGCGATGCGGCGGCGCTGGTCCATGCGCCCGCCGATGATTTCCGCCAGGCCCTGCGCCGCCTGATGGCGACCGAAGCGGTCGAGGAGCCGGCAGCCGAGCATTTCGGCCCGCCCGCGCCCGATAGTGCGTCCCGCGACGCCGGGGGGCCAGCCCCCCGGACCCCCCCGGCCGGCACGGGGCCGGAACCGGAGGGGCGCTGAGGTCAGCGGGTGAACTTCTTGTGCTTCACCCGGGTCGGGTTCACGGAATCCGGGCCGAGGCGGCGGATCTTGTCCTCCTCGTAGGCCTGGAAGTTGCCCTCGAACCATTCGACATGCGCGTCGCCCTCGAAGGCCAGGATATGGGTGCAGAGACGGTCGAGGAAGAAACGATCGTGGCTGATGATCACCGCGCAGCCGGCGAAATCCTCCAGCGCGGCCTCCAGCGCCTGCAGCGTCTCCACGTCCAGGTCGTTGGTCGGTTCGTCCAGCAGCAGGACGTTGCCGCCCGATTTCAGCAGCTTGGCCATGTGGACGCGGTTGCGTTCCCCGCCCGAGAGCTGGCCCACCTTCTTCTGCTGGTCGCCGCCCTTGAAGTTGAAGGCCGAGCAATAGGCGCGGCTGTTCATCTGCGCATCGCCCAGCACGATCTGTTCGGCGCCGCCGCTGATTTCCTCCCAGACAGTCGCGTTGGGGTCCAGGGCGTCGCGGGACTGGTCCACATAGGACAGCTGGACCGTGTCGCCGAAGGTGATCTGACCCTCGTCGGGGGCCTCGTTGCCGGTCAGCATGCGGAACAGCGTCGACTTGCCCGCGCCGTTGGGGCCGATCACGCCGACGATGCCGCCGGGCGGCAGGCTGAAGGTCAGATCCTCGATCAAGAGCTTGTCGCCCATGGCCTTCTTCAGGCCCTCGACCTCGATCACCTTGTTGCCCAAGCGTTCGCCGTTGGGGATGATGATCTGGGCGCGGGACAGCTTGTCGCGCTCGGACTGGTTGGCCAGCTCGTTATAGGCGTTGATCCGGGCCTTGGATTTCGCCTGGCGCGCCTTGGCGCCGGCGCGGATCCATTCCAGCTCGCGCTCCAGGACCTTCTGCTTGGACTTGTCCTCGCGGGATTCCTGTTCCAGCCGCTTGGCCTTCTGTTCCAGCCAGGCCGAGTAGTTCCCCTCGTAGGGGATGCCCCGGCCGCGATCCAGCTCCAGGATCCAGCTGGTGATGTCGTCCAGGAAATAGCGGTCATGGGTCACGGTCAGGATCGTGCCCGGATATTCGATCAGGTGCTTTTGCAGCCAGGCGATGGTTTCCGCGTCCAGGTGGTTGGTCGGTTCGTCCAGAAGCAGCATGTCCGGCGCCTCAAGCAGCAGCTTGCAGAGCGCCACGCGACGCTTTTCGCCGCCCGACAGGGTGGTCACATCCGCATCGTCGGGCGGGCAGCGCAGGGCTTCCATCGCCACGTCGATCTGGCTGTCCAGATCCCACAGGTTTTCGGCGTCGATCTGGTCCTGCAGGGCGGCCATCTCCTCGGCCGTCTCGTCGGAATAGTTCATCGCCAGGTCGTTGTAGCGGTCGAGGATGGCCTTTTTCGCGGCCACGCCCAGCATCACGTTGCCGCGCACATCCAGCGATTCGTCCAGCTGGGGTTCCTGGGGCAGATAGCCCACGGTCGCGCCCTTGGCGGCCCAGGCCTCGCCCGAGAAATCCTTGTCCCAGCCCGCCATGACGCGCAGCAGGGTGGATTTGCCGGCGCCATTGACGCCGACGACGCCGATCTTGACGCCGGGAAGAAAGTTCAGACGGATGTTCTCGAAGACCTTCTTGCCGCCGGGATAGGTCTTGGACACGCCGTCCATGTGATAGACGAACTGATAGGCCGCCATGGGGAATCTCCTGCAATTTGCGGCTTTCTAGGGCATTCGGGCCGCCGGGGAAAGGTCAGCGCATCCGGTCCGCGAAATCGCGGCCCATGATCGCGCGCACGGCATCGACCTGGGGGGCAAGGCGGGCCTCCAGCGCGGCCACGGCCTCGGGCGGGGGCATCAGGCCGGGGGCGTTGGCAAAGACCTTCTGATCCAGGTTGCCATAGGCCATCGGGCCGATGCCCAGATAGGCCTCGACCTCGTCCATCACCAGATGCGGCTCGCGCGCGATGCGGCCGAAGGGGATGACCAGCATGTCGGGATAGCGTGCCAGCCAGCGCGGCAGATAGGCCGCATAATCGCCGCGTTCGTCCAGCACGGGGTTCGCGACCTCGGCCAGCCAGTCCTCCAGCGTGGCGGGGGCGCGTTTCTCGCGGCGCAGGTTCATGCGCAGCTGGGATATGGCGCGGTCGACCGGGTGGCGCAGCAGATAGATCACCCGCGCCTTGGGCAGCAGCGCATGGACCGCATCGACCCCCGCCTCGGGCAGGCCGGAATATTCGGGGGTGAAATCCATCGGGATGGCATGGGCGGGGGCGGGGGCGAAGACGCGCTTGTACCATTGGTTGTGGAACATCTTGCCCGCGGTGATCGCGGTCAGATAGGCGTCCAGCGCTGGATCCAGCGGGACCTCGCGGAAGACGTGGCGGTCGCGGATCTCCTGCGGCTTGTTGCGGTAATGCCAGCCGATCCAGCGGCGGTGTTCGGGGATGTGCAGATGGTTGAAATACTGCACCTCCTTGAAGGGAGGGATCCAGATCTGGGGATGCTGGCCCAGCATCTGGGCCAGCCAGCTCGTCCCGGCCTTCTGCGCGCCGATGCACAGCGCGCCGGGCTTGCGCGGCCGGCCCTCGGGGTCGAAGGCCGGGCTGATCGCCAGCACCGTGCGCAGCCGCGTAACCGTCTCAGCCGTCGTCGCGTGTTCCCCAAAGGTCATAATCGCCCGCCTCGTCCACCGTCACGGTCACCATATCGCCGGGGGCCAGGCCGTCAAAGCCCTGATCGATGAACAGGTTGCCGTCGATCTCGGGGGCGTCGGCCTTGGTGCGGCAGGTGGCGCCGTCCGCATCGACCTCGTCCACGATGACCTGGATCCGGGTGCCGACCTTGGCGGCCAGCTTGGCGGCGCTGATGGCTTGTGCCTTTTCCATGAAGCGCTCGAAGCGGTCCTGCTTGAGATCAGGGGCGACATGATCGGGCAGGTCGTTGGCCCGCGCGCCCTTGACGTTTTCATATTGAAAGGCGCCGACGCGATCCAGCTGCGCCTCGTCCAGCCAGTCCAGCAGGGTCTGGAATTCGGCCTCGGTCTCGCCGGGGTAACCGACGATGAAGGTGGAACGCAGGGTGATCTCGGGGCAGACCGCGCGCCATGCGGCGATCTCGTCCAGCGTCCTGGCCGCCGCTGCGGGCCGGGCCATGCGCCGCAGCACGTCCGGATGGGCGTGCTGGAAGGGGATGTCCAGATAGGGCAGCACCAATCCGTCCGCCATCAGCGGGATGAGGTCGCGCACATGCGGATAGGGATAGACGTAATGCAGCCGCACCCAAGCCCCGAGCGACCCCAGATCGCGCGCCAGATCGGTGATATGGGCGCGGTGCCCGCGATCGGTGGCATGCTTCAGGTCCAGCCCATAGGCGCTGGTATCCTGGCTGATGACCAGCAGTTCCTTGACGCCGGCCTGCACCAGGCGTTCCGCCTCGCGGATCACGGCATGGGCCGGTCGGCTGGCCAGGCGGCCGCGCATGTCGGGGATGATGCAGAACCTGCACTTGTGATTGCAGCCCTCCGAGATCTTCAGATAGCTGTAATGCCGCGGCGTCAGGCTGACGCCCGATGCCGGCAGCAGGTCAATGAAGGGGTCGGGGCGCGGCGGCACCGCGGCATGGACCGCGTCCAGAACCTGTTCGTATTGATGCGGACCGGTGACGGCCAGAACCTTGGGATGTGCGCCGGTAATGTAGTCTGGCTCGGCCCCCAGGCAGCCGGTGACGATGACGCGTCCGTTCTCGCGCAGCGCCTCGCCAATGGCGTCCAGGCTTTCGGCCTTGGCGCTGTCCAGGAAGCCGCAGGTATTGACCACCACGGCATCGGCGCCGTGGTAATCCGCGCTGATCGCATAGCCCTCGGCCCGCAGGCGGGTCAGGATGCGTTCGCTGTCCACCAGCGCCTTTGGACAGCCGAGCGAGACCATGCCGATGGTCGGCTGGCCGTCGCGGCGGTCGTCGGGCACGCGCGCACGGGCGAGGTCGGGGCGAAGATCGGGCGGGTTCTGCTGCATCCGCCGCACATAAGCGATTCGCCCCGTCGGGAAAAGAGGCGCTTACCGGTGGCGGCGCGACCGGCGGAACAGCTTGAACAGGGCGAACAGCTTCAGCAGACGGAACATGGGTCTTCCTTTCGTTGCGTGGTCGTCACGTGGATCACCGGGGGAACGCGCCCGGGCCCTCCGGGGGTCCATCACGTCGTCGCCGGAACGTGATTTCACTTGGCCCCGCCGCGGCGGCACTCTGGCGGGGAAGAAAGCCCTGATCGCCCTTGCCCTGACCCTCTCCGCCGCGCTGGCCGCCCCCGCCGCCGCGCAGCAGTCCAGCATCCAGCGCAACGGCCCCTATATCGAGGTCTGGGACAATCGCGGCGGCAACGTGCTGGAGATGGTGCGCACCCGCGAACAGCTGGCCGCATCGGGGCGCGAGGTGCGCATCCGCGGCTATTGCCGGTCGGCCTGCACGATCCTGACGACCATGCCCAATGCCTGCCTGGGGCCGAACGCGCGCATCGGGTTCCACGCGCCGCGCATCCAGGGCACGCAGATCATCCCGCCCTATGTCGATCAGATCATGGGGAATTTCTATCGCAACGGTATCCGCGACCGCTGGTTCGGCGGCTGGAACCGCCGGATGGAGATGCAGGTCATCAGCGCGCAGGACTATGTCCGCCTGGACCCGGAAACGCGCATCTGCGACAGCCTGCGCACCCACGAACAGCGCACCCGCCGCTACTGACGCGCGGTGATGCAGACGCGCCACAGCGGCGCGGGGCTGCGACATGGCGGCGGGTTGCATCGCGCCGCCATGCTGGCACAGTCGGGTCATGGGCGCGCCCGCGCCGCATCTGAACCGGCCACGCCCAAGGCGCGTGCCCCCGCCGTGAAAGGCACCCGATGTTCGAGACTGCCGATGCCGTGCTGCTGGCGCGAATCCAGTTCGCCTTTACCGTCAGCTTTCATTTCCTGTTCCCCGCCTTCACCATCGGCCTGGCCAGCTTTCTGGCGGTGCTGAACGGGCTGTGGCTGTGGACCAAGGACACGAAATACCTGGATCTGTTCCGGTACTGGGTCAAGATCTTCGCCCTGGCCTTTGCGATGGGCGTCGTGTCGGGCATCGTCATGTCCTATCAGTTCGGCACCAACTGGTCGGTCTTTTCCGACAAGGCGGGGCCGACCATCGGCGCGCCCATGGCCTATGAGGTCCTGTCGGCCTTCTTCCTGGAGGCCGGGTTCCTGGGGATCATGCTCTTCGGCCGCGACCGGGTGGGGCCCACGCTGCACATGATCGCCTGCCTGGCGGTGGCGGTGGGCACGGCGATATCCGCCTTCTGGATCCTGTCGGTGAACAGCTGGATGCACACACCCGCGGGCTTCATGATCGACCCCGATACGG
Source organism: Paracoccus aestuarii (assembly GCF_028553885.1). Classification (NCBI taxonomy): domain Bacteria; kingdom Pseudomonadati; phylum Pseudomonadota; class Alphaproteobacteria; order Rhodobacterales; family Paracoccaceae; genus Paracoccus; species Paracoccus aestuarii. The sequence continues at coordinate 232,844 of NZ_CP067169.1, forward strand.
GCCAGTTCCTGCCCACGGATTTCTGGCAGGTGATCTTCAACCCCTCCTTCCCCTATCGTCTGGCGCATACGGTGACGGCGGCCTATCTGACCACGGCCTTCATCGTGGGCGGCGTGGCGGCGCTGCACCTGCTGCGCCACCGCCACCGCCGCGACCGGGTCAGCCCGGCCACGAGGACAATGTTTTCGATGGCGATGTGGATGGCCACGATCTTTGCGCCGGTGCAGATCTTTCTGGGCGACATCCACGGGCTGAACACGCTGGAACATCAGCCCGCCAAGGTCATGGCGATGGAGGGTCATTTCGAAAGCCATCCCGAAGGCGCGCCGCTCTATCTGTTCGGCCTGCCCAATCAGGCCGAACAGCGGCTGGATTACGCCATCGGCATCCCCAAGCTGTCCTCGCTGATCCTGAAGCATGACCTGAACGCGCCGCTGGCGGGGCTCGACACCATCCCGATCGAGGATCAGCCCCCCGTCGCCATCGTCTTCTGGTCCTTCCGGGTGATGGTGATGCTGGGCTTCGCGATGCTGGGGATCGGGCTGTGGTCAGCCTGGTCGCGCTGGCGCGGCACGCTGTTCGACAGCCCGATGCTGCACCGCGCGGCGCTGATCATGGCGCCATCGGGGCTGGTCGCGGTGCTGGCGGGCTGGATCACGACCGAGGTCGGCCGCCAGCCCTACACGATCTATGGCTATCTGCGCACCGCGGATAGCGCGGCGCCCTTGGACGCGGCGGCGGTGGGGTCCTCGCTGATCGCCTTCGTCATCGTCTATTTCGCGGTGTTCGGGGCCGGGACATACTATATCATGCGGCTGATGAACCGCGCCCCGGTGGTGGCCGAACCGCGGATGAAGGACCATGCCGACGGTCCCATCCGCACCGCCGGCACCACCCCCGCCCAGCAGCACAAGACCCGCAGCATCCAGCCCGGAGAATGACCATGCCCATCGCAGACGGAGTATCCTTCGACCTGACCGTCATCTGGGCCTTCATCATCGCCTTCGCGGTGCTGGTCTATGTGGTGCTGGACGGGTTCGACCTGGGCCTTGGCATGCTGTTCGCGGTCGAGCCCGAGGGCCATGACCGTGACGTGATGATGAATTCCGTGGCCCCGGTCTGGGACGGCAACGAGACCTGGCTGGTCCTGGGGGGCGGCGGCCTCTTCGCGGCCTTTCCGCTGGCCTATGCGCTGATCCTGCCCGCGCTTTACGTCCCGATCATCGTGATGCTGCTGGCGCTGATCTTTCGCGGCGTCGCCTTCGAGTTCCGATGGAAGACCAAGCGCTGGCGCCCGGTCTGGGATCTGGCCTTCATCGGCGGATCGACCATGGCGGCCGTCGCGCAGGGCGTGGCCTTGGGCGGGCTGCTGCAGGGGATCGACATCGACAAGGCCGCGCGCAGCTATTCCGGCGGCTGGTGGGACTGGCTGACGCCCTTCACGCTGATGGTCGGGCTGGCGGTCGCGGTGGGCTACATGCTGCTGGGCGCGACTTGGCTGGTCATGAAGACCGAAGGCCGCCTGCAGGAACGCATGCGCGGCCGGGCCTGGCTGCTGGGCCTGGCGACGGTGGCCTTCATGGGCGTGGTCAGCCTGTGGACGCCGTTCCTGCAGGACGGCTATTACAGCCGCTGGTTCGGGGGCTGGAACATCGTGCTGGCAGCAGGCGTCGCCGCGATGGTGGGCCTGCTGGCCTTGGGGATGTTCCGCACGCTGATGGTGCGCCATCACGACTACTGGCCGTTCCTCTGCGCCTTGGGGATGTTCGTCCTGGGCTTCGCGGGGCTGGGCTATTCCATGTATCCCTATATCGTCCCGGTCGAGGTCACCATCTGGGAGGCCGCCGCCCCCGAGAACAGCCAGATCTTCATGCTGGTCGGCGCGGCGGTGCTGATCCCGATCATCCTGTCCTATACCGCCTATTCCTATTGGGTGTTCCGCGGCAAGATCGACCCGAACGAGGGGTATCACTGATGCCCCGCGGCCTGTCGCGGATCGCGTGGTTCGTGGCCCTGTGGGTGGCCAGCGTGGCGGCCCTGGGGGCCGTCGCCTGGCTGATCCGGCTGTGGATCCTGTGATGCGCGCTTGACGCCCGGGCGCGCGCGGGCCATGCAGGCGCCGATGGTTCCCGTGCGCCACAGGCTGCGCGCGGGTGAAAAGGGAACGCGGTGAGGTGTAGCCATCAGGCGCCGAACCCGCGACTGCCCCCGCAACTGTAAGCGGCCAGGCCCCCCGACGATGCCACTGTCCCCCTGCGGGATGGGAAGGCCGGGGACGCCGTATCCGCCAGTCAGGAGACCTGCCATCGCTTGACACTTGAACCGGGCGGGGTGCGCGGGCGGGTCCGGCATGGCGCGTCCCGTCTGGCATCGCGTGCGGTCCGTCGCGGCCCTTCCCCCTGTTTTCGGGAAGGAAGACAGATGACGCGTATCCTGCCGCTGGCCCTGCTGGCGCTGTTCCCCGCGGCGGCCTTGGCCGACCACCCCCTGACCATCGAGAATTGCGGCCGCACCGTGACGCTGGCCGAACCGCCCGCCAATGTCGTCTCGATCGGCCAGTCCACGACCGAGATCCTCTATGCCTTGGGCGCCGAGGACCGCATGGCGGGCACCGCGCTGTGGTTCAACGCGGTGCTGCCCCGGCATGCCGATGCCGATGCGGGCGTGCCGCGCATCGCCGACAACATGCCCAGCTTCGAATCCGTGGTGAACCGCCGGCCCGGCCTGGTGGTGACCATGTTCGAATGGATGATCGGCGCGCAGGGCGTGGTCGGTCGGCCCGAACAGTTCGCCGATCTGGGCATCCCCGTCTATGTCATGCCGACCGATTGCGCGGCCAAGGACAATACCGTGGGCGCCGACGGCACGCGCGAGGCGGATTTCGACATCGAGACGCTCTATGCCTCGGTCGACCAGATGGCGCGGATGATGGGCCTGGGCGATCGCGGGCGGGCGCTGCAGGCCGATCTGCGCGCCCGGCAGGCGGCGGCGGTGGACCGGGCTCGGGGGCTGGACCTGCCCGACGCCTCGGCGGTGGTCTGGTTTTCTTCCGCGCATCTGGAGGTCGATCCCTATGTCGCGGGGGCGCGCGGCATCCCGGCCTGGATGCTGGACCAGCTGGGCCTGCGCAACGTCGTGCAGTCGGACGAGGAATGGCCGACCGTGGGCTGGGAAAGCATCGCCCGCGCCGATCCTTCGGTCATCGTGATCGCGCGGATGGACCGCCGCCGCTTTCCCGCCGACGATCACGAGGCCAAGCTGGACTTCCTGCGGTCCGACCCGGTGACCAGCCGCATGACCGCCGTGCGCGAGGATCGCATCGTCATCCTGGATGCCGAGGCGATGCATGCGGGCCTGCGCATGTTCGACGGGCTGGAGGCCCTGACCGAGGCCATGGCCGGGCTGGCCCCGTGACGGACGGATCCCTGGCCGCCCCCGGGGCGCTTGCGCGCGGGGCGGGGCGGTGCCGCGCTGCGGGTGGGGGCGGTGCTGGCGGTCACGCTGCTGGCCGGCATCTGCATCGGCGAGACGCCCGCCCATCCCCCCGGCACCGTCCTGCGGGCGCTGGCGGGGCCGGTCTTGGGCCTGCCCGCGCCCGATGCGATCGAGGCGGGGATCGTGCGCGCCTATCGCCTGCCGCGCACGCTGGTGGCGGGGCCTGCGGGGCGGGGCTGGCGATCTGCGGGCTGGTCCTGCAATCGCTGCTGCGCAATGCGCTGGCCGATCCGTGGCTGCTGGGCATATCGGCGGGGGCCTCGACCGGGGCCGTGCTGGTCACGGTGGCGGGCCTCGGCGCGGGCATGGTGCCGATGGGGGCGGGGGCGCTGGCGGGCGGTAGGGGCGTTCCTGCTGGTCGCGGGGCTGGCGCGGCTGGCCGGCGCGGGCGCGCAGGCGACGAGCCAGATCGTGCTGGCCGGCATCGCGGGGTCGCAGCTGTTCAACGCGCTGACGGCCTTCATCATCGCGCGATCGGCCAATGCGGAACAGGCGCGCGGGCTGATGTTCTGGCTGTTGGGGAACCTGTCGGGGGTGCGCTGGCCCGATGTGCATCTGGCCCTGCCCGCGGCGCTTGTCGCGCTGGTCGTGGTGACGGCCCATGCGCGCAGCCTGGACGCCTTCGCCTTCGGCCCCGAGGCCGCCGCCGCCTTGGGCGTCCGGGTGGGCCCGGTGCGCGTGGTGCTGATCGGCGTCACGGCCATGGCCGCGGCGGTGATGGTGTCCATCGCGGGGGCCATCGGCTTTGTCGGGCTGGTCGTGCCGCATGCGGCGCGGATGCTGGTCGGCACCGGGCATGGGCGGCTGATCCCGGCATCGGCGCTGATCGGGGCGGTCTTTCTGGTGGGGGCCGACATCCTGTCGCGCATCGTCATCCCGGGCCAGGTCCTGCCCATCGGCGTGGTGACCGCGCTGATCGGCGCGCCGATCTTCGCCGTCATCCTGATCCGCCACGGAGGCCCCCGATGACCGTGCTGGAGGCGCGCGCCCTGCATCTGCGCCGCGGCCGGGCCCGGGTGCTGGACGATGTCTCGCTGCGGGTCGGGCGGGCCGAGGTTCTGGGCCTGGTCGGTCCCAACGGGTCGGGCAAGTCGACCCTGCTGCGGGCCTTGGCGGGGCTGGCGCGGGCGGATACGGGCCGGGTCCTGCTGGACGGGCGGGACATCGCCCGGATGCCCCGCCGCGCGGTCGCCCGCCGGCTGGCCTTCGTCGCGCAATTCGCCGACACGGCCGACCGGCTGACCGTGGCGGGGGCCGCAGGTCTGGGCCGCATCCCCTGGCTGGACCGCGACAATCCCTGGGGCCCGGCGGACGACGCGCGCGTTGCGGACGGCCTGGCCCGCGTCGGGCTGGCGGGGATGGAGGACCGGGACTGGGCCTCGCTTTCGGGGGGCGAACGCCAGCGGGTCCATATCGCCCGCGCCCTGGTCCAGGCGCCGCAAATCCTGCTGCTGGACGAGCCGACGAACCATCTGGACATCCGCCACCAGCTGCAGCTGCTGGACCTGGTGACGGGGCTGGGCATCGCGGTGGTCATCGCGCTGCATGACCTGAACCACGCGCTGCGCTGCGACCGGGTGGCGGTGATGCAGGCGGGTCGGCTGGTCCGGGCGGGGCCGCCCGACCGGGTGCTGGAGCCCGCGCTGCTGGGCCGGGTCTTCGGCATCCGCGCCCATCGGCTGACCGATCCGGCGGATGGGCAGGCGGTCTGGCGGTTTCAGCCCTGATCGCAATCGGCCGCCTGCCACAGGCGGATCGGGCCGCGGTCCTCGGGCAGGGCGTGGCATTCGCCCCGGGCGCAGATCCGCCAAGCCCCGCCCGTGGCCCCGGATGCGGCCAGCGTGACCTCGGGGCGGGGCGGCAGATGGGGCGTGAAATGCCACACGCCGTCGCGCAGAACGGCATCGGGGGGCAGGTCGATCCCCGCGCCGGGCCCGGCGATGCGCGCCTCGACCGGGGCCAGCCCCGCGGCATCGGCGCGCCAGCGTTCCCACCAGCGGTCGCGGGTCACGGAATGGGACCAGTCCAGCGTGAAATCCGGCCCGCTCAGCGCCAGGATCACCGCCGCCCCGGCACCCAGACAGATCATGCCCGCCGCAGCCGCAGCCCATGCGCAGCCAGAAAGGCCAGCGCCAGGCCAAAGCCGATCGCATCGCTGTTGGGCAGGGCCAGGATCATCGACACCCCCGCCGCCATGGCCAGCAGCCGTTCGCCCAAGGTCGTGCGGCCAAAGAGGTATCCGACCACCGCCACCCCCCAGAGGCCCACGCCGACCACCGTCTTGACCAGAACGAAGGCCACCTCGACCGGATAGCCCCAGGCCTCGGCGATGGCGCCCCCGTCCTGCAGCATCAGCGACGGCGTATAGACCGCCATGAAGGGGATGATGAACCCCGCCGCCGCCAGCCGGATCGCCTGCATCGAGATCTTCAGCCCCGTCGATTTCGCGATGGGGGCGGCGGCAAAGCAGGCCAGCGCGACCGGCGGCGTCAGGTCCGCCATGATCCCGAAATAAAAGACGAACATGTGGCTGACCAGCAGCGGCACCCCCAGCTCCAGCAGCGCGGGGCCGGCCAGCGACGAGGTGATGATGTAGTTGGGGATGGTCGGGATGCCCATGCCCAGCACCAGGCAGGTCAGCATGGTCAGCAGCAGCGACAGGAACAGGTTGTTCTGGCCCACCGCGATGATCGCCCCGATGAAGGTCGATGCGATGCCGGTCAGTGTCAGCGTGCCGATCACGATGCCCACGATCGCGCAGGCCATGCCCACCGGCAGGGCGTTCCTGGCCCCCTGTGCCAGCGCGTCGCGGATGATCCCGAGCGTGGGGCGCGCGCCCTTCAGCAGCGCGCAGGCGACCATCAGCCCCGCGATGACGATGGCCAGCAGGTTGACGCCGAACTCCACGAAGCTGGCCGCCGCCACCCCGAGCGCCACCCAGAAGACCATGCGGAAGGCAAACGGCCCGATCATCGCGGCCAGCGGCGTGCCCAGGATCAGCACCGTCACCAGTGCCAGCCCCATCGTCCCCGCGAAGATCGGCGTATAGCCCGCAAAGAGCAGATAGACCAGCGCCGCCAGCGGCAGGACCAGCGGCCACTGGTCGCGCACCGCGTGCCAGGGATTCGGCAGGCTCTCGCGCGGCAGGCCACGCAGGTTGTCGCGCCCGGCCTGCAGCCAGACCATCCAGAACACCACCCCGAAATAGAGGATCGCCGGGATCACCGCCGCCTGCACGACGCGGGCATAGGGGACGTTCAGCGTCTCGGCCATGATGAAGGCCACCGCGCCCATGACCGGCGGCATGATCTGGCCGCCCATGGATGCCGTCGCCTCGACCCCGCCCGCGAAGGCGGGGCGAAAGCCCGACTTCTTCATCATCGGGATGGTGAACTGGCCCGAGGCCACCACATTCGCCACCCCCGAGCCCGAGATCGTGCCCATCAGCGCCGAGGACAGCGTGGCCACCTGCGCGGGCCCGCCCCGTACATGGCCCACCATGCCAAGCGCGAAATCGTTGAACAGGTTCAGCATCCCCGCCCGTTCCAGAAACGCCGCGAAGACCACGAAGATGAAGATATAGGCCGAACTGACATAGATCGGGCTGCCATAGATGCCTTCGGTGCCGAAGGCGAAATGCTCGATGATCTGGTCATAGCCATAGCCGCGATGGATGAAGGGCGCGGGCAGGTGCTGACCAAAGAAGCAATAGGCCAGAAAGATCCCCGCGATCACCGCCAAGGGCCAGCCCATCAGCCGCCGCGCGCCCTCGAAGACCAGCACGATCAGGACGGTGCCCATGATCAGGTCGGTCTGGTTCAGAAACCCCGTGCGCCGGATCAGCGGCACATATTCCATCCATTGATAGAGCCCGGTGGAAAAGCCCAACAGCCCGAGCGCCCAGTAGAAGGCCTGGCCCATGCGGCTGCGCGCCACCAGGTTGCCCACCAGCACGAAGCCCAGCAGCAGCAGGAACCCCACATGCATCGCCCGCACGATCTGGCTGGGCAGGGTGCCATAGGCCGCCGCCCACAGCTGGAACAGCGAGAACACCACCGCCAGCCAGAAGGCCACGCGGCCGGGGATGCCGGTGCCGAAGCCGGGGGGCAGGCCCTCGCTGACCTCGGCCTCGGCATTGGGGTCCAGGCGGTTCCGGTCGGCCGGGACGGGCCCGCTGGCGGGGGTGGGGGATCTCATGGCGCGCTCCGCAAGGGGGGATGCCCGCGCCCTTTCGGCGCGGGCTGGGGGGGGGTCAGTCGATCAGGCCGATCTCGCGATAATAGCGTTCGGCGCCCGGGTGCAGCGGGATGGGCAGGCCGTCCAGCGCCGTCTCGGCGGTGATGTCGCCCGCCGCGCCATGGGCGCTGCGCATGCGGTCCAGGTTGTCGAACATCAGCTTGGTCATCTGATAGGCGGTCTCCTCCGGGACGCCTTCATGGGTGATCAGCATGTTTCCCACCGCCGCGGTGGCGATGTCCTGGTCGATGCCCGCATAGGTGCCCGCCGGGATGGTGGCGGGGACGAAGGGTTCGCCGATGGCGGTCACGACATCCTCGGGGATCTCGACGATGGTGATGTCATGGGTGGCCGACAGGTCCTGGATGAAGGCCACGCCCAGCCCCGAGGATTGCAGCGTCGCCTGCAATTGCCGGTTCTTGATCAGCTCAGCCGATTCCGCATAGGGCAGGTATTCGACGCGGGCCAGATCGTCATAGCCCATCCCGGCGGCGGCAAAGATCGCGCGGGCGTTCAGCTCGGTCCCCGATGCGGGGGCGCCCACGGAGAGGGTCTTGCCGCGCAGATCCTCCAGCGTGGTGGCGCCCGCGCCGGCATCGGCCACGATCTGGATATAGTTGGGATAGATCGCGGCGATGGCGCGCAGCTCGGTCAGGGGGCGCGGAAAGCCCGCCTCCTCGTTGCCCTCCCAGGCCATCTGGACGCTGTCGCCCAGGGCGAAGGCGATCTCGCCCCGGCCTTGGGCCAGCAGGTTCAGGTTCTCGACCGATGCCTTGGTGGCCTGGACCTGGGTGCGCGCGCCGTCGATGCCCGCGGCATAGATCTCGGACAGGGCGACGCCCAGGGGGTAATAGACCCCGGACGTCCCGCCGGTCAGCACATTGATGAAGTCCTGGGCCTGGGCCTGGGGCGCGCCCGCCAGCGCGGCCGTCAGGGCCAGCGCCGAACCGGCGACGGCGATGCGATGGAACATGAAATCCTCCCGTGATGTCCTCTGGCGCAAGGCTAGCAGGATTGGCCGGGCGCATGCATCAGCTTATCTCGCAGATCGTGCAATTTTCACGCGCCCGCCGCGGCCATGGCGGCCCATCGGTCGGCGGCGGCGCCGAAGCAGTCATGGATGCTGTCCGCCGCGATCACCCGGCCCATGGTGATGCGGCCCAAGGCGGCCAGCCCCGGCACCGGGCCGCGATCCCCGATCAGCACGCCGTCCGCGCCCGCATCCAGCCCCGGCCCCGCCGGATGGGCGCGCGCCAGACCCCGGCGCTGCAGGTCCAGCAGCAGCGGGTCGTCCAGCCGGTCCAGCGCCGGGGGCGGCAGGACGGCATCGACAATCACATCGGCCTCGGCCCGGGTCGCGCCCTCCAGCCGCCAGCCGCGATCGGTCAGCGTGATGTCGGGATCGTCCGCGGCGCGGGGATCGACCAACCCCGCATCGATCAGCGCCGCCAGCCGTTCCGACATGTCCAGCGGCGGGCCGTAGGAATAGCGCTTCAGCCCCTCGTCCAGCGCGATCAGCGCCTTGGCGGTGGGGGCGGGCGGATCGGCGGGGTTGAAGGCCCGGCGCAGCGGGTTCTGCCATTTGCGCCACAGCGCCCCGATGACATAGCCCGCATCCGGTGCCGCCCGCCCCGAGGCCATGGCGATGCCGTGATCCAGCAGGGCGCGGGGGCCGCCCTGATGCTGGGATGCGGGGTCGCGGATCTCCTGGCGCAGCCAGGCGGCGGGGATGGCGGGATCGCAGCCCAGGATCCGCGCGGCGGCGCGGGCCACGGGGGGGATCAAAGCCTCGGCCGCGGCATCGGGCGGCAGGGTCAGGGCATGGTCCAGCGCGCGGCGGAAGGCGTCCGTCTCCTCGGGCAGGGGGTCAAGCGCGCGGTCCAGCGCCTGCGATCCGGGCTTGGGAAAGGGCGGCAGCCCGTCCAGCGAAAAGGGCAGGATGCGCGCCGGTTCCCGCCCCGAGCGGTGATAGGTCCCGTCGCGCAACCGCCCGCCCAGCCCCTCGGTCAGCAGGCGCAGCACATCCATCGTCGACAGGCCCAGGCCGCGCACCGCGACGGTCAGCCCCGCCCAGCCCTGCGCCCGGCGCAGCAGCCGGTGGTCGGGATAGGCGGGCACTACCCTGTCGGGGCGATGCGCCATCCAGCGCGCCAGCTGGTCGTCGGGCCGCGACCGGGGCTGGCCCGGCACCAGCAGCACCTGGTCGAAGCGCGCATCCCCCACGCGCCAGCCCCCGGCATCCGGGGCGATCCGGTCGATGCGCCGCGCATCCCGGACCACCGCAAGGGGTCCGCCCTCGATCAGCGCGGCCAGCCGGGCCATCAGATAGGCCCCCAGCTCGGCCCGCTGCGGATAGCGGTCGGGATCGCAGGCGCCCAGCCAATCGGCCAGGTCGGGAAAGCCCACAGGCGACGCGGGCAGGTCGATCCCCCGCAGTGCCACGTTCAGCAGGCACAGCACCGACTGGTCGGGCGCGAAATTCGCCCCCGCACCGGGCCAGGGGGTGGGGTCGAACAGGGTGACGCGGGGCCGCGCGGGCCCCGGCAGGCGGGCCAGCGCCTCCAAGGCGCCAAGCGCGCGGGGGCCGGCCCCGATCAGCGCGATGGTTCGGGTCATCGCCGCAGGATAGGGGGCAGGATGCGGTGCATGCAAGCCTTAGCCCAGATAGGCGCGCAGGCCCGGCGGCGGATCGTCCAAGAGCGGCCCGGTCGGGAGGGGCGGGTGGACGCGGTGATCCTCGATCAGCAGGGTGGTGGGGGCGAAGGCGCGGGCATCCGCCGGGTCATGGGTGACCATCAGCACCGTCGCATCCCCCGCCAGATCGGCCAGCAGGGCCAGCATCTCGGATTTCAGCGCCGGGCCGAGGGCGGCGAAGGGCTCGTCCAGCAGCAGGATGGGCCGGGCGCGCAGCAGGGCGCGGGCCAGCGCCACGCGGCTCTGCTGGCCGCCGGACAGATCGCCGGGGCGGCGCGGGCCGGTGCCCGCCAGCCCGACCTGATCCAGCGCGCGCGTGACCCGGTCCCGCTGGTCGCGGTCCAGCCGCAGGTCGGGGCGCAGGCCCATGCCGACATTCTGCGCGACGCTCAGATGCGGGAACAGGTTGTGGTTCTGAAACAGCGTCGTGACCGGCCTGCGGCCCGGCGGCAGTAGACCCAGATCGCGCCCCTGCCAGCGCAGCCGCCCCCGGTCGGGCGCCAGATAGCCGCCGATCAGCGACAGCAGCGTGGATTTCCCGGACCCCGACGCGCCGATCACCGCATGGCGGCCCGGCGGCAGGGTCAGGTCGGCCATCAGGGTGAAATCCCCCTGCCGCACCACGATGTCGTCGAATTCAAGCGCCAAGCCGGCCTCCGCGATCGAACAGCCAGAAGAGGCCGAAGCTGAGGATCATCAGCAGCACGGATGCCGCCGCCGCATCCGCCATCCGGTAACCGTTCATCAGCTGATAGAGTTTCAGGGGCAGCGTCGGCTGATCGCTGGCGAAGAGCGTGATGACCCCCAGATCGCCCATCGCCAAGGCCGCCGCCAGCCCGCCCGCGAACCCCAGGGGCCGGGCCAGACGCGGCAGGGTCAAAAGGCGCAGCCGCGCCAGCCCCCGCAGGTCCAGCGACAGGGCCAGCCGGTCGTAATCCGCCCGCAGCGCCTGCGCCGCGGGGATCAGCGCGCGCAGCCCGAAGGGCAGGGCCATGGCCGCGTTGACCGCCACCGTCACCGGCAGGGCCATCTGCTGCGGGCTGGCCACCCCGCGCAGCAGGATGAAGAGCCCCGTCCCCAGCACCAGAGGCGAGGCGATCAGGGGCAGCATCCCCGCCGCCTCGACCCACCGCGCCCGGCCTGCCGCAATGGTCAGGGCCAGCGCCAGGCAGGCCCCGACCGACAGCAGGGCCGAGGCCACCGCCATGACGACCGACCGCCAAGCGGCGTCCCAGACATCGGCGGGCAGCGCGGGGATGCGCGGCAGTCCGGTCGTGATCACGGCCCCCATCGGCCAGAGCAGGAACCCCGCCGCCAATGTGATCACAAGCGCATCCGCCCCAAGCCGCCAGCCCCCCGGCGCGGGCGGGCCGTGGCGCGCGTCCAGCCCCGCGCCGAAAGCCGCAGGCACCACGATCCGCCGCGCCACCAGCGCCGCCGCGACACAAAGGCCGATCTGGACCAGCCCCAGGCTGGCCGCCCGACCCAGGTCGAAATCGAAGCGGAAGGCCTGATAGATCGCCAGCTCGACCGTGGTGGCGCGCGGCCCGCCGCCAAGCGCCAAGGCAACCGTGAACGAGGTCAGGCAGACCAGAAAGACCGCCAGCCAGACCCCCGGCAGCACGGCGCGCAGCATCGGGCGTTCCAGATGGCGGGCAATGTCGCAGGGCGCGAAATCCAGGCTGGCGGCCAGGCGGAAACGCTCGGCCGGGATCGCCTGCCAGCCCTGCAGGATCAGCCGCACCGACAGCGGCAGGTTAAGGAAGACATGCGCCAGGATCACCCCCTGCCAGCCATAGATCACCATCTCGGGCAGGCCGAGGGCGCGCAGGGCCTCGTTCACGGCGCCGTTGCGGCCAAAGACCGCGATCAGCCCCATGATCGCCACGATCACCGGCAGGATGAAGGGCGCGCCCAGCAGCGTCACCAGCAGGCCCCGCCCCCGGAACCGCCGCCGCGCCAAGGCCCGCGCCACCGGCACCGCGAGCAGCGCGGACAGCGTCGCCGACAAAGCCGCCTGCCACAGCGTGAAGCGCACCGCGCGCCAGTCCCATTCGCTCAAGGCCCCCAGGCCGCCGGCGGACCAGGCCACCGCGCCCAGGGTGCCCAGGATCGCCGTGGCAAGGAAGGCCGCGACCAGATGGCCTAGTTGAAGGCGCGCAGCCATTCGTCCAGCGCGGGTTGCCGCAGGGCCTCGGCCTCGTCCTCGGAATAGAACAGCGTGGTGTCAGGGCGCGGAAGGTCGCGCATGACCTGGGGCCATTGATCCTCGGGCAGGGCGGCGGGCAGGGACCAGTTGGCCAAGGGCACGACCTGCTGGAATTCGGGCGTCACGATCCAGTCCATGAAGGCCTGGGCCAGTTCGGGCTGATCGGACCCGGCCAGCTGGCCCGCCACCTCGGTCATGAAGTAATGGCCTTCGGGAAAGATCGCGGCGCGTTTGGTCACGTCATCCTCGGCGGCGATGTGATAGGCGGGCGAGGTCGTGTAGGACAACACCATATCGGCCTCGCCGCTGGTGAACATGCCATAGCTTTCAGACCAGCCGCGCGTCACTGTCAGCACCTTGGGCGCCAGCTGCGACCAGGCCGCGCCCGCCTCGTCGCCATAGACCTGCTTCACCCAGAACAAGAGCGCCAGCCCCGAGATCGAGCTGCGCGGGTCCTGGATGACGATGCGGATATCCTCGGCCTCCAGCAGTTCGGCAAAGCTGGCGGGCGGGTTCTCCAGCCGAGTCGTATCATAGACGAAGGCCGTCTCGCCCCAGTTATAGGGCAGGAAGGTCGGATCGTCCCATGCGATGGGCAAGGACATGTCGGACGTGTCCTGACCATGCGGCGCAAAGAGGCCCGACGCCCGCGCGCGGGCCAGCACGTCGGTATTCAGGCCGAAGACCACATCGGCCTGGGTGTTCGCGCCCTCCATCAGGATGCGGGGCAGGATGTCGCCGGTCACGAAGCGCAGCGTGCAGTCGCAGAAGGCCTCGAACCCCTCCTTGATGGCGGGGCCGGGGCCCCATTCGCTGGCGATGTAATCCTCGGCATAGACCGTCAACACGCGGTCCTGGGCCGCGACGGGCGTGGCCATCAGCAACAGGGCAAGGGCGGTTCGCATGGGCGCCTCCTTTCATAGGGGGTTTCGGATGAAAGGGGCGCGTGACCTTCCCTCCGCCGGTGTGAGCCGGATCAGGTTCAACGGGTCCGCCTGCAGCGTCTCAGCCCGATGGGGCACCCCGAGGTGGCCCCGAATGTAGAGGTTTCGCGCCCGCGCGCAAGGCGCTAGAACGCGGGCATGGTGAAGGACATGACCGATCAGCCCACGCCGATGATGGCCCAGTATCTTGCGATCCGCGAGGCCAATCCGGGTGCGCTGCTCTTCTATCGCATGGGCGATTTCTACGAGATGTTCTTTGACGATGCGGTGGCCGCCGCGGCCGCGCTGGACATCGCGCTGACGAAACGCGGCACCCATCTGGGGGAACCCATCCCGATGTGCGGCGTGCCGGTCCATGCGGCGGAATCCTATCTGCTGACGCTGATCCGCAAAGGATTCCGCGTGGCCATCGCCGAACAGACGGAGGACCCCGCCGAGGCGAAGAAGCGCGGGTCCAAATCCGTCGTGGCGCGCGACGTGGTGCGGCTGGTCACGCCGGGCACCCTGACCGAGGAATCGCTGCTGGAGGCGCGGCGGCACAATTACCTGGCGGCCTTCGTGGTGGTGCGCGACGAGGGCGCGCTGGCTTGGGTCGACATCTCGACCGGGGCGTTTTCGGTGATGGACTGCCCGCTTCCACGCCTGGCGCCCGAGCTGGCGCGGCTGGCCCCGCGCGAGGTGCTGTCCTGCGACACGGGGCTGGAGGATCTGATCGCCGAAGCGGGCGCGGCCATGACCGACCTACATGCCAGCGCCTTCGACAGCGGGGCGGGGGCGCGGCGGCTCTGCGCGCTCTATGGCGTCGAGACGCTGGACGGTTTCGGGACCTTCACCCGGGCCGAGCTGTCGGCGATGGGCGCCATCGTCGATTATCTGGAGATGACGCAGAAGGGCCGCCTGCCCCTGCTGCGCCCGCCTTTGCGGGAACGCGCGGGCGGCGCGATGCAGATCGACGCCGCGACCCGGCGCAACCTGGAACTGACCCAGGCCCTGTCGGGCGGGCGCGAGGGATCCTTGCTGGCCGCCATCGACCGCACCGTGACCGCACCGGGCGCGCGGCTGCTGGAGCGTCGGATCGGCGCGCCCTCGCGCGATCTGGCGCTGATCGCGGCGCGGCATGATGCGGTGGCCGCGCTTTCGGGCGATGCGCGCCTGCTGGCCGATCTGCGCGCGGCGCTGTCGCGGGTGCCGGACATGGACCGGGCGCTGTCACGGCTGGCCTTGGACCGCGGGGGGCCCCGCGATCTGGCCGCGATCCGCGCCGGGCTGACGCAGGGCGCGGCCATCGCCGCCCGCCTGCCCGGCGACGCGCCGCAGGTGCTGCGCGATGCGGCGCGCGATCTGGTCGGGCATGACGATCTGGTAGCGCTGCTGGATCAGGCGCTGGTGGCCGAGCCGCCGCTGCTGGCCCGCGATGGCGGCTTCGTGGCCGAGGGGTTCGACGCCGATCTGGACCAGACCCGCCGGTTGCGCGACGAGGGGCGCGGCGTCATCGCCGGGATGCAGGCCGATTACGCGGCGCAGGCGGGCATCCCCGGCCTGAAGATCAAGCATAACAACGTCTTGGGCTATTTCATCGAAACGACGACCACCCATGCCGAGCGCATGCGTGCGATGCCCGACCGTTTCATCCACCGCCAGACCACCGCGAACCAGATCCGCTTCACCACGGTCGAACTGAGCGAGCTGGAGACCCGCATCCTGAACGCCCGCGATCGCGCGCTGGAGATCGAGCGCGCCGTCTTCGACCGCCTGCGTGCCGCGATCCTGGACCGCGCCGCGCTGATCGGACAGGCGGCGCGTGCGCTGGCCGAGATCGATCTGGCCGGGGCCTTCGCCGATCTGGCCTCGGGCGAGGGCTGGGTGCGCCCGCGCATCGATGACAGCCGCGCCTTCGTCATCGACGGGGGCCGCCACCCGGTCGTGGAACGCGCGCTGCGCCGCAAGGCGGAAAGCTTCGTCGCCAATGATTGCGACCTGACCAAGGGGACGACGCCCGCGATCTGGCTGCTGACCGGGCCGAACATGGCCGGGAAATCGACCTTTCTGCGCCAGAACGCGCTGATCGCGGTGCTGGCGCAGGCCGGGGCCTTCGTGCCCGCACGCGCGGCCCATATCGGGCTGGTCAGCCAGCTGTTTTCGCGCGTGGGCGCCGCCGACGATCTGGCGCGGGGCCGGTCCACCTTCATGGTCGAGATGGTCGAGACGGCCGCGATCCTGAACCAGGCCGATGACCGCGCGCTGGTGATCCTGGACGAGATCGGGCGCGGTACCTCGACCTGGGACGGGCTGTCGATCGCTTGGGCGGTGATGGAGCATCTGCAGGCCGCGAACCGCTGCCGTGCCCTGTTCGCCACGCATTACCATGAGATGACGGCGCTGTCGGCCAAGCTGGACGGCGTCGAGAACGCCACCGTTGCCGTGCGCGAATGGGAGGGCGAGGTGATCTTCCTCCACGAGGTCCGAAAGGGCGCGGCCGATCGCAGCTATGGCGTGCAGGTCGCGCGGCTGGCGGGCCTGCCCGCATCGGTCGTGGATCGCGCCCGCACCGTCCTTGACGCGCTGGAATCGGGCGAGCGTCAGTCGGCCCGGCCCATGGCGCTGATCGACGACCTGCCGCTGTTCCGCGCCGCCCCGCCGCCCGCGCCGAAGGCCCGTCCGCTGGATGACCGCCTGAAGGCCGTCCATCCCGACGCCCTGTCCCCGCGCGAGGCGCTGGACCTGATCTATGAATTGAAAGCCCTGTCCGAGGAGACGCGCCCATGAGCTACAACACCTTCGGCCGCGAGTTCCGCTTTACCACCTGGGGCGAAAGCCACGGCCCCGCCCTTGGCGCGACGGTGGACGGCGTGCCGCCCGGCGTGCCCCTGACGAAAGACTACATCCAGCGCTTCATGGACCGCCGCCGCCCCGGCACGTCGAAACACACCACGCAGCGGCGCGAGCCCGACCAGGTGCGCATCCTGTCCGGCGTCTTCGAGGGCGTCACCACCGGCACGTCGATCCAGCTGATGATCGAGAATACCGACCAGCGGTCCAAGGATTACGGCGACATCGCCACCAGTTTCCGTCCGGGGCATGCGGACATCACCTATCACCTGAAATACGGGGTGCGCGATTATCGCGGCGGGGGCCGATCATCCGCGCGTGAGACGGCGGCGCGGGTCGCGGCGGGCGCGGTGGCACAGGCGGTGCTAGGAGCGCTGGTGCCGGACCTGAAGATCACCGGTTACATGGTGCAGATGGGGGCGATGCATCTTGACCGCGCGCGGCTGGACCTGTCGGCGGTGGACGACAATCCCTTCTTTCTGCCCGATGCGGACGCTGTTCAGGCCTGGTCCGATTATCTGGACGGTATCCGCAAGGATCAGAACAGCGTCGGCGCAGCGATAGAGGTCTGCGTTCAGGGCTGCCCCGCGGGCCTCGGCGCGCCGGTCTATGCCAAGCTGGATACCGATCTGGCCGCCGCGATGATGTCGATCAATGCCGTGAAGGCGGTCGAGATCGGCGAGGGCATGGCCTCCGCCGCGCTGACCGGCGTGGACAATGCCGATGAGATCCGCATGGGGCCGGACGGGCCGGAATTCCTGTCGAACCACGCGGGCGGGATCCTGGGCGGGATATCCACGGGTCAGGACATCGTGGTGCGCTTCGCGATCAAGCCGACCAGCTCGATCACGACACCTCGCCGGTCCATCAATGCGCGCGGAGAGGAGATCGACGTCATCACCAAGGGCCGCCACGACCCCTGCGTGGGCATCCGCGCCGTGCCGGTGGCCGAGGCGATGGCGGCCTGCGTGATCCTGGACCACCTGCTGATGGACCGGGCGCAGACCGGCGGGGTTCGCGGTCAGATCGGCTGATCGTCCAGAAACGCGTCGACCTCGGCGCGGGTGGGGATGGCGTCGCCCGCCCCCGCCCGCGTGACCTTCAGCGCCGCCGCGCCCGAGGCCAGCCGCAGCGCCTGCGGGATGGTCAGGCCCTGATCCAGCCCGGCGGCGAAATAGCCCGCGAAGGTGTCGCCCGCCCCGGTCGTGTCCACCGCATCCACCCGGAACGAGGCCTGCCGGTGGATCGCGCCCGTGGTCAGGTCGCGATATTCCGCGCCCTCGGCCCCGCGGGTGATCAGCAGGCCTTGGACCGGAACCTCGGGCATTTCGGCAAAGAGCTGATCAGCCTCGCCCGCATTCATCGCCAGGACAGAGACATGGGGCAGCACGGCCTGCACCGCCTCCAGATCGAAGGGCGCGGCGGAATAGACCACCCGCGCGCCCCGTGCCTGCGCGGCCCGGGCGGCGGCAAGCTGGCCGTTCGTCTCGTTCTGCAGCAGCAGCGTGTCCTCGGGGCCGATCGCCGCCAAGGCCCGGTCCAGCCCTTGGTCGTCGATGGCGCGGTTCGCGCCGGGATGGATGACGATGGCGTTTTCGGCCCCCGCATCGACCAGGATGATCGCATGGCCGGTCGGCTGATCGGCCAGCCGGGCGACGCCGGCCATGTCGACGCCCGCTTCCGACAGGCGGTCGGCGACCCAGCCATCGGCATCCCCCATCGCGCCCAGATGCCGGGTAGCGGAACCCGCGCGGGCGGCGGCGACCGACTGGTTGGCGCCCTTGCCGCCCAGGCCCTGGGCGCGGCTGCGGGCGGCCAGGGTTTCGCCCGGGCGGGGCAGGTGGTCCAGCCGATAGACCAGGTCGATATTGATGGATCCCAGGTTCCAGATGGCCATGTCGCGCCCCCCCGCATGTGACGCGGTCATGTGACCGCCCGCGCGGGGCCTTGTCCAGAACGAAAAACGCGCCCCGGGGGGCGCGTTTCGATGGCGGGGATCCGGTGGGGATCAGGGCTTCAGCTTGTCCTTGTGTGGCGCCCAGAGACGCTTGTTCACCAGATAGAGCAGCACCGTCAGCAGCAGCAGCACCAGGACCGAGACCAGGCCCACGGCCTTGCGGTCCATCATCTTGGGCTCGGCCGTCCACATCAGGAAGGCGGCCACGTCCATCGACATCTGGTCGACCGTGGCAGGGGTGCCGTCCTCGTAGGTGACGCGGTCATCCGACAGCGGGGCGGCCATGCTGATCCAGCCGCCGGGGAAGGCGGTGTTCTCATGCAGCAGGGTGCCCGCCTGCTCCTGGTCGCGGCCGGTATAGCCGGTCAGCAGGGCATGCAGATATTCCGGCCCGCCCATGCCGCGGATCAGCTGGTTGATGCCCAGACCGTAGGGGCCGTGAAAGCCCGCACGCGCCTTGGCCATCAGCGACAGGTCCGGACCCATCCCGTCGCCCGCGACGGTCGGGAAATGGTCGGTCAGGGTGCGCGGACGCTCCTCGCCCAGGGCCTCGTCCCAGATCGGCAGCAGCTCGGCCGCATAGGCGCGGACCTGATCCTCGGGCAGGCCCGGCCCCGAGGGGTCGGCCAGCGTGCGGATCGGCACGTATTGCAGGCCGTGGCAGGCCGAGCAGACCTCGGTATAGACCTGAAGACCGCGCTGCAGCTGGAACTGGTCAAACGAACCGAAGGGGCCCTCGAAGGAAAAATCGACATCCTCGATATGCCCGACCTCGCCTGCGGCCATCGCAGCACCGGGCAGCCCGAGGGCCGTGATGGCGGCGATCGCGATTGCTTTCAGCATCTTGCTTGGTCCTCTCATTCGGCAGGCTGCGTCAGGCTGGTCCCACCAACCTTGGGCGCGTAATGTGCGTTATAGTCTTCCTCGATGGTGGCGGGCATCGGCTCGGGCTTCTCGATCACGCCCAGCAGGGGCAGGATGACCAGGAAATAGGCGAACCAATAGGCCGAACCGGCCAGCGCGATGTAGGGATAGATCCCCTCGGCCGGCATGGCGCCCGCCCACATCAGGATCATGAAGTCGGCGACCAGCAGCCAGAACCACCACTTGAACTGCGGGCGGTAGCGGCCCGAGCGAACGCGGCTGGTGTCCAGCCAAGGCGCCAGCGCCATGACCAGGATGGCGCCGAACATGGCCAGCACGCCGAAGAAGGTCGAATCGATGATCCCGAAGGAGATGAAGTTGGTCAGCTGGACCAGCCACACATCGCCGTCGAAGGCGCGCAGGATCGCGTAGAAGGGCAGGAAGTACCATTCCGGCACGATATGCGCGGGCGTCGCCAGGGCGTTCGCCTCGATATAGTTGTCCGGGTGGCCCAGATAGTTCGGCATGAAGCCGACGATGGCGAAGAAGATGACCAGGATCAGCGCCAGCGCGAACAGGTCCTTGATCACGAAATAGGGCCAGAAGGGCAGGGTGTCCTTTTCGGCCTCTTCCTTGCTGGTGCGGCGCACCTCGATCCCGGTCGGGTTGTTGTTGCCCGTGGAATGGAAGGCCCAGATATGCACGATCACCAGGCCCGCGATGATGAAGGGCAGCAGGTAATGCAGCGAGAAGAAGCGGTTCAGCGTCGCGTTGCCGACCGCGGGCCCGCCCAGCAGCCAGGTCTGGATGGATTCGCCCACCCCCGGGATCGCGCCGAAGAGGCCGGTGATCACGGTCGCGCCCCAGAAGGACATCTGGCCCCAAGGCAGCACATAGCCCATGAAGGCCGTGGCCATCATCAGCAGATAGATCAGCATGCCGATGATCCAGGTCACCTCGCGCGGGGCCTTGTAGCTGCCGTAGTAGAGGCCGCGGAAGATGTGCAGATAGACGGCGACGAAGAACAGCGACGCGCCGTTCATGTGGATGTAGCGGAGCATGTGCCCGCCATTCACGTTGCGCATGATGTGTTCGACGCTGGCGAAGGCCATGTCGACATGCGGCGTGTAATGCATCGCCAGGACGATGCCGGTGATGATCTGCAGCGCTAGGCAGAAGACCAGGACGATGCCCCAGATCCACATCCAGTTCAGGTTCTTGGGCGTGGGGATCATCAGCGTGTCATAGAGCAGCCCCGCCACCGGAAGGCGGCGGTGCAGCCAGCGCTCGAAGCCCGACTTGGGCTCGTAGTGATCGTGCGGAATTCCGGCCATTGGTCCCCCCTCAGCCCAGCTGGATGGTGGTGTCGTTGATGAACGACGCCACGGGAATATGCATGTTCTGCGGCGCGGGGCCGCGACGGATGCGGCCGGCCGTGTCGTAATGGCTGCCGTGGCAGGGGCAGAACCAGCCGCCGAAATCGCCCGCGCCGTCGCCGATGGGCACGCAGCCCAGATGGGTGCAGACGCCGATCTGGACCAGCCATTCGCCGGTCTCGTCCAGCGCGCGGTTCGCGTCGGTGGCCGGCGCGTTGTCGCCGACATTGGGGTTCTGCGCGTTGCGGTCCACCAGCTCGTTCAGCTCGACCGCGCGGCCGGCCTCGATCTCCTCGGGGGTGCGGCGGCGGATGAACACGGGCTTGCCCAGGAACAGGACGGTGATCTGCGATCCGGGCGCGACGCCCGCGACATCGACCTGGATCGAGGCTAGGGCCTGGACGTCGGCCGAGGGGTTCATCTGGTTCACAAGCGTCCAGGCGGCGGCACCGGCGGCCACCGTGCCTGCTCCCGCCGTGGCATAGTAGAGGAAATCCCTCCGGGTGCCTACGTGGTCATCTGCGTGGGACACGGGTCATACTCCAATTCAGGCCGAGAAGGGGCCGATACGACATTCCGGGCCGCGTCCGAACGCAGCCTTCGCGGGGGCGGTTCTAGCCCTCAATTTCCCGTCAGTCCAGATGATAACCCGTGCAACCCCTACGCAAATCGCCGCATCCGGCGGATTCGCCACGCCGTTCCGTATGGTCACTGCGGCAGGGTGTCGCGGTTGCAGGCCGCCGTCACAACAGCCCTTCCGAGCGAAAGCTGAGTTCGCGCGACTTGCCGATGATCAGGTGGTCGTGGATGGTGATTCCCATGCTGTCGGCGGCTTGGGCGATGCGCGCGGTCATGGTGATGTCGCTGTCGGACGGCGTGGGATCGCCCGAGGGGTGGTTGTGCACCAGGATCAGCGCCGAGGCGTTCAGCTCCAGCGCGCGGCGGATGATCTCGCGCGGGTAGACGGGGACATGATCGACCGTGCCGCGGGACTGTTCCTCATCGGCGATCAGCACGTTCTTGCGGTCCAGATAGAGCACGCGGAACTGCTCGATCTCGCGATGGGCCATGGCGGTGTGGCAGTAATCCAGCAGCGACTGCCAGCTGGACAGGACGGGGCGGTGCATGATCCGGGCGCGGGCCATGCGCTGCGCCGCTGCCTCGACGATCTTCAGTTCGGTGACGATGGCGGGGCCCACGCCCTCGACCGCCTGCAGGCGGGCGGGCGGGGCGGTGATGACGCGGTTGAAATCGCCGAAGGTCTCGATCAGGCGGCGGGCCAGGGGCTTGACGTCCTGGCGCGGGATGGCGCGGAACAGCACCAGCTCCAGCAACTCGTAATCGGGCATCGCCCCGGCGCCGCCCTGCATGAAGCGGTCGCGCAGCCGCGCCCGGTGATCGGCCAGATAGGAGGGCGCGCCGCGCCGCCCCGCGACGGGCGGCGTGTCCAGCGCCACGTCATCGGGGGCGGGCTGGAACAGCGGCAGGGGCATTTCGCCAAAGGAACGATTCGGGTCCATGCCGCCAGCATGGCCCGAACCGGTTAACGCGGGGTTAAGACCTCAGCGGGTCATCCCGTCCCAGAAGCTTTTCACCTTGTCGAAGAACCCGTCCGATTGCGGGCTGTTATCGGCCTTCTCGGCCTCGAACTCGCGCAGCAGCTCGCGCTGGCGGGTGGTCAGGTTCACGGGCGTCTCGACCGTCAGCTCGATCAGCATGTCGCCGAAATCGCCCGCCGCGCCGGGGCCGTGGCGCAGGGGCGGCATGCCCTTGCCGCGCAGGCGCATCTGGCGGCCGGTCTGGCTGCCGGCGGGGACCTTGACGCGAGCGCGCCCGCCGTCGATCGTCGGCACCTCGACCTCGCCGCCCAAGGCGGCGGTGGCCATGCTGACCGGCACCTGACAGGCCAGCATCTTGCCGTCGCGCAAGAAGATCGCGTGCTCGACCACCTCGATGAAGATGTAGAGATCGCCCGTCGGCCCGCCGCGCAGCCCGGCCTCGCCCTCGCCGGCCAGGCGGATGCGGGTGCCGGTCTCGACGCCCGCGGGGATGTTGACCTGCAGCGCGCGGTCGCGTTCCATCCGGCCCGCGCCGTGGCAGGCCTTGCAGGGGTTCTTGACGATCTGGCCCGCGCCGCCGCAGGTCGGGCAGGTGCGCTCGACCGTGAAGAAGCCCTGCTGGGCGCGCACCTTGCCCATGCCCGCGCAGGTCGGGCAGGCGGCGGGCTGGCTGGCCCCTTCGGCGCCGGTGCCGCTGCATTCGCCGCAGGCGACCGAGCCGCGCACGGTGATCGGCTTCTGGACGCCCATATAGGCCTCCTCGAGGCTGACCCGCAGGTTGTAGCGCAGGTCCTGGCCGCGCTGTGCCCGGGCGCGTCCGCCGCCCCCGCCGCCGCGCCGGCCCATCATGTCGCCGAACAGGTCCTCGAAGACATCGGCGAAGGCCGCGCCGAAATCGCCCGGATGCTGGCCGCGCCCGCCGCCGCCGCCGCCCATGCCGCCCTCGAAGGCGGCATGACCGAAGCGGTCATAGGCGGCCTTCTTGTGGTCGTCCTTCAGGCAGTCATAGGCCTCGTTCACTTCCTTGAAGCGGGCCTCGGCCGTGGCATCGTCCTGATTGCGGTCGGGATGCAGTTCCTTGGCCTTGCTGCGATAGGCCTTCTTGATCTCGTCGGCCCCGGCCCCGCGCGTGACCCCGAGCACTTCGTAATAGCAACGCTTGCCCATGTCTCGTCCTGTTCAGCTGCCCCAAAAGACAGGCCGGCCCGCTGCGACGGGCCGGCCCTTTTCGGGGAAGCGGCCCTGATCAGCCGCGCTTCTTGTTTTCGCCCAGATCTTCGAAATCGGCGTCCACGATGTCGCTGTCCACGTCGCGCGGGGAATCCGCATCGGCGGGGCCGGCATCGTCACCGCCCTGCTGCGACTTGTAGATCGCCTCGCCAAGCCGCATGGACGCATCCATCACGTTCTGGATGCCCGAGCGGATCTTGCCCGCATCCTCGGACTTGACCGATTCCTCCAGCGCGCCGACGGCCAGTTCGATCGCCTCGACGGTCGAGCTGTCGACCTTGTCGCCATGCTCGTCCAGCGACTTCTTGGTCGAATGGATCAGGCTTTCGGCCTGGTTCTTGGCCTCGACCAGCTCGCGGCGGTTCTTGTCGGCATCGGCATTGGCCTCGGCATCCTTCACCATCCGGTCGATATCCTCGTCGGTCAGACCGCCCGAGGCCTGGATGGTGATGTTCTGCTCCTTGCCGGTGCCCTTGTCCTTGGCGCTGACCGAGACGATGCCGTTGGCGTCGATGTCGAAGGTCACCTCGATCTGCGGCATGCCGCGCGGCGCGGGCGGGATGTCCTCCAGGTTGAACTGGCCCAGCATCTTGTTGTCGGCGGCCATTTCCCGTTCGCCCTGGAAGACGCGGATGGTCACGGCGCCCTGGTTGTCCTCGGCGGTCGAGAAGATCTGCGACTTCTTGGTCGGGATGGTGGTGTTGCGGTCGATCAGGCGGGTGAAGACGCCGCCCAGGGTCTCGATTCCCAAGGACAGGGGCGTCACGTCCAGCAGCACGACGTCCTTGACGTCACCCTGCAGCACGCCGGCCTGGATGGCGGCGCCGAGCGCCACGACCTCGTCGGGGTTCACGCCCTTGTGGGGCTCCTTGCCGAAGAATTCGGTGACCTCGGCCACGACCTTGGGCATGCGGGTCATGCCGCCGACCAGAACGACCTCGTCAATGTCGGATTTCGAACAGCCGGCATCCTTCAGCGCGTCGGCGACGGGCTTCATGGTGCGCTTGATCAGGTCGGCCACCAGGCTTTCCAGCTTGGCGCGGGTCAGCTTGACGACCAGGTGCAGCGGCGTGCCGCTGTTCTTGTCCATGCTGATGAAGGGCTGGTTGATCTCGGTCTGGCTGCTGCTGGACAGCTCGATCTTGGCCTTTTCCGCAGCTTCCTTCAGGCGCTGCAGGGCCATCTTGTCCTTGGACAGATCGACGCCGTGCTCCTTCTTGAACTCGTCGGCCAGGTAGTTGACGATCCGCATGTCGAAATCTTCGCCACCCAGGAAGGTGTCGCCATTCGTGGATTTCACCTCGAACAACCCGTCGTCGATTTCCAGGATGGTGATGTCGAAGGTCCCGCCGCCGAGGTCATAGACCGCGATCGTCTTGGTTTCCTTCTTGTCCAGGCCGTAAGCCAGCGCGGCCGCGGTCGGCTCGTTGATGATGCGCAGGACCTCGAGGCCGGCGATCTTGCCCGCATCCTTGGTCGCCTGGCGCTGTGCGTCGTTGAAATAGGCGGGGACGGTGATCACGGCCTGGGTGACCTGTTCGCCCAGATAGGATTCGGCGGTTTCCTTCATCTTCTGGAGGATCATCGCGCTGACCTGCGCCGGAGAGTACTTCTCGCCCTTCACCTCGACCCAGGCATCGCCATTGCCGCCGTCGGTGATGGTATAGGGGACCAGCTTGCGGTCCTTTTCCACGGCCTCGTCGCCCATGCGGCGGCCGATCAGGCGCTTGACGGCGAAGACGGTGTTGGTGGGGTTGGTCACGGCCTGACGCTTGGCGGGCTGGCCGACCAGACGCTCTCCATCCGTGAAGCCGACGATCGAGGGCGTCGTGCGCGCACCCTCGCTGTTCTCGATGACCTTGGGCTGGCTGCCGTCCATGATGGCGACGCAGCTGTTCGTGGTGCCGAGGTCGATGCCGATGACTTTGGACATGTGTCTGAACCTTTCTTGCGGCGATATGTTAGGCTGCGGGTCCGTTGCGGCCCCCGAGGCCCGATCCCTTGCGTGAAACCGGTCCGGAACCGTCCGGGCCGTTCGGGGGTGTATATAGGGATGCAATTCGGCCCCGCAAGCACCGGATCGGCCCAAAAACGGGCCGGACCGGAGCCGATCCGCGCGGTTTTTACTGAACCGCGCTCCAGCTGATGGATTCGTATTTGCGGGTCGTGAAGTTGATCAGCAGCCCCACCATCAGCGCCGCGATCGTCACCCAGAGCGGATAGTAGAGCATCGTCTTGTGCGGCGAATAGTTGATAAACAGAAAGCCCCGTTCCTGGTCGATCAGGTGAAAGAGCGGGTTCCAGCTGAACCAAGGCAGGATGAAGCCCGGCATCGCATTGGCCACGAAGAACTTGCCCGAGGCGAACATGTTGATCCGCTGATAGAGTGTTGTCAGCACCTTGCAGGCCTGCGGCGACCATGGCCGGATCCCCAGGAAGATCAAGCCGATGGCCACGCCCGAGAACCAGGCCAGCAGGAACAGCGCCCCCGCCCCCAGGGGGTCGTGGATCGTGAAGGGTTGGAAGGCCATGTAATAGACCGACAGGATCACGATGCAGCCGATCGTCTGGCGATAGAGCACCGCCAGCGCCGCACCGGAGATCAGCACCGCCGCGTTCAGCGGCTCGTGCTTGATGATGCCCGAGGATATCGAATGGCTCTGCGCGACCGCGCCCACCGATTGCACATGCAGCATGAAGATGAAGATGCCCGACATGATGTAGAGCAGGAAATCCCCCCGGATCGGCGATGATTTCAGCCCGATCAGCGAATACATCGCCAGAAAGACCGCCACGAACAACACGCTTTGCAGCATGGTCAGCAGCAGCCCGACCACCGCGTTGCGGTGCTCCGTGCGCAGGTTGTAGACCGTCTGGTGATAGATCAGGGCGATGGTCGTGAACCCGGCCTGCAGCATGGTCCGGTTCTGACGCTGCTTGAACATTCGCGAACTGCTCCGAATTCTGGCCTTTGGCGGCGGGGTGGTGGCAGGCTTGCATCGCCGCGCGACATCCGCCCGGCCCGGCGCTTGCCCACGGACCTGTCGGGCATCATAAGTGGCGCGACGCCACCGCACAACGCGACGGCAGGACCCTGCGCCCGAATGCCCCGTCAGGGAAAGGAAAAGTGAATGCAATTCGACCGGTTGACCACGGAAATGCGTCGCCTGGCCCTGGAGGCGGGCGCGCGCATCATGGAGATCTATCAGTCCGACGATTTCGAGACCCGCGCCAAGTCCGACGATTCGCCCGTCACCGCCGCGGACGAGGCCGCCGATGCGCTGATCTCGGCGGGGCTGCGGGCGGCCTTTCCCGACATCCCCCTGGTGACCGAGGAACAGTCCGACACCCATGACCAGGACCTGCGCACCTTCCTGATCGTCGATCCGCTGGACGGCACCAAGGAATTCGTGCAGCGGCGCGGCGATTTCACCGTCAACATCGCCTATGTCGAGAACGGCGTGCCGCTGCGCGGCGTGGTCTATGCCCCCGCCAAGGGGCGGCTGTTCTACACCACCGCCGACGGCCGGTCGGTCGAGGAGCAGGGTCCCTTCGGCGAGGCCCCCGGCCGGACCGATCCGATCGGCGTCAACGCCACGCCCGACAACCGCGCGCTGATGGTCGTGGCGTCGAAATCGCATCGCGACGCGGCCACCGACGCCTATATCGGCGAATACGGGGTGCGCGACATGACCAGCGCGGGCAGCTCGCTGAAATTCTGCCTGGTCGCCACGGGCGAGGCCGATCTCTATCCCCGGTTGGGCCGGACGATGGAATGGGACACGGCGGCGGGCGACGCGGTCCTGCGCGGGGCGGGCGGTCAGGTCGTGCGCTTCGACGACCACACGCCGCTGGCCTATGGCAAGCCGGGATTCGCGAACCCGTTCTTCATCGCCTATGCCCCCGGCGTCCTGCTGGTGAAGGGCTGAGATGTCGGTCGTCATCGTCATCCCCGCCCGCCACGCCTCGACCCGCTATCCCGGCAAGCCGCTGGTGCCCCTGACCGGGGCGGGCGGCCGGGCGCGCAGCCTGATCCGGCGCAGCTGGGACGCGGCCATGGCCGTGCCCGGCATCGACCGGGTGATCGTGGCCACCGATGACGACCGCATCCGCGACCACGCGCAGGGCTTCGGCGCCCAGGTCGCGATGACCAGCCCCGACTGCCGCAACGGCACCGAGCGCGTGGCCGAGGCCGTGGCCGCGCTGGACCTGTCCCCCGAGATCGTCGTGAATCTGCAGGGCGACGCGCCGCTGACCCCGTCCTGGTTCGTCGAGGATCTGGTGGCGGGCCTGCGCACAGCCCCGGAGGCCCAGGTCGCCACCCCGGTCCTGCGCTGTTCGGGCGCCATGCGCGAGGATCTGCTGGCCGACCGCCGCGCCGGGCGGGTGGGCGGCACGACCGCGGTCTTCGGCCATGACGGCCGCGCGCTCTATTTCTCGAAGGAGGTCGTGCCCTTCGTCCCCGTGGCGCCCGCGCCCGAGGCACCCAGCCCGGTCTTTCACCATGTCGGCGTCTATGCCTATCGCCCCGCGGCGCTGGCCGAATACGCGACCTGGCCCGAGGGCGTGCTGGAACGGCTGGAGGGGCTGGAGCAGCTGCGCTTTCTGGAACGCGGCCGCCATGTGCTGTGCGTCGAGGTCGAGGCGAGGGGCCGCCAGTTCTGGGAACTGAACAACCCCGAGGACGTTCCCCGGCTGGAGGCGATGATGCGCGCCATGCAGATCGACTGACCAGCCCCGCCGCGCGGCATTTCTATGAAAGATTTATGCGACTAGGGCAAATCGCTTGGCGGGGAATGGCCCAGAGAATAATCTGGCCTTGAAATCGAGGCGCATGCGTTTAGGCATCCGCACCAATCAGAGCGACGTCCGGGTCGCCGAACAATTCAGAGGTATACGTCATGGGTCGCAAGGTCACGAAAGCCATTTTTCCCGTCGCAGGCTTGGGGACGCGCTTCCTGCCCGCCACTAAGAGCATTCCCAAGGAGATCCTGTCCCTGGTGGACAAGCCCCTGATCCAATACGCCATCGACGAGGCGCGCGCGGCGGGGATCAAGGAATTCATCTTCGTCACCTCGCGCGGCAAGGGCGCGCTGGAGGATTACTTCGACCACGCGCATGAGCTGGAATCCAGCCTGAAGAAATCCGGCAAGGACAAGCTGCTGGACATCCTGCGGTCGACCAACATGGATTCGGGCGCCATCGCCTATATCCGCCAGCACAAGGCCCTGGGCCTGGGCCATGCCGTCTGGTGCGCGCGCCGCCTGATGAACGAGGACGAGCCCTTCGCCGTCGTGCTGACCGATGACGTCATCCAGGGCGAGCCGCCCTGCCTGCAGCAGATGATCGAGGCCTATGGCGAGACCGGCGGCAGCATGGTCGCCACGATGGAGGTCGCGCCGGAAAAGGCGTCCTCCTACGGCGTTCTGGACGTTGCCGAGGATATGGGCGCCATCGTACGCGCCCGCGGCATGGTCGAAAAGCCCGCCATGGGCACGCAGCCCTCGAACCTGGCGGTGATCGGCCGCTACATCCTGGCGCCGACCGTGATGAAGAACCTCAACAAGCTGAAGCAGGGCGCGGGCGGCGAGATCCAGCTGACCGACGCCATCGCCGAGGAGATCGAGGCCGGGCGCGACGTCTTTGGCCTGCGCTTCCGCGGTCAGCGTTTCGATTGCGGGTCCAAGGCGGGCTTCCTGCAGGCCACCGTCGCCTTCGGGCTGGAGCGCGACGAGCTGAAGGACGAATTCGCCGAATACCTGCATCAGGTCATGGCGATGCGCCGCGCGGCGGAATAAGCCATGTCGGACAAGGTTCTGGTGACGGGCGGTGCGGGCTATATCGGCTCGCATGCCTGCAAGGCGCTGGCGGCGGCGGGGTTCACCCCGGTCACGCTGGATAATTTCTCGACCGGCTGGCGCGATGCGGTGAAATTCGGCCCCGTGGTCGAGGCCGACCTGATGGACCGCGCGGCGCTGGATGCGGCCTTTGTCGAACACCGGCCCGTGGCGGTGCTGCATTTCGCGGCCCTGTCGCAAGTGGGCGAGGCGATGGCCGAGCCGGGTAAGTATTGGCGCAACAATGTCGCCGGTTCCCTGAACCTGATCGAGGCCGCGATCGCTGTGGGCTGTCTGGATTTCGTCTTCAGCTCGACCTGCGCGACCTATGGCGATCGCGACGGCGAGGTGCTGGACGAGGACACGCCGCAGGCGCCGCTGAACGCCTATGGCGCATCGAAACGCGCGATCGAGGACATGCTGGCGGATTTCGGCGCCTCGGACGGGCTGCGTTCGGTGATCTTCCGCTATTTCAACGTGGCGGGCGCCGATCCCGATGGCGAGGTCGGCGAACATCACCGCCCCGAGACGCATCTGATCCCGCTGATCCTGGATGCGGTGGACGGCAAGCGCGCGGCGCTGACCATCCATGGCACCGATTATCCCACGCCGGACGGCACCTGTATCCGCGACTATGTCCATGTGATGGATCTGGTGGATGCGCATGTGAAGGGGCTGGAATGGCTGCGCGCGGGGCGGGGCAGCCGGGTCTTCTGCCTGGGCACCGGCGACGGGTTCTCCGTCCGCGAGGTCGTGGATGCGACCCGCGCCATCACCAATCGCGAGGTGCCGATGGTCGACGGGCCCCGGCGCGGCGGCGATGCGGTCAAGCTGGTCTGCGGCAGCAGCCGCGCCAAGGCGGAACTGGGCTGGACCCCCGACCGGTCCACCATGCGCCAGATGATCGGCGACGCTTGGCGCTGGCACCAGACGGGCCGTTACGAGCGGTGAGCCTGCGCGGCGCGTGGCGGGCCTATCGCCTGCGCTGGAAGCGGCGCGAGCTGATCTGGCGCGCGATCCGCGCAGGCCGTCGCCTGACCCCGGTGGTGGATCGCACTGCCGTGATCCGGCCGGGCGATGTGCTGGCCGTGACCGTCCTGCGCAACGAGATCGCGCATCTGCCGGGTTTCCTGGATCATTACCGCGCCTTGGGCGTCGCGCATTTCCTGATGGTGGACAATGCCAGCGATGACGGATCGGACCGTTTCCTGGCCGATCAGCCCGACGTGTCGCTGTGGCGCTGCGCCGACAGCTATCGCGCGGCGCGGTTCGGGCTGGACTGGGCCGGGGCGATCCTGTGGCGGCATGGCCGGGGTCATTGGTGCCTGACGGTCGATGCGGACGAGCTGCTGGTCTATCCCGACCATGACCGGCTGGACCTGCCCGGCCTCTGCGCCCGGCTGGAGGCGGATGGCCGCCCCGGCATGGGGGCGGTGATGCTGGACCTTTATCCGACGGGGCCCTTAGGGACGGCGGATGCGCCCGAGGGCGCGGCCCTGACCGAGCGGCTGCCCTGGTTCGATCCCGGTCCCTGGCGGTCCAGCCGGTTGGAGCCGCGACGGAATCTGTGGCTGCAGGGCGGGCCGCGCGACCGGGTGTTCTTTGCCGACCGGCCGCGCCGGGCGCCGACGATGAACAAGCTGCCGCTGATGCGCTGGTCGCGGCGCCAGGTCTATGTGAACTCCACCCATTCCATGCTGCCGCCGCGGCTGAACCTGATCTATGACGGGCCGGGCGATCCGCGCCTGTCGGGGGTGCTGCTGCATGGCAAGTTCCTGCCCCAGATCGTCGAGAAATCCACAGAGGAGCTGGACCGCGCCCAGCATTTCGCCGACCCCGCCGCCTATCGCGACTATCACCGCCGGGTGGCCGAGGGGCCGGTGCTGCACCATGCGGGATCGCTGCGCTATCGCGGCTGGCGGCAGCTGGTCGATCTGGGCCTGATGGGGCCGGGTTAAACTGGTGCTAACACCTCTCTGCAATGCTGCGTCTCAGAGTCGGGGAATCAGCGCAGCACATTGAGCATGGTCAATAGCTTTATCATCAAACGTGAATTGCTGGTTGATGATGCGTAGGTGGATTGATGATGCGCGCGAGAGGCTGGAGCGCCGTGCTCGGAGGCAATACCTGATCGCGCGGGCCTTCAACCGCCGCCGCGCGCTGAAGCCGGTGGTGAACCGCACCGCCCAGATCCGCTCCGGCGCGATCCTGGCCTTCGTCACCATGCGCAACGAACGGGTGCGGCTGCCCTATTTCCTGGATTACTACCGCAAGCTGGGCGTCGATCATTTTCTGTTCGTCAACAATGACAGCAATGACGGCAGCGGGAACTATCTGGCCGAACAGCCCGACGTGTCTTTGTGGTGGACCAATGCCGGCTACAAGCGGGCGCGGTTCGGGATGGACTGGATCAACCGGCTGCTGATGAAATACGGCCATGGGCATTGGTGCCTGACGGTCGATCCCGACGAATTCCTGATCTATCCGCATTGCGATTCGCGCCCGCTGGCGGCGCTGACGGATTGGCTGGGCGCATCGGGGCGGTGCAGCTTTCCCGCCATGCTGCTGGACATGTATCCGCGCGGCAATATCGAGGATACCCGATACGAGGAAGGCCAGGACCCCTTCGCCATCGCCCGCTGGTTCGATCCGGCGAACTACACCATCGCCAAGAACCCCTTCTTCGGCAATCTGTGGATCCAGGGCGGGCCGCGCACGCGCAAGTTCTTCACCGCCGATCCCCTGGCGGGGCCCGCGCTGAACAAGATCCCGCTGGTGCGCTGGCATTGGCGCTATGCCTATGTCAGCTCGACCCATATGCTGCTGCCGCGGCACCTGAACCAGGTCTATGACGAGAATGGCGGCGAGATGGCGTCGGGCTGCCTGCTGCATGCCAAGTTCCTGTCCACCTTCGCCGAGAAATCCGCCGAGGAGCTGGACCGCCGCCAGCATTATTCCAACAGCAAGGAATACCGCGCCTATCACGCCGGCCTGCGCGAGGGCACGCGCATCTGGTGCAGCGAATCGCGCGAATACCAGGATTGGCGGCAGTTGGAGGACCTGGGCCTGATCTCGCGGGGGAACTGGGCATGACGGGGGCGGTCGGGCCGGATGACATGAGGCTGGGGGTGGTGCTGCTGTGCCATGCCCGGCTGGATGTCGCGGCCCGCATGGCGCGGATCTGGGTGGCGGGGGGCGCGCGCGTCGCGATCCATGTCGATGCCAAGGCATCCGTCGGCTCCGTGACCCGGATGAAGGCCGCGCTGGCCGACCTGCCCCAGGTGGTCTTTTCGCGCCGCCATCGCTGCGATTGGGGGCGGTTCAGCCTGGTGCGTGCGACCCGGGACGCGGCCGCGCTGCTGCTGGAGCGGTTTCCCGATACCAGCCATGTCTATCTGGCATCGGGGTCCTGCCTGCCGCTGCGGCCGGTGGCCGAACTGGCCGCCTATCTGGCGCGCGATCCGCATTGCGACCATATCGAAAGCGTCAGCGCGCTGGAGGTCGGCTGGGCCGTGGGCGGGCTGAACGAGGAACGCTTCACCCTGTTCTATCCGCTGGACTGGCGCCGTCAGCGCTGGATGTTCGACCGGCTGACCCAGATCCAGCGCCGGCTGGGCATCCGCCGCCGCCTGCCCAAGGGGCTGACCCCGCATCTGGGATCGCAATGGTGGTGCCTGACCGCCGCCACGCTGCGCGCCATCCTGGACGATCCGCGCCGGGCGGAATTCGACCGTTTCTTCCGGCTGTCCTGGATTCCGGATGAAAGCTATTTCCAAACCTTGGCCCGCCGCCACGCCCTGCGCATCGAGAGCCATTCGCTGACCTTGGCCAAATTCGACCATGACGGGCGGCCCTATCAGCTCTATGACGACCATATCCGCATGCTGGAGGAATCGCGCTGCTTCGTGGCGCGCAAGATCTGGCCGCAGGCCGACCGGCTGCTGGCCCATTTCCCGCGCCCCGTGGCGGCCCGACCCGACCCCGCCCCGCCCCAGCCCCAGAGGATCGAGCGGCTGATCAACCGCACCGTGCGCCGCCGCCTGCTGGGCCGGCCCGGCCTCTATATGCAGAGCCGCTTTCCCCGCAAGGATGCCGAGAACGGCAAGACCTCGGCCCCCTATGCAGTGTTCCAGGGCTTTTCCGACATCTTCCCGGATTTCGAGGCCTGGCTGGCGCGCCAGGTCGATGCCGATGTCCATGGCCATCTGCTGGGCCCCGAGATGGTCGAATTCGCCGGCCGGCCGGAGATCGGGCCCGGCGCCATCTCCTCCAGCACGCTGATCCGCGACCGCGACCCGCAGGGTTTCCTGACCGCGCTGATCCGCATCACCACCCGCATGCAGGCCTTTCAGTTCAGCCCGCGCGACAACCAGGCGCTGAACTGGTTCATGGCGACCGATCCCAATGCCCATATCCATGTGGTCACCGGGGCCTGGATGCTGCCCTTGCTGAATTCACCAGCGCCATTTGAAGAACTTCGAAAAATCGCGGGCGTCCTGCAGCGTATCGAGTTGCAACAGCTGGACATCCTTGGCTCAGTCTGGGTGCGGGCACGGGTTCAGATCCATGAGCTGGGTGACGTTTTAGCGTATCCCAATGACATATTGCTGCAATCGCTTCGGCACTTGCCGGAGGGACTGATGATCAGGTCGGGTGTGCCAGAGGTCGCCAACTATCAGGGGTTATCAGAGTTGCTGCGAAAGATGCGGAACGCCGGATTGCGTCTTCAGGTCACAAGCAGTGTCATTCCCCTGCTGGAAATGCTCGCACCCGAAAGGACCGCCGCCGAATGACCGCCCCCTTCCGCCGCTTCGTGATCTTCGCCGAGATGCGCACCGGCTCCAACCTGCTGGAGGCGACGCTGAATGCCCTGAAGGGCGTCACCTGCTTTGGCGAGGCGTTCAACCCCTACATGATGGGCTGGCCCGACAAGGACGAATTGCAGGGCATCACCCGCGAGGAACGCGAGGCCGATCCGCTGCGCCTGCTGGACCGGCTGTTCGACCGGCCGGGGCATCTGCCGGGGTTCCGCTATTTCCACGATCACGATCCGCGGGTCTTCGACGCGATCATGCATGACCGGGACTGCGCCAAGATCGTGCTGACGCGCAACCCGCTGGACAGCTATGTCTCGACCCGCCTGGCATGGGAGACCAACCAGTGGAAGCTGAACGAGACCGAGACCCCGATCCCCGCGACCATCACCTATGACGGGCCGGAATTCCGCGCCATGGTGGCGGCGGTGGAACGGTTCCAGCTGCGGGTGATGCACCGGCTGCAGGTCACCGGCCAGACCGCCTTCTGGCTGGGATACGAGGATCTGCGCGACCCGGAGGTGATGACCGGCCTGGTGCATTGGCTGGGCCGCACCGACATTGCCCGTGTCGATCCCGCCAGCGACCAGGTCCCCCAGAACCCGCGCGAGCTGGCCGAAAAGGTCGGCAATTTCGACCGGATGCAGGAGGATCTGGCGCGGATGGACCCGTTCATGCTGCGGCGGGTGCCCAATTTCGAACCGCGGCGCGGGCCCTCCGTGCCGGGGTTTTCGGCGCTGGATGCGGGTCATGGGCTGATCTACATGCCGGTGCGCGGCGGGCCGGGGCAGGCGATCCGCGACTGGATGGCGGGGCTGGGGCCGGTCAGCGGCGATTTCACCCAGACCAGCCTGCGCCAGTGGAAACGCCAGCATCCCGGCCATCGCAGCTTTGCCGTGCTGCGCCACCCGCTGCACCGCGCCTGGCAGGCATTCCGCCAGATGATCGACGGCGGATCGCCCGAGCTGCGCCAGCTGATGCGGGACGTGCATCGTGTGGCCCTGCCGCCGGACGAGGCGCTGCCGCAGCTGTCCCGGGATGCCCAGATCGACCTTTTCGCGGCCTTTCTGGGGTTCCTGCGCCGTAACCTGAACGGCCAGACGACCCTGCCGA
Organism: Paracoccus aestuarii; assembly: GCF_028553885.1. Taxonomy (NCBI): domain Bacteria; kingdom Pseudomonadati; phylum Pseudomonadota; class Alphaproteobacteria; order Rhodobacterales; family Paracoccaceae; genus Paracoccus; species Paracoccus aestuarii. Next base: position 268,001 of record NZ_CP067169.1, read on the forward strand.
CCCATGCGCTCTGGGCCAGCCAGTCCGAGGTGATCGCCGGTTTCTCGCGCGTGGCCACGCCCGACATGCTGATCCGCGAGGATCGGCTGGACCGCGACCTGCCCGCCTTGGCCGAAGCCGCGGGCCTCGGCGGGGCCGCGCCGCCGCCCGTCGCGCCCATGCCGGATTTCCTGCGCGACCGGACGCTGATCCAGGCGGCGCGCCAGGCCTATCTGCGCGACTATATCGCCTTCGGCTTTGCGGACCCCGCCTGAGGGCGGGGCCAGCGCGCATCACCCCTTCAGCAGGGCGGCCAGTTCGGCCTGCTTGTCGCGCACCAGCGCCGCATCGCCGTCGGATTCGACGTTCAGGCGCACCACCGGTTCGGTGTTCGACTTGCGCAGGTTGAACCGCCAGCTGCCGAAATTCAGCGACACCCCGTCCAGGTCGTCCCGGCTGTCGGCCTTGTCGGCATAGGCCGCGATCAGCCGGTCGATCGCCGCATCCGGGTCCTCGATGACGTAATTCGTCTCGCCCGAGGACGGGTAGAGGCGCATCCGCTCCTCCAGCAGCTGGGCCAAGGTCTGGCCCTTGCGCGACAGCAGTTCGATCATCAGCAGCCACGGGATCATGCCGCTGTCGCAATAGTAGAAATCGCGGAAATAATGATGCGCCGACATCTCGCCGCCATAGATCGCGCCCACATCGCGCATCTTGCGCTTGATGAAGGCGTGGCCGGTCTTGCTGACCACGGCCTTGCCCCCGGCCTCGCCGATCATGGCGCGGGTGTTCATGATGACGCGGGGGTCATGGACGATCTTCTCGCCCGGCGACTTTTCCAGGAAGGCCGCGCCCAGAAGGCCCACGATGTATTCGCCGGGAATAAAGCGGCCGGTCTCGTCGAAGAAGAAGCAGCGGTCGAAATCGCCATCCCAAGCCACGCCCAGATCGGCGCCCTCTTCCTTCATGCGGGCGACGGTGGGGGGCTGGTTCTCATCCAGCAGCGGGTTGGGGATGCCGTTCGGAAAGCTGCTGTCGACATTGTGGTGCATGCGGACGAAGGTCAGCGGCGCGCCGCGACGCTCCAGTTCCTCGGCGATGGCGTCGAAGGTCGGGCCGGCGGTGCCGTTGCCGGCATTGACCAGGATCTTCATCGGCTTCAGCGCCGCGACGTCGACGAAATCGGCCATGCGGGATGCGTATTCCGCGCGGGCATGGCTGAAATCGGTGACGCTGCCCTTGGTGGCCGGGGCAAAATCGCCGCCGGTGGCCAGATCCACGATGGGCGGCAGTTCGGTCGCCGGGTCCAAGGGCGCCGAGCCGCGGCCCACGATCTTCATGCCGTTATAGTTGATCGGGTTGTGGGATGCCGTGACCTCGATCCCGCCATCGGTGTCCTGGTTGCCGGTGTGGAAATAGACCTCCTCGGTGCCCGCAAGCCCCAGGTCCAGCACATCGGCGCCGCCATCGGTCAGCCCCTCGATCAGGGCCGCGGCCAGCTCGGGGCTGCTCTCGCGGCTGTCGCGGCCCACGACCACGCGTTTCGCGCCGCGCGCCTGCGCGAAGGCGCGGCCGATGCGATAGGCCACATCCGCGTCCAGGTTCTTGCCCAGCTCGCCGCGCACGTCATAGGCCTTGAAGCAGGTGATCTCGCGTCTGCCGAGCTGATCGCGGTTGTCCATGTCGTCCCTCCGGGTCCTGTTTGCATCAGCGCTAACAGGTTCATGCGGTTTTTCAAGGCTGGCGGTCGGGGTCGGGTTCCCTCGGACCTAGGGATCAGGTGACGGGGCGCGCCGCGCGCGCTAGATTCCGCCAAAGACCGAGGAGAGACCGATGACCGCCACCGACCTGATCGCCGCCTATTACGATGCCTTCAATGCCGGACGCAGCGACGACATGCTGGCCTTGCTGCATGACGATGTCGAACATCACGTGAACGAGGGCAGGATCCGCCACGGCCGCGCCAAATTCGCCGAATTCAACGCCCATATGACCGAATGCTATCGGGAGAACCTGACCGACATGGTCATCATGGCCAATGAGGCGGGCGACCGGGCGGCGGCGGAATTCGTGGTGAACGGCACCTATCTGAAGACCGATCCCGGCCTGCCCGAGGCCCGCGGCCAGACCTATCGCCTGCCTGCGGGGGCGTTCTTCACCATCCGCGACGGGCGCATCGCGCGGGTGACCACCTATTACAACCTGGCCGACTGGATGGCGCAGGTCGGCGCATGAGCGTCACGGTCCGGGTCCTGACGGGAGATGCGCTGGCGCGGGCCCTGGACGACGTGGCCCGGCTGCGCATCGCGGTGTTCCGCGACTGGCCCTATCTCTATGACGGGGACCAGGATTACGAGCGTGACTATCTGCGGGCCTATCAGTCGCCGGGCGCGGTGGTGGTGGCGGCGATGGACGGCGACCGCATCGTGGGGGCGGCGACGGGCGCGCCCATGGCCGATCACGCCGCCGATTTCGCCGCCGCCTGGTCCGACCGGCCGGAGCCCTTGTCCCAGATCTTCTATTGCGCCGAATCGGTGCTGCTGCCGGACTATCGGGGCAGGGGGCTGGGCCATGCCTTCTTCGACGCGCGCGAGGATCACGCCCGCGCCCTGGGGGCCCGCTGGTCGGCCTTCTGCAGCGTCATCCGGCCCGATGACCACCCGCTGCGGCCCGCCGGTTACCGCCCACTGGACGGGTTCTGGACCCGGCGCGGTTACGCGCCCCTGCCGGGCGTCGTGGCGCAATTCGCGTGGAAGGACATGGGCCAGCCCGCCGAGACCGACAAATCCCTGCAATTCTGGATGAGACCGCTGTGAAGATCGCCTCTGCCGCCTATCCGATCGACTGGTTCGACACATTCGACGCCTATGCCGACAAGCTGACCCGTTGGGTCGAGGGGGCCGGGGCCGATCTGCTGGTCTTTCCCGAATACGGCGCGATGGAACTGGCATCGCTGGGCGGTCGCGCGGTGGCGGGCGATCTGAAGGCGGGCCTGCACGAGGTCGCCCGCCACGCGCCCGCGGTCCGGGCCCTGCATGCCGAACTGGCGGCCCGGCACGGCTGTCACATCCTGGGCGCCTCGGGGCCGGTCTTCGAGGGCGCGCGGCCGGTGAACCGGGCGGTGCTCTATGGTCCCGGCGGCGTGATCGGGCATCAGGACAAGCAGATCATGACCCGCTTCGAACGCGAGGAATGGGACGTGACCGGCGCGCCGGGGCTGCGGATCTTCGACACGGATCTGGGGCGGATGGGGGTGCTGATCTGCTATGACAGCGAATTCCCCCTGCTGGGCCGCGCCCTGGCCGAGGCGGGGGCGCAGATCCTGCTGGTGCCCAGCTGCACGGATACGGTGGCGGGGTTTCACCGGGTCCGGATCGGCGCCATGGCCCGCGCGCTGGAAAGCCAATGCGTCGTCGTGCATGCCCCCACCGTGGGGGCATGCGACTGGCTGCCCGCCCTGGACGAGAACCGCGGACGGGCGGCGATCTATGGCCCGCCGGACGGGTTCTGGCCCGAGACCGGCATCATCGCCCAAGGCGCGATGGACGAACCCGGCTGGCTGCGGGCCGAGGTCGACCTGGGCCGCGTGACCCTCAGCCGGAGGGAGGGCGCCGTCCTGCCCTTCGCGCATTGGCCCGAACAGGGGCAAAGTCGCGTGATCGGGTGATTTTCGACGCCGATTCACGCCCGATTAACGGTATTGCGCTTTAACTGGGGTCGGGACGCATCCTATCTTGGGGCCATGCTGCATGTCACCGACGCCATCACCATCCAGGAATGGGAACTGTCCGAACAGTTCACCCGGTCTCAGGGACCGGGCGGGCAGAACGTGAACAAGGTCGAGACGGCGGTGGAGCTGCGGTTCGAGGCGGAACGGTCCCCCGGCCTGTCGGACGGGGTCAAGCGGCGGCTGCGGCGGCTGGCCGGGCGGCGCTGGACCCAGGACGGGGCGATCCTGATCCTGTCGCAGGAGACCCGCAGCCAGGCCCGCAACCGCGAATTGGCGCGCGACCGTCTGGTGGAACTGATCCGCCAGGCGCTCGTTACGCCTAAACGGCGTGTCGCGACACGGCCGACCTTGGGCAGCCAGCGGCGGCGGCTCAAGGCCAAGGCGATTCGCGGCGGCGTGAAATCCCTGCGTGGAAAGGTGGACGACGACGAATGAACATGATCCTGCGGTCCTTCGACATGCTGTTGGGACGACGCCCGGCCTCGATGCAGGTGGGCGCGGTCTGCCGCGATCCGGCCACGGGCCGGGTGCTGCTGATCACCAGCCGCGGGACGGGGCGATGGGTCATTCCCAAGGGCTGGCCGATGGAGGGGCGCACCCTGCCCGGCGCCGCCGCCCAGGAGGCTTGGGAGGAGGCTGGCGTCCGCGGCCGTGTCCACCCGACCGAGCTGGGCCGCTATCGCTATGACAAGGGCCAGGACGAGGGCTTCGCCATCCCGGTCGAGATGCGCGTCTTCCTGCTGGAGGTCACCGCGCTCAGCGACGATTTCCCCGAGCAATCGCAGCGCCGCCGTCAATGGTTCGCGCCCGCCAAGGCCGCGCAGCATGTGGACGAGCCCGGCCTGCGCCGTATCCTGGCCCGGCTTGACGGTCGCTGAGCGCGCCGGATGACGCGCGGCCAGAAATTCCGCATTTTGGACAAGGACCTGGGGCGCATCGGCCATGCTGAGCAGGCCCAGATGCATGCCTTCCGCCCGGTCTGGCGGCTGGGCATGGGGGTTCTGGCGCTGGTCGGCGCGCTGCTGGCGGTGCTGGCCGGGGGTGCCGTGTCCGAACGGCTGGCCCGCGGCATCGTCCAGCTGGCCCCGCTGGAGGGGTCGGTCCGCGGCCCGATGGTGATGGTGGCTGCCCTGATCGGGGCGGCGGTCTGGATCACCTTGGCGACCGGGATCGGCCTGCCGGTCAGCACCTCGCATTCCATCGTGGGCGGCATCGCCGGGGCGGGATCGGTGGTTCTGGGCATGGGCGGCGTGGCTTGGGGGACGGTGGCGATGATCGCCTCGGTCTGGGTGGCGACGCCGATCCTGGCGGCGGGGCTGGCGGCGGGGCTGCTGATCCTGCTGCGCCTGAAGGTGGTCGAGGCGCCCGATCGGGGTGCCGCGGCGCTGGTCTGGCTGCCGGCGCTGGTGGGGCTGATGACGGGGCTGTTCGCGGCCTATGTGATGCTGCTGCTGGACCGGCGGATCGGCGCGCCGCCGCAGCTGGCGCTGGCGGCGGTGCTGGGCCTCGGCGGCTGGATGCTGACCCGCGCCCGCGTCCAGGACGAATTGGCGCGCAGCCCCGACAAGCCCGGCACCAAGCGCCTGCTGCGCCCGGCCCTGCTGATGGCGGTGGTGATCCTGGGCTTTGCCCATGGCGCGAATGACGTGGGCAACATCGCGGGGCCGCTGTCGGTCGTGCTGCAGGGCGGGATGGGGCGCGGCGATGCGGGGGCTGTGCCCATGGCGATCCTGGTCGCGGGGGGGCTGGCCATCGGGCTGGGGACGCTGCTGTTCGGGCGCCGGCTGGTGGGCATGGTCGGCAGTGGCATCACCCGGCTGAATGCGGGGCGGGCCTTCTGCGTGTCGCTGGCCACGGCGGTCACGGTGCTGACGGCATCGGGGCTGGGCCTGCCGGTCTCGACCACGCATGTGGCGGTGGGCGGCGTCTTCGGCGTGGGCTTCGGGCGCGAATGGCTGGACCGCCGCCGCGGCCGCCGGGCCGAGGCCTTGCCCGCCGAGGAGACCCGCCGCCGCATCCTGGTCCGGCGCAGCCATGTCCTGACCATCACCGCTGCCTGGCTGGTCACCCTGCCGGTCACGGCGGGGCTGGGGGCGGTGACCTGCCTCATGATCCTCTGGGCGGCGGGGGTCTAGCGGGGTCAGACCGTGACGGGCTGGGCCTCTTGGGCGCCGATGCCGAAGACGCGCTTGTAGCGGGCGATCTCGGATGCGGGGCCGGTGGCCTTGGCGGGGTTGTCCGACAGCTTGACCGTCGGGCGGCCATCCGCCGCCACCGCCTTGCAGACCAGGCTGAAGGGCGCCAGCCCGTCGCCCGGCACCAGCCCGCGGAAATCGTTGGTCAGCAGCGTCCCCCAGCCAAAGCTGACCCGGACCCGGCCATGGAACTGGCGGTGCAGCCGCGCGATGCGGTCCACGTCCAGCCCGTCCGAGAAGATGATCAGCTTGTCGCGCGGATCCTCGCCCCGGTCCCGCCACCAGCGGATGGCGGTCTCGGCCCCGGTGGCGGGATCGCCGCTGTCGATGCGGATGCCGGTCCAGCCCGCCAGCCAGTCGGGCGCCCCCGCCAGGAATCCCTCGGTGCCGTAGGTGTCGGGCAGGATCACGCGCAGGTTGCCCTCGTGTTCCTCGTGCCAATCGGCCAGCACGTCATAGGGCGCGCGGCGCAGGGCCGCGTCGCCATCGGCCAAGGCCGCGCGGACCATCGGCAGTTCATGCGCGTTGGTGCCGATCGCCTCGATGTCGCGGCGCTGCGCGATCAGGCAGTTCGAGGTGCCGGTGAATCGCTCGCCCAAGCCCTCGATCATCGCCTGCACGGCCCAGTCCTGCCACAGGAAGCTGTGGCGGCGGCGCGTGCCGAAATCGGCGATGCGCAGGTCGGGCAGGTCGCGCAGCGCCTCGATCTTTTCCCACAGCCGGGTCATGGCGCGGGCATAGAGGACCTGCAGCTCGAACCGGCCCATGTCCTTCAGGACGGCGCGCGACCGAAGCTCCATCAGGATGGACAGGGCCGGGATCTCCCACAGCATGACCTGGGGCCAGGGGCCTTCGAAGGTCAGCTCGTATTGCCCGTCGCGCTTGTCCAGGTGATAGGGGGGCAGGCGCAGCCCCTCCAGGAATTCCATGAAGTTGGGGCGGAACATCTGGCGCTTGCCATAGAAGGTGTTGCCCCGCAGCCAGGTGCTTTCGCCGCGGGTCAGCGACAGGCCGCGCACATGGTCCAGCTGTTCGCGCAGCTCGCCCTCGTCGATCAGCTCGGCCAGGCGGATGTCGCGGGACCGGTTGATCAGGCTGAAGGTGACGGTGGTGTGGGGGCTGTTGCGGAAGACGGACTGGCACATCAGCAGCTTGTAGAAATCCGTGTCGATCAGCGACCGCACGATGGGGTCGATCTTCCATTTGTGGTTGTGGACGCGCGTGGCGATATCGACCATGGCCGGATTCCTTGCAGATTTCGCCCTTGGTGCCCGCAAGCGCCGGGCGGCGCAAGCGTCACGCCAATGTCACGCCCGCATCGCGCATGGACCGGCGCGCGGCCTCCAGGCTGCCATCCAGGTCGATGGCGCGGCAGGCATCCTGCAGGACCCGCACCTCAAGGCCCAGGGCGGCGGCGTCGATCGCCGACCAGGCGACGCAGAAATCCAGCGCCAGGCCCGCCAGGCTGACCCGGGTCACGCCCCGGTCGCGCAGATACCCGGCCAGCCCGGTCTGGGTCCGCCGGTCGTTTTCCCGAAACGCCGAATAGCTGTCGATGCCGCGCCGGAACCCCTTGCGCAGGATCAGCTCGGCCCGGTCCACTGCCAGATCGGGGTGGAAATCCGCCCCCGGCCGGCCGATCACGCAATGGGCGGGCCAGAGGACCTGGGGGCCGTAATCCATCGGCACCTGGTCATAGGGCCGCGCGCCCGGATGGTTGACGGCAAAGCTGGAATGATCCGCCGGGTGCCAGTCCTGGGTCAGGATGACCGCGTCGTAATCGGGCATCATCGCGTTGATCGGCGCCACGATCCTGTCGCCCTCGGGGACGGCCAGCGCGCCGCCGGGGCAGAAGTCGCGCTGCATGTCGATGACGATCAGGGCATGGGTCATAGGGCCTCCTGCGGTTCGCGCCCGATCTGGCCGGGCGGCGGGGCCGGGGTCAAGGGCCTCTGGCCGCGCCGGGGTCTTTGCGCTAAGGCCGTCGCCGGATTAGGCTGCACCATAACCCGGAGGAGATGATGGGCATCAAGGACGACCTGCACCACCCCGCCCCCCATGACGAGAACGAGGTCCCGATCCGGTCCGCCCGGATGATCTGGGGCCTCAGGCTGCTGGGGTTGGGGCTGGCGGCGCTGGTCTGGTTCGCCCTGGGCGGCCAGGCCGATCTGTCGCCCGATGCACGCATCGTGGCCGCGGTGGGCACGCTGATGGCCGTCTGGTGGATGACCGAGGCGATCCCGCTCTCGGCCACCGCGCTGCTGCCCATCGTGCTGATCCCGGCGCTGACCGACCGCACCGTGGCGCAGGCGACCCAGCCCTATGCGTCATCCATCGTGTTCCTGTTCCTGGGCGGCTTCCTGATCGCCATCGCGATGGAGAAATGGCATCTGCACACCCGCATCGCGCTTCTGACGCTGCGCAAGGTGGGGGTCGCGCCCAAGCGGATCGTGCTGGGGATGATGCTGGCCACGGGGTTCCTGTCCATGTGGGTGTCCAACACCGCGACCACGCTGATGATGCTGCCCATCGGCCTGTCGGTCCTGTCGCTGGTGGTGGAACGCGGATCGCGCCAGGACGGCGCCGCCGCCGAGGAGGCGCTGAAGGGCGGGGCCACCATCTCCGAGGTGGTCAAGGATCCCAACATCAAGGCCTTCGGCGTCTGCCTGGTGCTGGCCATCGCCTGGTCGGCATCCATGGGGGGCCTGGGCACGCTGCTGGGCAGCCCGCCCAACGCCATCGTCGCGGGCTATGCCGCGGACGAGCTGGGCCGCCGCATCGGCTTTCTGGAATGGATGATGCTGGGCACGCCCTTGGCGCTGGTCTTCATCCTGCTGGGCTGGGTGCTGATGACGCGGGTCCTCTACCGCTTCGACCTGCCCGAGATCCCGGGCGGCCAGCAGATGATCGAGGATCAGGTCCGCGACCTGGGCCCGCTGAGCCAAGGCGAGCGCATGGTCCTGGCGGTGTTTCTGGGCGCGGCCTTCCTGTGGGTGGTGCCGGGCCTTCTGATCACCATTCCGGGCGTCGAGGATGCCGCCCCCTGGCTGGGGGGGCTGGACGACACGGCCATCGCCATCGGCGCGGGTCTGGTCATGTTCCTGCTGCCCGGGCGCGGGCGCGACCAGATGGTGCTGGAATGGAAGGATGCCGAACGCGGCCTGCCTTGGGGCGTTCTGCTGCTGTTCGGGGGCGGGCTGTCGCTGGCCTCGGCGGTGGCGGCGTCGGGGCTGGACGGCTGGTTCGGCCAGCAGGTGACGGGCCTCGGCGCGCTGCCCACGGTGCTGCTGGTCGCGGCCGTGGTGGCGATCATCATGTTCCTGACCGAGGTGACCTCGAACACCGCGACGGCGGCGACCTTCATCCCGATCCTGGGCGGCGTGGCCTTGGGCATCGGGGCCGACCCCATGACGCTGCTGATCCCGGCGGCGCTGGCGGCGACCTGCGCCTTCATGCTGCCGGTGGGCACGCCGCCCAATGCCATCGTCTTCGGCACCGGCACGGTGACCATCGCGCAGATGGCGCGGGGCGGAGTGGTGCTGAACATGCTGGGCATCCTGCTGATCACGGGCATGACCTATCTGCTGGGCGGGCTGGCCTTGGGCCTGGTATTCTGATCTTGCGCCAAGGGGCGTGGCCGCGATAAGGCCACGCCCATGCTGACCGACCCCCCCATCACCGTCGCCGCGCTCTATCGCTTCGCGCGGCTGGCCGACCCCGCCGCGCGGCAGGGGCCGCTCCTGGACCTGTGCCGGGCCCAAGGCCTCTGCGGCACGCTGCTGCTGGCGCCCGAAGGCGTGAACGGCACCATCGCCGGCCCCCGCGCGGGCATCACGGCGGTGCTGGACCACATCCGCGCCTGGCCCGGCTTCGCGGGCCTCGACTGGAAGGAAAGCGCCGCAGACGCACCCCCCTTCGGCCGCATGAAGGTCCGCCTCAAGGCCGAGATCGTGACCATGGGCCAGCCCGACGTGGACCCCGCCGCAGGGACCGGCCATTACGTCGCCCCGCGCGACTGGAACGCGCTGATCGCCGCGCCCGATGTGGCCGTCATCGACACGCGCAACGACTACGAGGTCCAGATCGGCAGCTTCCAAGGCGCCATCGACCCCGGCACGAAAAGCTTCCGCGACTTTCCCGCCTGGTGGCAGGCGAACGCGCATCGCTTCGCGGGCAAGCGCATCGCGATGTTCTGCACCGGCGGCATCCGCTGCGAGAAATCGACCAACTACCTGATCGGGCAGGGCGTGGATCAGGTCTATCACTTGCAGGGCGGCATCCTGAAATACTTGGAAGAGGTCCCCGAGGAAGACAGCGCCTGGCAGGGCGACTGCTTCGTCTTCGACCAGCGGGTCAGCCTGACCCATGGCCTGGCGCCGGGTCGTCACGGTCTCTGCCATGCCTGCCGCCGCCCCCTGGCCCCCGAGGACCGCGCCCACCCTGATTACGAGGAAGGCGTCAGCTGCCACCGCTGCGCCGCCGAATACGGCCCCGAGGACCGCGCCCGCTTCCGCGAAAGACAGCGTCAGTTCGAACGCGGCGCCTGAGCCTCTCCGTTGCTCAAATACCCATCGACGCGCGGGATCAGCCCCGCACGCCGATCCCGCCCGCGGCGATGGCGGCCATGTTCAGGATGTCGCTGACCGTCGAATTGGTGGAACAGATCTGGATCGGCCGCGCCACCCCCGTCAGGATCGGGCCGATCACGGTCGCGCCCGCCATCTCCTGCATCAGCTTCACGGAAATCGAGGCCGAATGCCGCGCCGGCACCACCAACACATTGGCCGGCGCGGTCAGGCGGCTGAACGGATAGCGCGCGGCCGATTCCATGTTCAGGGCGACGTCCACGGTCATCTCGCCCTCATATTCGAAATCGGCGCCGCGTTCGTCCAGGACATGCGCCGCCTGCGCCATCTTGGTCGCGCGTTCGCTGACCGGATAGCCAAAGTTCGAAAACGACAGGAAGGCCACGCGCGGCTCCAGCCCCAGGCCGCGGGCCACGGCGGCGCCGCGGGTGGCGATATCGGCCAGATCCTCGGCCTCGGGCCATTCATGGACCAGCGTGTCGCCGATCAGCACGATCCGGCCCCGGTGCAGCACGGCGGTGATGCCCACCGCCCCGTCCTGCGGGCGCACGTCGAAGACCTGCCCGATCTGCGCCAGCACGGGCGCGTTCTTGCGCGTGGCCCCGGTCACCAACCCGTCGCCATGCCCATGCGCCAGCATCAGCGCCGCAAAGATGTGGCGGTCGCGATTGGCCAGCTTGAACGCATCCTCGCGGTCGACGCCCTTCCGTTGCAGGCGCTGATAGAGGAACTCGTGATAGCTGTCCAAATGCCGGGTGTTGGCCGCGTTCACGACGCTGATCTCGCGGAAGGCGTCGCCCATACCCAGGGCCTCCAGCTCGGCCTTGACCTCGGCCTCGCGGCCCACGACCAGGGACTGGCCCATGCCGGTGCGCTGCCAAGCGACGGCGGCGCGCAGCACGCGGGGATCGTCGCCCTCGGCAAAGATCATCCGGGCCTGCTTGGACCGCGCGCGGGCATGCAGCCCCTGCAGGATCGCCGCCGTGGGGTCCATCCGGTTCTTCAGCGTCTGGACATAGCCCTCCATGTCGATGATCGGACGCCGCGCGACGCCGGTATCCATTCCGGCCTTGGCGACGGCGGGCGGGATCACGTGGATCAGCCGCGGATCGAAGGGCGTCGGGATGATGTAGTCGCGCCCGAATTGCAGCTTGCGGCCATAGGCGACGGCGACCTCGTCGGGCACATCCTCGCGCGCCAGCCTCGCCAAGGCCTCGGCGCAGGCGATCTTCATCTCGTCATTGATGGCGCGGGCGTGGATGTCCAGCGCGCCCCGGAACAGGTAGGGAAAGCCCAGGACGTTGTTCACCTGGTTCGGATAATCGCTGCGGCCCGTCGCCACGATCGCGTCGGGGCGGACGGCATGGGCGTCCTCGGGCGTGATCTCGGGGTCGGGGTTCGCCATGGCGAAGATCACCGGGTTGTCGGCCATGGAGGCGACCATGTCCTGGGTCACGGCGCCCTTGGCGCTGACGCCCAGGAAGACGTCGGCGCCCTTCATCGCCTCCTCGAGGCTGCGGGCGGTGGTCACGACCGCATGGGCCGATTTCCACTGGTTCATGCCCTCGGTGCGGCCCTGATAGATCACGCCCTTGGTGTCGCACATGATGCAGTTGTCATGCCGCGCGCCCATCGACTTCAGCAGCTCCAGGCAGGCGATGCCGGCGGCCCCCGCGCCGTTCAGCACGATCCGCACGTCCTCGATCCGCTTGCCCGACAGCTCCAGCGCGTTCAGCAGGCCTGCGGCGCAGATCACCGCCGTGCCGTGCTGGTCGTCGTGAAAGACCGGGATGTCCATCAGCTCCTTCAGGCGCTGTTCGATGATGAAGCATTCCGGCGCCTTGATGTCCTCCAGGTTGATGCCCCCGAAGGTCGGGCCCATCAGCTTGACGGCGTTGATGAATTCGTCGGCGTCCTCGGTGTCCAGCTCCAGGTCGATGGCGTTCACGTCGGCGAAGCGCTTGAACAGCACCGCCTTGCCCTCCATCACGGGTTTCGAGGCCAGCGCGCCAAGGTTCCCCATCCCCAGGATCGCCGTCCCGTTCGAGATCACCGCCACCATGTTGCCCTTGGTGGTATAGTCGTATGCCGTCTCGGGGCGGTCGGCGATGGCCTGGACCGGCACCGCGACGCCGGGCGAATAGGCCAGCGACAGGTCGCGCTGCGTGGTCATGGGGGTGGATGGGGTGATGTCGTATTTGCCGGGCCGCGGCTCCATGTGATAGGCCAGCGCCTCCTCGGGGGTGATGCGGCTGCGGCTGGTCTTGTCGGTCATGGCGGGTCCCCCGATTGGCATGCGTCAGGGGTTGTTACCGCGCCGGGGCGGGTGCGGCAACGCGCTTCGTGGTGCGGTTACAGCGTGACCTTGACGAAGCTGTCGCGCAGGGCGGCGGACCAGGCGGCGCTCATCTGCGCGAAATCGGGGTCGCCGTCCAGGATGCGGCGGCGGGTGGTCACCGAACAGCTGTCGCGGTCGATCACCGCCAGATCCAGCGGCATGCCCACCGACAGGTTCGACCGCAGCGTGGAATCCATCGACAGAAGCACGGCCTTCTGCGCATCCGACAGGCTGGTCGCGGGGGTCACCACGCGGTCCAGGATGGGCTTGCCGTATTTATGCTCGCCGATCTGCAGGAAGGGGGTGTCCTCGGTCGCCTCGATGAAGTTGCCCTCGGGATAGATCAGGAACAGGCGCATGTCGCCGCCCTTGCGCTGGCCCGCGACGATCATGCTGGCCGAGGCCTGCTGGCGCAAATCGCGGCATTGCTCGGCGATCTCGCGCCGGGTGCGGCACAGCGTGTCGCCGATGATCGTGGCCACCCGCAGCATCGTCGGCGCCAGCAGGATGGACGTCGTCTCGTCCGCCAGGTCGTCGTCGATCGCCTCCTCCAGCCGGGCCAGGGTGGTCTGGGTCACCGACAGCGATCCGGCGGTCATGATCGCGATCACCCGTTCGCCGGGCCGTTCGAAGAAGAACATCTTGCGATAGCAGGATATGTTGTCCAGACCCGCATTGGTGCGCGTATCCGACAGCAGCACCAGCCCCGCATCCAGTTTCAGTCCGACGCAATAGGTCATCGGCAGGTCTTTCCGTTCCAGTCCAGAGGCGACGTTAGGCCCGTGGGCGGCGGGCCGCAATCTCTCTCTTGGGACAGGATGTCATGAAACTTTGGGTCGCCTTGCGCGCGAAAATCGCACATCGTGCAGGATCGGATATCAAGGGATGACCACCATGACACGACATTTCACCCTGACCCGTCGCGGGTTCCTGTCATCCGGCGCGGCCGGGCTGGCGCTGGTCGCGCTGCATCCGTTCTCGGCCCGGGCCGAGGCGGGGCAGGCGCATCTGCGGATCATGGAGACGACGGACCTGCATGTGCATGTCTGGCCCTATGACTACTATGCCGACCGCCAGGCGGACACGATGGGCCTGTCGCGCACCGCGGCCCTGGTCCAGGACGTGCGGGCCGAGGCACATAATTCCATTCTGCTGGACAATGGCGATTTCCTGCAGGGCAACCCGATGGGCGATTACATCGCCTATGAGCGCGGCATGCCCGAGGGCGCGACCCATCCGATCATCGACGCGATGAACGCGTTGGGCTTCGACGGCGGCTGCCTGGGCAATCACGAATTCAACTATGGGCTGGAATTCCTGATGGCCAGCCTGGCGGGCACCGGCTATCCGGTCGTCTGCGCCAATGTCGTCACCGAACGCGGCGATGCGGTGACCGGGGACACGACCCTGGTCCCCCCCTATGCCATCCTGGAGCGCGAGCTGACCGACGGCGCGGGCGAGGTCCATCCGATCCGCATCGGCATCATCGGCTTCGTGCCGCCCACGATCATGCAATGGGACCGCGCCCATCTGGAAGGCCGCGTCACCACGCGCGAGATCGTCGAATCCGCCGAAGCCTGGGTCCCGCGCATGCGCGAGGAGGGCTGCGATCTGGTCATCGCCCTGGCCCATAGCGGCATCGGCGGCATGACCGACGAGCCGGGGATGGAGAACGCCGCCATCCCGCTGGCCGGCATCGACGGGATCGACGTGATCCTGACCGGCCATTCCCATGCCGTCTTCCCCGGCCCCGATTACGCGGATCACCCGGGCGTCGATGCGACCGCGGGCACGATCAACGGCAAGCCCGCCGTGATGGCCGGGTTCTGGGGGTCGCATATGGGCTTGGTCGATCTGCTGCTGCAGCGCAGGGGCGACGGCTGGCAGGTCATCGGCCATGATGTCGAGGCACGCCCCATCTATGACCGCGACGCCGAGAACGCCGTCGTGCCCCTGGTCGAAAGCGTCGCCGCCATCGAGGAGGCCACCGCCGAGGATCACCAGCAGACGCTGGATTACGTCCGCCGCGCCGTGGGCCAGACCAGCGCGCCGCTCTACAGCTATTTCGCGATGGTGGCGGATGATCCCTCCGTCCAGATCGTGTCCAATGCCCAGAGCTGGTATATCGAACAGATGCTGGCCGGCACGGAACATGAGGGCCTGCCGATCCTGTCGGCGGCGGCGCCCTTCAAGGCCGGGGGCCGTGGGGGGCCGGATTACTTCACCGACGTGCCTGCGGGCGATATCGCGATCCGCAACGTGGCGGACCTCTATCTCTATCCCAACACGATCCGGGCGGTGCGCATCACCGGCCAGCAGGTCAAGGACTGGCTGGAACGCAGCGCCGGGGCCTTCAACCAGATCCAGCCGGGCCATGCGGACCAGCCGCTGCTGAACCCCGATTTCCGCAGCTACAATTTCGACGTGATCGACGGGGTGAGCTATCGGATCGACCTGACCCAGCCCTCGCGCTTTGCGCCCGACGGGACGCTGGCGGATGCGGATGCGAACCGCATCGTCGATCTGGAACATGACGGCCGGCCCATCGACATGGATGCGGAATTCATCGTCGCCACGAACAATTACCGCGCTACGGGGGGCGGGTCGTTCCCGGGGGCGGACGGGTCCACCATCATCTTCGAGGGGCCGGACACGAATCGCGACGTGATCGTGCGCTATATCGTCGATCAGGGCACCATCGACCCGGCGGCGGACGGCAACTGGTCCTTTGCCCCCGCGGATGGGGCGACGGTGCTGTTCGACACGGGGCCGGGTGCGGCCGATTACGCGGATCAGGTCACCGCCCTGACGCTGGAGCCCGCGGGCGATGGCGCGGACGGCTTCGTGCAGTACCGCATCACGCTGTAAGATCGGGGCGGGGGGCGTGGACGCCCCCCGCCGCCGGTTCTATTGGGCCATTTCCTCGACCTGGACGCGCACATCCATGTCCTCGGCCCCGCTGCCCATGGCCACGCCGCGGATCGGCGCCGCATCCGAGGCGTCGAAACCCGAACCCAGCCTGACATAGCGTTCATCCGGGCAGGACCGGTTCGCCGCGTCAAAGCCGACCCAGCCCAGGCCCTGGACGTGGATCTCGGCCCAGGCATGGGCGGCGTCATGGGCCTCGCCGTCGATGGTTGAATGCAGATAGCCCGAGACATAGCGCGCGGGCATGTCGCGCAGCCGCGCCACCGCGATCAGCGCATGGGTGTGGTCCTGGCAGACGCCTTCGCCCAAGGCCAGGGCCTCGGCGGCGGTGGTCTGGGTCTGGGTCACGCCGGGGCGGAAGGCGATGGCATCCGATATGGCCCGCGACAGGGCATGGGCCAGGTCCAGCGGGTCCTGGGCCTGGACCGATTGCGCCAGATCGCGCAGCCCGGGATCGGGGGCGGTGGTGGGGCTGTCGCGCAGATAGGTCAGCGGATGCACGATTTCCCGATGCCCGCGCAGGACGCCCGCTGTGTCGCGGGTGTCGACGCGGCCCTCGATGCTGACGGTGACCTCCTCGGCGGGGCCGCGCAGGGTCCAGCCCTCGATCCAGTCGCCGGCGCCGTCGCGGAAACCGGGGCCGCGGATGCCCCCGGTCACGTCGATCTGCCAGTCATGGGTGCGCTGACCCTCGAAGACCGAGGGGGTCAGCCGCAGGCTCTGGACCAGGTTCCGGATCGGCTGTTGGTAACGATAGACGGTGCGATGCGAGATGCGCAGCTTCATGGCTTCAGGCCCCCCCCTGCAGGTAATCCTGGTGGACCAGGTTCGAGATCTCGGACAGCTCGCCGATGAACCAGGACAGGAATTCGTGCAGCCCCTCGTCAAAGATCATCTCGATATTGCGGTCCTGCAGCGCGGCCAGCGTCTCGCGCGCCTTGTCCCGGGCGGCATTGGGCACGGCCTCGCCATAGCGGCGGGCCAGCCCCTCCAGGTGCCACACGGTCTCATAGAGCGAGGTGATCAGCGCGCGCGGGCTTTCCCCGTTCAGGATCAGGAAATCGGCGACCTGACCCGCGGTGATGTCGCCGCCATAGGCCCAGTGATAGGCCCGATGCGCCGACAGCGCGCGCAGGATCACCTGCCATTGATAGGTGTCGAGGCCCGATCCCACGAATTCGATCCGCGGCAGCAGGACGAAATATTTCACGTCCAGCAGCCGCGCGGTCGCATCCGCGCGTTCCAGCCCGTATCCCAGGTTCATGAAATGCCAGCCGTCATTGCGCAGCTGCGTCGCGTTGATCGCGCCGCGCACGGTCGAGGTATGGCCGGTGGTGAAATCCACCAGCGAGGCCGTGTCCACCGCCGCGCGGGGCTTGCGTTCGAGGTGGCGCAGCTCCTGATAGGCCACGTTCAGCGCGTCCCAGACCTGGCTGGTCAGGGCGGTGCGAACGATGCGCCCCGATTCCCGCGCCTTTTCCAGGCAGCCCACCACGGATGACGGGTTGTCGCGGTCGAAGAAGATGAACTCCTCGACCTTCTCCTGGGTGATCTCGCCGTATTTCCGCGCAAACAGGTCCGAGGTCCCGGAGGCCTGCAGCAGCGAATTCCATTCGTTCTGATAGCCGGTTTCGGTATTGGGCATCAGCGTGATGCGCTGGCCCACATCCAGCAGGCGCGCGGCGGTTTCGGCGCGTTCCAGATGGCGGCCCATCCAGAACAGGTTCGAGGCGGTGCGGCTGAGCATCGTGTTTCTCCCCCTCATTCCGACAGGACCCAGGTGTCCTTGACACCTCCGCCCTGTGACGAATTGACGACCAGCGAGCCCTCGCGCAGCGCCACGCGGGTCAGGCCCCCCGGCACCAGCTCGATCCGGTCGCCGCAGAGGCAATAGGGCCGCAGGTCCACATGGCGCGGCGCGATGCCCTCGTCCACGAAGGTGGGGCAGGTGGACAGCGACAGCGTGGGCTGGGCGATGTAGTTCGACGGATTGGCCTGGATCTTGGCGCGGAAGGCCTCGATCTCCTCCTTGGTGGATTTGGGGCCGACCAGCATGCCGTAGCCGCCCGAGCCATGGACCTCCTTGACGACCAGATCGCCCAGGTTCTCCATGACATAGCGGTAATCGTCATCCTTCCACAGGGTCCAGGTCTGGACGTTGTTCAGGATGGGTTCCTCGCCCAGATAGAAGCGCACCATTTCCGGCACGAAGGTATAGATGGCCTTGTCATCTGCCACGCCCGCGCCCGGCGCCGAACAGATCGAGACCCCGCCCGAGCGATAGACATCCATCAGTCCCGGAATCCCCAGCATGGAATCGGGCCGGAAACACAGCGGGTCCAGATAGGGGTCGTCGATCCGGCGATAGATCACGTCCACGCGCTTGGGGCCCGTCGTGGTCCGCATATAGCAGAATTCGCCGTCCACGAAGAGGTCTTGGCCCTCGACCAGCTCGACCCCCATCAGGTTGGCCAGAAAGCTGTGTTCGTAATAGGCGCTGTTGAAATGGCCCGGTGTCAGGATCACGCAGGTCGGACGCTCGCTGCATTTCGCGGGGGCCACGGATTCCAGCGTGCGGCGCAGCAGCTCGGGATATTGGTCCACCGGCTCGATCTTGTTGCCGCGGAACAGCTGCGGGAACATGCGCATCATGATCTCGCGGTTCTCCAGCATGTAGCTGACACCCGACGGCGTGCGGCAATTGTCCTCCAGCACGTAGAACTCGTCCTTGGCGGTGCGCACCAGGTCGATGCCGATGATATGGGAATAGACCCCGCGTGGCGGCACGACACCGACCACGGCCTTTTCATAGGCCTCGTTCTGATAGACCAGGCGCGCGGGAATGCGGCCCGCGCGGATGATCTCGCCCCGGCCATAGACGTCGCGCAGAAAGGCGTTCAGCGCCCGGGCGCGCTGCTTGATGCCGCGTTCCAGGCGCCGCCACTCCGCCTGTTCAAAGACGCGGGGCATCATGTCGAAGGGGATCAGCCGGTCCGGGTCGCCACCCTCGCCATAGACGGCGAAGGTGATGCCGATGCGGCGGAACAGCGCCTCGGCCTCGGCCTGCTTCATCTGGCGGAAATCGTCGGGCATGGTCTCGACCCAGTCCCGCAGCCGGGCATAGGGGTCGCGAACCTTGTCGCCTTCGAACATCTCGTTGTAATAACTCATCATCCCCCCGTCGCTTGCCATATTCTTGTTTTGGACCTGCTGGCCCGATGATCCGTGCCGGATCGGTGCAAGTCCACAGGGAAACCACGGATTTTGCCCGTTAGTTCCGCAATGGCCCCCGCAGGGCCCCGCCGGGCTGATGCGCGGCCGGGCAGGATGCCCGGGGGATGGGCAGTCAGACCAGCTCGACGGCGATGGCGGTGCCCTCGCCGCCGCCGATGCAGATGGCGGCGACCCCGCGCTGCAGGCCGCGCGCCTGCAGCGCGTGGATCAGCGTGACGATGATCCGCGCCCCCGACGCGCCGATCGGATGGCCAAGCGCGCAGGCCCCGCCATTCACGTTGACGCGGTCATGGGGCACGCCCATCCGCGCCATGAAGGCCATGGGCACGACGGCGAAGGCCTCGTTCACCTCCCAAAGATCGACGCTGTCCTTGGACCAGCCGATGCGGTCCAAGAGGGCCTGGGCGGCGGGGACGGGGGCGGTCGGGAACTGGCCCGGGGCCTGGGCATGGGTGGCATGGCCCAGGATGCGCGCGATGGCGCCATCCGCGCCCGCGCCCAGCACCAAGGCCGCCGCCCCGTCCGAGATGGACGAGCTGTTGGCCGCCGTCACCGTGCCGTCATGGCGGAAGGCGGGCTTCAGATGCGGGATCTTGTCGGGCCGCGCCAGGCCCGGCTGTTCGTCCGTGTCGACCAGCGTGACCGCGCCGCGCCCGGGGACCGAAACGGGCGCGATCTCGACCCCGAAGGCGCCCGAGGCGATGGCCGCCTGCGCGCGCGTCAGGCTTTCGCGGGCGTAATCGTCCTGGGCCTGGCGGCTGAAGCCGAATTCGTCGGCGCAATCCTCGGCAAAGCTGCCCATCAGGCGGCCGGGGTCATAGGCGTCCTCCAGCCCGTCGAGGAACATGTGGTCGATGACCTGGCCATGGCCCAGCCTGGCCCCGGCCCGCATCCGGGGCAGCAGATAGGGGGCGTTCGACATGCTCTCCATCCCGCCGGCCACGACGACCCCGGCGCTGCCCGCGGCGATGGCGTCCGATGCCATCATCGCGGCCTGCATGCCCGATCCGCACATCTTGTTCAGCGTGGTCGCGGGCACCCCCTGGTCCAGACCCGCGGCAAAGCCCGCCTGCCGCGCGGGCGCCTGGCCCAGCCCCGCGGGCAGCACGCAGCCCATCAGCACGGCCTGGGGATCCGCGCCCCCCGCGCGCGCCAAGGCCGCCCCGATCGCCACGCCCCCCAGGGCGGGCGCGGCCATCCCCGACAGCGCCCCCAGCAGTCCGCCCATCGGCGTGCGCGCGGCGCCCAGCACATAGACCTGTCGATTTGTCATGATTTTCCCCATCCTCCGACATCCCGCTTACCGGATCGTAACCTTTGCCGTCTAGTCACTGTGGCAGGAACGCAGGAAAGGCCCGATCATGCAGTTCATCGTCGAGGAATGCGAATCGCATCTGAACATCAAGGTCACCGAACCGCGCATCGACGCGGCCATCGCCACCGTGTTCAAGGACAAGCTGCGCGAGATCGTGGTCCGCAACCGCAAGCCCGTCCATCTGGACATGGCCAAGGTCGACTTCATGGACAGCTCGGGCCTGGGCGCGATGATCGCCGTGCGCAAGAGCCTGCCCGAGAACCTGGCGCTGGTGCTCTGCGCGCTGACGCCCAATGTCGAACGGGTGTTCCGCCTGACCCGGATGGACAGCGTCTTCGACATCCAGCCCCCCGACCGCTCAGAAGGAGCTTCGTGAATGACCCCGACAGAAAGGCCCGAGCCAGGGATCGGCAACCGCGCCCAGACCCTGACGCAACCGATGTTCCACCGGGTGCTGGACGCCCGCCCCGAAACCGTGCGCGACACCCTGCAGGACGTGCGGGCCCGCTTCCGCGCCGAGGTCAGCGACGACACCCTGGGCCGGCTGGAACTGGTCCTGGCCGAGGTGATGAACAACGTCGCCGAACATGCCCCCCTGTCCGAGGGGCGGGGCGCGCGCCTGCCGGTGATCCACCTGTGCATCGTGCGCTATGCCTCGGGGCTGGCCTGCGCGCTGACGGATGACGGCGTGTCGCTGCCCGACGAATGTCTGCTGCCGCGCAGCCTGCCGCCGATGATCCCCGAGGACCTGCCCGAGGGCGGCTTCGGCTGGTTCCTGATCCAGGACCTGACCCAGTCCCTGTGCTATTACCGCGAGGAAAGCCGCAACTACCTGGCCTTCAGCGTGCCCTTCGGCCAGTCCGAGACCGCGCCGAACTGACCCGGGTCAGTTGACCGGGCCGGCCAGGAAGTAACGCCCGTCCTCGAAGGCGCCGAAGACATCGGCCAGCTCGGGATGGTCGACCGGCTCGCCCGACACGTCCAGCTCCAGGTTCTGTTCCGAGACATAGGCGACGTAATAGGTCGCCTCGGTCTCGGCAAAGAGGTGATAGAAGGGCTGGTCCTTGGCCGGACGCGCATCCTCGGGGATGGATTCGTACCATTCCTCGGTATTGGCGAATTCGGGATCCACGTCGAAGATCACGCCGCGAAAGGGGCGGTTGCGGTGGCGCACGACCTGGCCCAGGCTGTATTTCGCATGGCGGCTGTGGCTCAGCATCCTGGGGTGTTCCATTCGGGCCTATCCGGGCTTGGTCAGAAAATCAGCAGGCTGTTTAGCGCTTCGCGGCGATTCTGTCCACCTCGGGCCCGATGGGGGTGACGGGCATCGGTTCGCGCCCCCGATCGGTCAGCAGATGGATGCCGTCTGGCTCGATCACCACGGCGGCCAAGGGGCGGCCATAGGCGGCGCCGCCATCTAGGTTCAGCCGGTTTGCATGGCGCAGGGGCCGGTCCATCGCGGTATGGCCATGCACGACCAGCGGCCCGAAATCCGCCTGCGATTCCAGGAACCCCTTGCGGATCCAGACCAGGTCCTGTTCGGCCTGATCCTGCAGTGGGACGCCCGGCCGGATGCCCGCATGCACCACCAAGGCCCGCGGATGCAGATACCACAGCGGCAGCGTCGCCAGGTAATCCGCGTGATCGGGGGGCACGGCCCTTCGCGCCTCGCGCAGCAGGGCGTCGCGCGGCTGGTCGGGGTCGACGCCATAGGATCGCAGCGTCGCATCCGCGCCTAGGCCTGGATGGTCGATCCAGTGCTGCGCCGATGACAGGCCGGGATCGACCCAGTCCGGGTCGCGCAGAAATGCCGGCAGAAAGCGGTCGTGATTGCCCCGCACGACGATCCAAGGCCGCCCCTCGCGCTGGCCGCGCATCAGGTGCTCCACAACCCCGCGCGAATCGGGGCCGCGGTCGATCAGGTCGCCGACATGGGCGATGCGGGCATCGCGCCCGCCATCGCGCATGATCCGGTCATGCGCCGCCTTCAGCAGGTCCAGCTGGCCGTGAATGTCGCCGATCGCATAGAGCCGCATAGCAACCCTCCTTGCCGCACGCCCCATGGCTAGGGGCGCGCGGCGGAATGGTCAAACCTCGAATTGCAGCCGGCGGGCCTGCAGAAACTTGCCGGTGTTCTGCAGCGTGGCCAAGGCCTCGTCGCTGATCGCCTCGTCCAGATAGAGGATCGCGATGGCGTCCGACCCGTTCGCCGACCGGCCCAGGGTGAAGTTCGCGATGTTCACGCCCAGATCGCCCAAGGTCATGCCCAGGGCGCCGATCACCCCCGGCACGTCCTTGTTGCGGGTATAGAGCATATGCGTGCCCACCTCGGCATCGATATTGATGCCACGGATCTGGATGAAGCGCGGCTTGCCGTCGCTGAAGACGGTGCCGGCGATCGACCGCTCGCGCGTCTCGGTCACGCAGGTCAGCTTGATATAGCCCTCATAGACGCCGGCCTTGTCCTGCGTGGTGGTCGAGACCTGCACGCCGCGCTCCTTGGCCATGACCGGGGCCGAGACCATGTTCACATCCGGGTTCGAGGCCTGCATCACCCCCGCGATGACCGAGGCGTTCAGCGCGTTCAGGTTCATCTCGGACACGACGCCGTCATAGAGCACGTTGATCGCCTTGATCGGCTCATCCGTCATCTGCCCGACAAACGTCCCCAGATGCCCGGCCAGCTTGATCCAGGGGCCCATCACGGCGGCCTCCTCGGCGGTGACCGAGGGCATGTTCAGCGCGTTCTGCACCGCACCCGACAGCAGGTAGTCAGACATCTGCTCGGCCACCTGCAGGGCGACGTTCTCCTGCGCCTCGGTGGTGGCGGCGCCCAGATGGGGCGTCACGACGACGTTGGGCAGGTTGAACAGCGGGCTCTCGGTCGCGGGCTCGACGGCGAACACGTCGAAGGCCGCCCCCGCCACGCGCCCGTCCTTCAGCGCCTCGGCCAAGGCCTCCTCATCGACCAGGCCGCCGCGGGCGCAGTTGATGATGCGCACGCCCTTCTTCAGCTTGGCGATGGCCTCGCGCGACAGGATGTTGCGGGTCTTGTCGGTCAGCGGCACGTGGAAGGTGATGAAGTCCGCTCGCCCCAGCAGATCGTCCAGCTCGACCTTGGTGACGCCGATCTCGCGCGCCCGCTCCTCGGACAGGAAGGGGTCATAGGCCAGCACCTTCATGTGCAGACCCAAAGCGCGGTCGATCACGATCGAGCCGATATTGCCCGCCCCGATCACGCCCAGGGTCTTGTTGAAAAGCTCGACCCCCATGAAACGGTTCTTCTCCCACTTGCCGGCATGGGTCGACACGCTGGCCTCGGGCAGCTGGCGCGCGACCGCGAACATCATCGCGATGGCATGCTCGGCCGTGGTGACACTGTTGCCGAAGGGCGTGTTCATCACGATGACGCCCTTCTTGCTGGCGGCGGGGATGTCCACATTGTCGACCCCGATCCCCGCGCGACCGATCACCTTCAGGTTCGTCGCGCCTTCCAGCAGCTTGTCGGTGACCTTGGTGGCCGACCGGATGGCCAACCCGTCATACTGCCCGATCACCTCGGCCAGCTTTTCCTTGTCTTTGCCTAGATCGGGCAGGTAATCCACCTCGACGCCGCGATCGCGAAAGATCTGGACGGCGGTTTCGGACAGCTTGTCGGACACGAGAACCTTCGGCATGTCATTCATCCTTGTAAAATGCGTCCGGGCAGAGCCTCGCCGACGCCATGTTTCTTCGTTGCGGAAATACCCCGGGGGTCCGGGGGCTGGCCCCCGGTCCGCGCCGGTTATTGTGCGGCCAGCTCGGCCCGATAGGCCCATTCGACCCAAGGCATCAACGCCGCGACATCGGCCGTCTCGACCGTCGATCCGCACCAGATCCGCAGACCGGCCGGCGCGTCGCGATAGGCACCTGCATCCAGCGCCACGCCTTCCTTCTCCAGCCGCTTGGCCACGGCCTTGGCAAAGGCGGCGCCGTCCTTGATGGCGGGATCGGTGAACTTCAGGCAGACGCTGGTCGTGGAGCCCGTCGCCGGATCCTCGGCCAGATCCGCGATCCAGTCCTTGTCCGCAATGAAATCACGCACCGCCGCCGCATTGGCATCCGCCCGCGCGATCAGCGCAGACAGCCCGCCAAGCGATTGCGCCCATTTCAGCGCGACCAGGTAATCCTCGACCGCCAGCATCGAGGGCGTGTTGATCGTCTCGCCCTTGAAGATGCCCTCGATCAGCTTGCCGCCCTTGGTCAGGCGAAAGATCTTGGGCAGGGGCCAGGCGGGGGTATAGCTCTCCAGCCGCTCGACGGCGCGCGGCGACAGGATCAGCACGCCATGCGCGCCCTCGCCGCCCAGCACCTTCTGCCAGCTGAAGGTCACCACATCCAGCTTGTCCCAAGGCAGGTCCATGGCGAAGGCCGCGCTGGTCGCGTCGCAGATGGTCAGGCCCGCGCGATCCGCCGGGATCGCATCACCGTTCGGCACGCGCACGCCGCTGGTGGTGCCGTTCCAGGTGAAGACGACATCCTTATCGAAATCGACCTGCGTCAGATCGACGATCCTGCCGTAATCGGCCTTGCGGACGGTGGCATCCAGCTTCAGCTGCTTCACGGCATCCGTCACCCAGCCCTCGCCGAAGCTCTCCCAGGCCAGCATCTCGACTGGCCGTGCGCCCAGCAGGGTCCACATCGCCATCTCGACCGCGCCGGTGTCGGAACCGGGGACGATGCCGATGCGGTAATCCTCGGGCACGCCCAGGACCGCGCGGGTCAGGTCGATGGCCTCGGCCAGCTTGGACTTGCCCACGGCGGCGCGATGGGACCGGCCCAAGGGGGCGTCCGACAGCATGTCCAGCGAATAATGGGGGATCTTGGCACAGGGGCCCGAGGAGAAACGCGGATTTTCCGGCCGCGCAGCCGGGATCGCATGATCGGTCATGTGGCTAGCCTTCCAGCTATGAAGCCCCTCGTTGGGGAGGGGTGTCCCACGGACCGAGCTAGCCTGCCGCCGCCCCGAAATCAACCGTTCATTCGCGAAAAGGCCCCGACGCCAATGCAAAACCCCCGGAAACCAGAGGTTTCCGGGGGTTTTGTTCATGGTGCCCAGGAGAGGACTCGAACCTCCACGCCTTGCGGCACACGGACCTGAACCGTGCGCGTCTACCAATTCCGCCACCTGGGCAGGTGGTGTGAGCGGCTGATTAAAGACAGTGCGGGGGGGCGTCAATGGGGGTCGAACAGGAATTTCGAGATATTTTATGAAAGCCGGCATTTTTTCCCGACCGGCCATCCCCGGCCCATCCGGGCCTTGCGACAGCGACCCGCCTTGCCGCAGCGGCCCCGCTTGGATATGGGTTCTGCCATATTGCCCACATCAAGGAAGGCGAGACGCCATGACGAAACTGGTCACGATCTTCGGCGGGTCCGGCTTTGTCGGCCGGCAGGTGGCCCGGCTGATGGCCAGGCAGGGCTGGCGCGTGCGGATCGCGGTGCGCCGCCCCGACGAGGCGCTGTTCACCCGCACCTATGGCGCGGTGGGCCAGGTCGTCCCGGTCATGTGCAACATCCGCGACGAGATGTCGGTCCGCGCCGCCCTGTCGGGCGCCGATGCGGCGGTGAACTGCGTCAACATCCTGACCCCCAAGGGCAAGAGCACCTTCGACGCCGTCTTCGACCAGGGTGCCGCCCATATCGCCCGCCTCTCGGCCGAGATGGGGGTGGAACGCATGGTCCATATCTCCGGGCTGGGGATCGATCCCGAATCCTCCAGCCGCTACATCGCCGCCAAGTCGCGCGGCGAGGCCGAGGTGCTGAAGGCCCGGCCCGATGCGGTGGTGCTGCGGCCCTCGGTGATCTTTGGGGCGGATGACAATTTCTTCAACCGCTTCGCCGGGATGACCCGGATGGGGCCGGTCATGCCGATCGTCGGCGGTTCCACCCGGATGCAGCCCGTCTTCGTCGAGGACGTGGCCCGCGCCGCCGTCATGGGCGCCACCGGCGAGGCCCGCCCCGGCATCTACGAGCTGGGCGGCCCCGACATCCTGACCATGCGCCAGATCGTCGGCCAGGTGCTGGAGGTGGTGAACCGCCGCCGCCTGGTCGTGAACCTGCCCTTTGCCGTGGCGGGCCTCGGCGCGCGCATGCTGGATGCGGTCCAGTTCGTCACCGGCGGGCTGTTCACCAACAGCGCGCTCAGCCGCGACCAGCTGGCGCTGCTGCGCCGGGACAATGTCGTGTCCGAGGGCGCGATGGGCTTTGCCGATCTGGGCATCCAGCCCGTCTCGGCGGCCGCGACGCTGGACAGCTATCTGTGGCGGTTCCGGCCGTCGGGCCAGTACCAGGCCATGAACGATTCGGCCAAGAACCTCCGCGAGAACTGATGGAACCCAATACGATCGTTGCTGCGGTCCTCGGCATCGTCGAGGGCCTGACCGAATTCATCCCCGTGTCATCCACGGGGCACCTGCTGCTGATGGGGCATTTCCTGGGCTTCGAATCGCCCGGCCGGTCCTTCGAGGTGCTGATCCAGCTGGGCGCACTGCTGGCCATTCTGGGCGTCTATGCGGCGCGGATCACCCAGGTCGCGCGCGATGCGCCCCATGACCCGGCGGCGCGGCGCTTCATTGCCGCGATCCTGGTGGCCTTTCTGCCCGCGGCCGTAATCGGCGTGCTGGCGCATGGATTCATCAAGACCGTCCTTTTCGAGACGCCGATGCTGATCGCCGTCATGCTGATCCTGGGCGGCTTCATCCTGCTCTGGGTGGACCGGCGCGCCGTCGCCCCCGTCTATGCCCGGGCCGAGGATTTCCCCCTGCCCATGGCGCTGAAGGTGGGCTTCATCCAGTGCCTGGCGATGATTCCCGGCGTGTCGCGGTCGGGGGCCACCATCGTGGGGGCGCTGATGCTGGGCGCCGACAAGCGGTCGGCGGCGGAATTCTCGTTCTTTCTGGCGATGCCCACGATGCTGGGGGCGTTTGCCTATGACCTGTTCAAGAATCGCGACGTGCTGGACGGGGCGGCCATCGGCAACATCGCCATCGGCTTCGTCTTCGCGCTGATCACCGGGGTCGTCGTGGTGCGCTGGCTGCTGGGCTATGTCTCGCGCCGGGGCTATGCGCTGTTCGCTTGGTGGCGGATCATCGTCGGAACCCTTGCCCTGCTGGCGCTTTCCGCAGGTATGTAAGCAATACTGACCTAAATATCGTCCCGCCGCGGCAAAATTCTGCGGCGGGACCATGAAAAGTCGCTAATAGGTCAGCACGGCTGACTTTTCATCTGAAAAGCCTTGGTTTATGCGGGTTGCGGAAGTCCTTTCAGGGAAGGTAGCGCAGCCATGGCCACGCAGAAGATGCTGACATTCGTCTCGACCCCGCGCGAGATGCCCGAGAAACGCTCGGCCCAGGACCGCAGCGAGGATTTCCACGAGATCTATCGCGAATTCGCCGCCCAGAAGGCCGCCGAACAGGCGGGCCGCTGCAGCCAGTGCGGCGTGCCCTATTGCCAGTCGCATTGCCCGTTGCACAACAACATCCCCGACTGGCTGCGCCTGACCGCCGAAGGCCGGCTGGAGGAGGCCTATCGCGTCAGCCAGGCCACCAATACCTTCCCCGAGATCTGCGGCCGCATCTGCCCCCAGGACCGCCTGTGCGAGGGCAATTGCGTGATCGAGCAGTCGGGCCACGGCACCGTCACCATCGGCGCGATCGAGAAATACATCACCGACACGGCCTGGGACCAGGGCTGGGTCGAGGCCGCCAAGCCCGCACAGGAACGCGCGGAATCGGTGGGCATCATCGGTGCGGGTCCGGGCGGCCTGGCCGCGGCGGACATGCTGCGCCGGCAGGGGTTCCAGGTCACGATCTATGACCGCTATGACCGCGCGGGCGGGCTGATGACCTATGGCATCCCCGGCTTCAAGCTGGAGAAGGACGTCGTCATGCGCCGCAACCAGCTGCTGGCCGATGGGGGCGTCGAGTTCGTGCTGAACTGCAATGTCGGCGAGGATATCAGCTTCGACGCGATCCGCGGCAAGCATGACGCGGTGCTGATCGCCACGGGCGTCTACAAGACCCGCGATCTGGACATCGACAATGCCGATCACGGCGGGGTCGTGCGCGCCATCGACTATCTGACCGCATCCAACAAGGTCGAGTTCGGCGACGAGGTCCCCGATTTCGAGGACGGAGAGCTGAACGCCCGCGGCAAGCGCGTCGTCGTCATCGGCGGCGGCGACACGGCGATGGATTGCGTGCGCACCGCCATCCGGCAGGGCGCGCAATCGGTGAAATGCCTCTATCGCCGCGACCGGGCCAACATGCCGGGCAGCCAGCGCGAGGTGCAGAATGCCGAGGAAGAGGGCGTCGAATTCGTCTGGCTGTCGGCGCCGGGCAGCTTTGCGGGCCATGTCACAGGCGTCGCCGCCACCGCGCAGGAGGCCGATGTGGACGGCCTGCCCCAGGTCGCATCCGTGCGCATCCAGAAGATGCGTTTGGGCCAGCCCGACGTCACCGGCCGCCAATCCCCCGAACTGATCGAGGGCGCCGATTACGACGAACCCGCCGATCTGGTCATCAAGGCCTTGGGCTTCGAACCCGAGGACCTGCCCAAGCTGTGGGGCGTGGACGGGCTGGAGGTCACCCGTTGGGGCACGATCAAGGCCAGCTTCCAGACGCATATGACCTCGATCCCCGGCGTCTATGCGGTGGGCGACATCGTGCGCGGCGCCAGCCTGGTGGTCTGGGCGATCCGCGACGGGCGCGAGGCGGCGGACTCCATCGCGACCTATCTGACGGGCGATGCCCGCGTCGCCGCCGAATAGGGCCGCAGCCATGGCACATGACCGGATCGACGGGCATGCGGCGGCTGCGGGGCCGGACGGGGCGCGCATCCTGACGGGGATGGCGCTCGGCATCGCCGCGCTGCTGCTGGCGGGGCAGGCGGGGGCCGCGGTCTTCACGCCGCCCGCGGGCTGCACGCTGGATCTGACCGCGCAGAACCGCAGCTGCACCGTCACGCATTACTATACCTGCGCGGCCGATCCCGAGGGGCACCGCCACAGCGCCCATTTCGGCCGCGACGGGCTGTTCCACCTGGCCACCATCGATGCCGAGACCCGCTGGATCGAAAGCACCAGCGTCACCTCGGGCATCGTGGACCGGCTGGTCGACGAGGCCGAAAGCCATGCCAGCCTGTCGCGCCTGCTGGAGACGGGGCGCGACGATTTCGATTTCTGGACCGAATCGGCGGACGGCATCCGGCTGCGCCATCAGGGCCATGACGAACTGACCGGCGAGACGGCGACCATCGGCGGCCGCCAGCTGGACCGGACCCGGTTCCGGCTGACCACCCGGTCCGAGGGCGGCGATCTGCTGATCACCCGCGAGGGCAGCCAGTTCGTCAGCCGCGAGCTGAACCGATTCTTCGGCGGGACCGAGACCAGCAGCGACTGGACCGGCGAGACCCGCCAGACCGATGACAGCCCGGTGCTGTTCATCCCCCCCGGTGCCGCCGGTTTCGGCAGCACGACACCGCAATTCGACTGCGATCAGTTGCTGACGCAGATCCCGCAGGAAAGGGCCGCATCATGACCACCGATTGGCAAGCCAAGGAAGAAGCCCGCCGCGACTGGATGGACCGGAACAGCCTCTATCGGCAGGAGGACGAGCATTCCTCCTGCGGGGTGGGCTTTGTCGTCGATCTGGCCGGCAAGCCGTCGCGCAAGGTCGTGCAGAACGGCATCGACGCGCTGAAGGCCATCTGGCATCGCGGCGCGGTCGATGCCGACGGCAAGACCGGCGACGGCGCGGGCATCCATGTGCAGATCCCGGTGCCCTTCTTCTATGACCAGGTGCGCCGCACGGGCCATGAACCCGACCAGTCCAAGCTGATCGCCGTGGGCCAGGTCTTCCTGCCCCGCACCAACTTCGCCGCCCAGGAGGCCTGCCGGACCATCGTGGAATCCGAGGTCCTGCGGATGGGCCACTACATCTATGGCTGGCGCCATGTGCCGGTCGACACCTCGGTCCTGGGCGAGAAGGCCAATGCCACCCGCCCCGAGATCGAGCAGATCCTGATCCGCTGCGAGAAGGACATCGACCAGGTCCGCTTCGAGCGCGAGCTCTACATCATCCGCCGCCGCATCGAGAAGGCCGCCATCGCGGCCCAGGTGCGCGAGCTCTATTTCTGTTCGCTGTCCTGCCGGTCGATCATCTACAAGGGCATGATGCTGGCCGAGCAGGTGGCCGAATTCTATCCCGACCTGAAGGATGAGCGGTTCGAGAGCGCTTTCGCGATCTATCACCAGCGCTATTCCACCAACACCTTCCCGCAATGGTGGCTGGCCCAGCCCTTCCGCATGCTGGCCCATAACGGCGAGATCAACACGCTGAAGGGCAACCTGAACTGGCTGCGCAGCCACGAGATCCGCATGGCATCCTCGGCCTTCGGGGACGCGGCCGAGGACATCAAGCCGATCGTGCCGGCCGGCTCGTCGGATTCGGCGGCGCTGGATGCGGTCTTCGAGGTTCTGGTCCGGTCGGGGCGTTCCGCGCCGATGACCAAGACGATGCTGGTCCCGGAAAGCTGGTCCAAGGCCACGACCGACATGCCCAAGGCCTGGGCCGACATGTACGCCTATTGCAACGCGGTGATGGAGCCGTGGGACGGCCCCGCCGCCTTGGCCATGACCGACGGGCGTTGGGTCTGCGGCGGTCTGGACCGCAACGGGCTGCGGCCGATGCGCTATGTGGTGACGGGCGACAACTTGGTCATCGCAGGATCCGAGGTCGGCATGGTGCCGGTCGACGAGATGAATGTCCGTGAAAAAGGCGCGCTTGGGCCGGGCCAGATGATCGCGGTCGATATGTGGGACGGCAAGCTTTACCACGATTCGCAGATCAAGGACCGGCTGGCCTCCAGCCAGCCCTTCGGCGAATGGATCGAGAAGGTCACCGAGCTGAACGACATCATGCGCGACCTGCCCGAGGCCGTGCGGTTCCAAGGCGATGCCCTGCGCCGCCGCCAGACCGCCGCGGGCTATACGCATGAGGATCTGGAGCATGTCCTCGCGCCCATGGCCGAGGACGCCAAGGAGGCCATCGCCTCGATGGGCGACGACACGCCGCCTGCGGTCCTGTCGAACCAGTACCGCCCGATGAGCCATTTCTTCCGCCAGAACTTCAGCCAGGTGACGAACCCGCCCATCGACTCGCTTCGCGAGACACGGGTGATGAGCCTCAAGACGCGGTTCGGCAACCTCAAGAACGTGCTGGACGAGTCGAGCAGCCAGACCGAGATCGTCGTGCTGGAGAGCCCCTTCATCGCCAATGGCGAATACGACGAGATGGTGAAGATGTTCGGCGACACCGTGACGGTGATCGACTGCACCTTTGCCGAAGGCGCGGGGCCGGACGCCCTGGGCGAGGGCCTGGCGCGCATCCGCGCCGAGGCCGAGGATGCCGTGCGCTCGGGCGCGGGCCATCTGGTCCTGTCGGATGACGCGCAGGGTCCGGGCCGCGTGGCGATGCCGATGATCCTGGCGACCAGCGCGGTGCATAGCTGGCTGACGCGCAAGGGCCTGCGGACCTTCTGTTCGGTGAACGTGCGCTCGGCGGAATGCATCGACCCGCATTACTTCGCGGTGCTGATCGGCTGCGGCGCGACCACGGTGAACCCCTATCTGGCGCAGGACAGCATCGCGGACCGC